>JAJRVX010000065.1:0-6837 GCA_024277095.1 Chloroflexota bacterium
CAGTGGTCCGAGCTGGAGATCGGCGATGGCGTGTACAACTGGGGCCTGTTGGACAGGTTCCTGGACAAGATGCATAACGCCGGCCTGGGCGCGGGGATCTTCATCAGCACCTACGATGGTAGGTGCTGTGGCGACATCCGGGCCATGCCCGATTACGCGATCCGGCTCGGCGATACCGTTATCGAGGCCGGTGATACGCTGAACTATTACGCGGGTGGCCAGAATGGTAACTTCGACCGGGGCGATAGGGGATGGACGACGGAGGGAAACGCCGTCATCAATAATGAGAACCCTTACGGTGGCTCCGGCTACTCCGCTCGCCTGGGCGGCACCCCGAACACCACGGACAGGGTGTACCACTGGAACATCCGCCTGCCCGTGGAGGTGCCCATCGCCCGGCTGTCGTTCCGCTGGTACATGACGACGACCGAGACCTCCGGCGTGCATGATCAGCTCTCCGTGGAGATCCGCAACGGGGCCGGGAGCCTGCTGGGCACGGTATACACGCTGGACAACACCGTCATCACCGATACCTGGTCCTCGCCGGTGACCGTGGACCTCGCCGCGTATCGCGGCAACACCATCCAGGTGCACTTCAAGCTGGTCAACGACGCGGCCAATCCCACCACGTTCTACATCGATGATGTCGGCCTGGAGGTCAGCCACCTGATCCCCAAGTATCACAGCGATGGGTACAAGAACGCCTACAAGCGCTTCATCCGAGCGATGGGCGCCCGCTACAAGAACGATCCCCGGGTGGCGATGGTGGCGATCGGGACCGGCGTCTGGGGTGAGAACCAGCCGGTGGAGAACCAGTACGACAGCGTCATTCAGGCCGCTGGCCTGACCGGCGACGTGTGGATCAATTTCGTCAAGGAGATCACCACGGAGTACGCGAAGGCCTTCTCCATCTCGCCCAACCCGCCGTATCAGCCGCTGAAGCCCGTGCTTTTGCAGTACGCCCCCAGTTACAAGACCATTCAGGAGAAGCAGATCACGACCGATTATGCCGCCTCGGTGGGCGCGGGCCTCTCCTTCAACGGTCTGACCGACGATGCCAACGGCACGGTGCGGGGGCAACTCGCCTCGTACCCGGGGGCGGGCAAGTATGAGCCCATCATGAAGTGGAACCAGACCGTGCCCGTGGCGTGGGAGAGCTACGACTACATGCTGTGCGATCAGGCGCGGGCGCTGTGGGCCGTGTACAATGGCCTGGACAAGCACGCGGACTTCTACCGCCTGGAGCAGTCGGTGGTGACCGATCCGGAGTTCGCGGACATCCTGCAGTGGGCGCGGCAGTACATGGGGAAGACCCGGGAGAACACGCCCAGCGTGTGGGTCGCCCTGCGGGAGCACCGCTCGCCGTGGAAGCCGTGCTGGACCAGCCCAGAAAGCGGCCCCTATCCGCAGTTGGGCAACTACAGCTTCTGGCTGTACCAGCGGGATGATATCCCGGGCGGCCGGACGGTTCCGGAGACCAACGACTCCTCCGTGACGGGGCTGGGCGCGTGTGGCGGATCCTACGCGACGGACATCTATGGCTCCAACTACCCCTGCTACTCCAATCCGTACAACCCGAACCTGGGGACCCCGGACACGCTGCCCGAGGCCTACGTGATCCGGCGCACCGATCAGGGGACCAACAACCCGTACATGTGGTTTGACGTGGATGACGGGTATCTGCGCGGCGGCCAAAGCCATGTGCAGATCACGGTGAAGTACGTGGACCTGGGTACGGACACCTTCAACATCACCTACGACTCGGTCACCGGCCCTAAGGAGACCGAGATCGTGACCAAGACCAACACCGGGCAGCTCAAGACGGTGGTCTTCGACCTGTCGGATGCGCGCTTTGACAATCAGTTGAAGCCCAGCGGCTGGAGCGGGGAAGGGATGGACTTCCGCATCAACAGCCGGGGCGATGGCGACGAGTGGATCCACTTTGTGGACGTGACCAACCTGGGCACGCAGCCCACGCCGACGCCCACGCCGACGCCGTCCACCGGCGACATCCACGTCCGGGCCTATGGCGATCTGAATGGGAACTGGAACTACGACGAGGGCGAGCCGCTGCTCAGCGGCGCCGTGCTGACGCTGAAGGACTCGGGCTCCTACTCGGAGACGCAGACCAGTGGGGCGGACGGCTGGGTGCGGTATACTACCCTGGATCCCGGCCAGTACACGCTGCAGGAGGACCAGCCTCCGGAGGGATGGACCTGGGTGGCGCCGATCATGCCGGTGCAGGTCTTCGCCGGCCAGGTGATGACCTACAGCTTCCCGCACCAGGAGGCGACGCCGACGCCCACGCCCACGATCACCCCGACGCCGACGCCTGAGGCGAGCCATCTGTATCTGCCGATGCTGCTCCGGTGGTGATGCCGGTTGAGGGCCTTTCGTGATCGTACGTCTCGCGACGGATATGGCTCGGGCAATGGGGAAACCGTTCGAGACCCGGACGATGCAGCCGCAGGCTGAGCTCTCCCGCTTGGCCTGCGGTTGCATGGGGGGGAGGCGACGGCGCAGTGAGGAGACGCCGTCGCAAGACCCCGTTTCTCTGGCTCCGTGCGGAGCGCTCCCTGCCGTGTCCGCCGCTGAAAGCCTGGCGTTATGAGACGAACCGTCCTCATCCTGATCGTGGGCCTGTCCTGTGCGCTGGCGGTGGCCTGGTTCGTCCCGCCCCGGCAGCCGGCGATGGCATTTCTGGTGGGGCCTTCCGGAACCGGCCAGCTCACCGGTGTGGCCTGGGTGGATGTGGACGAGGCGGGGGATCTGGACCCGGATGAGCCGCGGGTGGCGTGGGTCCAGATGATCTTGACGGGGGCGAACGACTTTCGCCAGGAGCAGTATACGGATCAGGAGGGTGCGTATCGGTTCACGGGGCTCGATGGCGGATATCTGCTGGATGCGATCCCCCCCGGCGGCTATGAGCTGTTTGATCCCGGCTCATGGCCCCGGTTCGTGCAGGTGCAGGACGGGCAGACGTTCACGGTGAATGTGCGGTTGCAACAGGTGGGCACGCCCGCTCCCACGCCCACGTCCACGCCGACCCCCACCGTGACCCCGACCGTCACGCCGACCCCGTACTGGGATGTAGGGATTATTGAGCCTGCCTACTGTCAGGGCGTATACTTGGGAAGCACGGAGGGAGGGGCTCAGCGGGCTGACACGTATAGCTGCGTCCCCTACTGGCCGGAGACCGGCCCGGAGCGGGTCTACGTCCTGCATTCGGCGGCCAGCCAGTGGGTGACCGTCACGCTGAACTACGATCCGGGATCGGCCGATCTGGATGTGTTCCTGCTCTCGGCGCCGGATCCAGGTCGTTGTGAGGCGTATGGGGATTGGGGGACGCAGATCTCGTGGGGCCCCGAGGATCTGTACATCGTCGTGGATGGTTATGGAGGGTCGGCGGGCTCTTATGAACTCTCCGTGGCCTGCCAGGGTGGTCCCTTTGCCACTGCGACACCGACCCCAACCTCGACGCCCACGCCGACGATCACCCCGACGCCTACACCCACACCGACGGCCACACCGACACCTACGCCGATCCGCCACCTGGCTTATCTGCCGGCCTGGCTGCGGGCGTATCCCCCGCCGACGCCTACACCGACGCCGACGCCCATCACCACCCGTGTTATTTTGCAGAGCGGGCAATCCGGTTATAATGGGACGACTGATACCTTTTTGAATGCCTGGGACCCGAACGCCAACTACGGGAACGAGCCCTGGCTTTCGGTCCGGTATGATCGCCCTCCGGGTCCGACGGACATCATGTCCTCTCTGATCCGGTTCGACCTAGGGGTGTTGCCCGCGAAGGCTCACATCGCGGGCGCCTGGCTGAAGTTGTACGCCCAGGATCGCAGCAATGACAACGAGATCCGGATAGCGGCCTATCAGGTCCTGCGTGCCTGGAAAGAGGGACAGGCCAACTGGTACTATGCCAGCAAGGACAATCCATGGGCCCAGCCGGGCTGCAATGACTCGATGACGGACTGTTCCGCGTTGCCTTTGGACACCGTTACCGTCAATGCTTTAGGGGGATGGTATCGTTGGAACATCACGTTGGCGGCTCAGGATTGGGTCGCTGACCCTGGCACGAACCAGGGTGTGATCCTGAAAGGGCTTGCGGGCCTGGACGAGGCCAACGTCCAGTATGATTTCGCCAGTTCGGAGACGGGGAACATCAACCGTCGGCCGCAGTTGATTATCGATTATTGGGTGGCACCGTGAGGTGATTCCCGGGGCCAGATGCTCACACATCGTACTACGGCTGGAGGAGGATGCATGTTGCAAGGGCAGAGACAGGCGACTCCATGGCGGCAGACGACACCTGCGTCTTCCACGGATCGCCCACGGGGCGGCCTATGGGCTTCCGGGCGTGGCTATGAGCTGACCAAGCGATTGCTGGATATCGTCTTGGCCACCGCGCTCCTCGTGATCCTCTCGCCGCTCATGCTCATCATCGCCATCGCGATCAAGTTGGACTCTCCTGGCCCCGTGATCTACGTGCAGCGGCGCCTGGGGAAGAACGGCCGGGTCTTCCGCTTCTATAAATTCCGCTCCATGACCGCCGATACGGATCACACCGTGGCGCATCGTGAGTTCGTGCGCACCTACATCAACGGCAATGGAACGGGCGATCATCACCACCTCTACAAGCCGGCCAGCAATGGGCGTTGCATCACCCGCGTGGGGAAGATCCTGCGACGCACCAGCCTGGACGAACTGCCCCAGCTTGTGAACGTGTTGAAGGGGGATATGAGCCTGGTGGGGCCGCGAGCGCTCCCGGACTATGAGCTGGAGCAGTATAACGACTGGCATCGTCGGCGGCTGGAGGTGTTGCCTGGGATCACCGGGCTGGCCCAGATCAATGGGCGCAGCCGTCTGACGTTCAACGAGATCGTGGCCCTGGACATCCAGTATATTGAAAACCGCTCGCTGGCGCTGGACCTGTGGATCTTGCTCAAGACCATTCCCGTGGTGCTCTCGGGCAAGGACGCTGGTTAGCGCACTGGAGGGCCGGGGAGAGTCCCGGCCTTTTTGACAGACGCCTCGGCCGTGGGCCTCTGATGGGTGGGGTCATGGGCACCCGGCAGGGCGCTTCGGACGGGACGTGCTTTTCCTGCGGCGTTGGAAGGCTTCCATCATCCTCTGTGTGGTTGATCTGGCTCACGCCAGCAGACGGCATCCCCCACATCGCCGATGGGACCGGGCGCGGGCGATGGGTGGGGATCTGGCCTGCTAGTCGTGGGTTTTGCCCCGGACCGGACGCATTCACCGCTTGAAGATCTCCAATGTCCCATCTGGTATCATCCTGAGGTGCTTCTTGGGGCGTATCCTTTCCAGCTCTCGCTACGTTGTGTATGAGGAGCGCCTGAAATCCGCCGGGTTTCGTAGTTTAATGGACTATTGGGCCTATTGATTCCGGAGTCCCTTTTCTCTTAGAATGGAAGTGAGAATAAATTGGTAGAGCGCCCGGTTGTGTCTGGACAGCCGGGCGCATTGGCACGATTCACGAGAGATTGCCCACGTGAAATCCAAAACGTGAGCGAGGGAGCAACTATGCAGAAAATGAACCCGCTTGTCCGCCTGTCCACCTGGTTTGTCTGCTTGGTCCTCATAGCGGTCGGCTTCTTGGCGAGCTCGACCTCTATGGTGGGTACAAATCGGGCTGAGGCGGCTCCAGGCGCGGTCCAGGAACCGGCGCGACAGGAAGCTTTAAGCGAGCCGGCAGCGCGGCCTGGCGTGCGTCGCCCGGGAATTTATGTCTTTTGGGATTACGTGAACCTGGATCCTCAGAAGTACCCCATCGTCGGCAGCCATCAGGACTTCAGCTGGACGCGTTTAGAGCCGACGGAGGGGAATTATCGCTGGGATGTAGTGGATCGTTGGGTCGACGACCATATCGCTTATGGCAAATACGTGGGGATCGCCTTTGATACCTATGGGGGAATCGATTCCAAGGAGAGCTACGCGACGCCGGACTGGCTATTCGCCAAGTACCCGCACTTGAAGGTGAACTGCGACGGGTACATCATCCCCCGTTACTGGCATCCGGACTTCCTGGCCGAGTACGAGAAGTTCGTGTCAGCGGTCGGCGCGCGGTACGATGGCGACCCGCGCATCGAGTGGGTGCAGGTGGCGGCCGGCCTTTATGGAGAGACCCAGCCGGCGGAGAATCAGTTTGATTCCTGCCTGGAGGCGGCCGGCCTGACCAGCGATCTGTGGGTGGAGACGGTCAACCGCATCGTGGACATGTACGTGAACGCGTTCCCGCGCACGACCCTCTTCCTCCAGTATGCCCCGACCTTCATTCGCCAGTCGGAGCGCCGTCGGTTCACCGACTATGCGGCGTCCCGGGGCGTTGGCCTCAAGCACAACGGCCTCCGACCCGACGGCGGCGATGGGATGATCATCGACAATCCCGATTACTCGCTGTTCGGGGCGGGACAGTACGATCCCATGTTCAAGTGGTGGGAGAAGGTGCCCATCGCCTGGGAGAGCTACGACAACCTGATGACCGGCGTGGAGGGCACCCTGTGGGGCGTCTACAGCGGCCTGAACAAGCACGCCGATTACTTCGTCTTCTCCCTTGATGTGGTGACGGACCCCGATCGATTCGAGATCCTGGAGTTCGCCAACGAGCATCTGGGGCGCACCCTGGAGGATACGCCCAGCGTGTGGGTGGCGCTCCGGGAGACGGAAGGGTCCTGGTATCCTCAATACGGCAACTACGATTTCTGGCTGTACCAGAACGACGACGCGCCGGGCGGGAAGACGGTGCCGCTCTGGCGCGTGGGCTAGGCCCCCGAGGGCCGGTATACGCGCCGTACTGATGAG
>JAJRVX010000066.1:0-4599 GCA_024277095.1 Chloroflexota bacterium
ACAGGCCGTACAGGGCGAGGGCCAGCAACGTCGCCCCGATTGCACTGAAGGTCAGCCGGGTGCCCATCTGGGGGATGAGCACCAGGGCGGGCAGGAAGGCGCCGATGATGCTGCCGGCTGTGGAGAGGGCGTAGATCCGTCCGGCCGTCCGGCCGCTGGTGTGTACGCTGGATGTCGTCAGCCGCACGGCGTAGGGGGGGACGCACCCCAGGAGGATGACGGGGGCGGCGAAGAGGACCAGGATCCCTGCCAGGGAGCCGCCCAGGAGCGCTACGTTGAAGTCGACGCCGCCGAAGCCCCGGGCGGCCGTGGCGAGCACCGGGCGCGCGACCAGCGGGATCACCCCGATCAGGAAGCCGGCCCAGCCAACGAGGCGGCAGAGCACCGAGGGCGCCGGATAGCGATCGGCCAGGTGTCCCCCCAGCGCGTACCCGATGGCGAGGTAGAGCAGGATCAGCCCGATCAGGCTGGCCCATACGATGAGGGAGTTCCCAAACCACGGCTCCAGCAGGCGGGAGGCCGTTAGCTCGACGCTGAGGGTCGCCGCGCCGGCGGTGAAGACCAGGATATTCAGGTATCGACCGTGAATGCGCACGAAGTCCGCCTCCTCCGTCGTGCCGCGAGGCACAGGGGGATTATAGCCCCGGCGGAGGATGGCGGCAAAAGAGGTACATAGGGGGTAGTGTATCCAAGATGGTGGAAATTCCGCCAGGCCCATCGCAAGCCCACAGAGGAGGTGCGGAGGGACCTCCCTCCGCCAAAACATCCTCTTTTTCCGCTTTGCACCTGTCCTTTCCCGGCCTGATTCGGGTGGGCAGGGCCGGGCGAGGCAGGTGAGGGGCTGCCCCCCTCAAAGCTCCCTGCTGTATTTCCACCGAAAAAGATACACTACCGCATAGGGTGGGGCCTATCGCATCGGGAGATGAGGCTTATGCGTAGACGGGCAGCCTTTACACTGTGGATGGTGGGCCTGGCAGTGGTCCTGACGCTGGGATTGCTGCTCATCACCTGGGATGTGACGGCGGCGCAGGCTGCCGATCCGACGGTCGAGCGGATCGTGCAGCGGGTGACGACGGATCGGCTCATGACCCATCTGCGTCGGCTGACGGGGGCGGAGCCCGTTCTCATCGATGGCCGTGTGTACACGATCACGACCCGGTATACCGGCACGGAGGGCATGTTCAAAGCGGCCGCGTACCTGGCCACCCAGTATCGAGCGCAGGGATGGGCGGTCCGGTATCACACGTATACCTATGGGGGGCAGTCGTTGATCAACGTGGAGGCGACGTTGACGGGGACGGTGGATCCGGAGGGGATCTATATCCTCTCCAGCCATTTTGATGACATGCCGGAGCCGCCCGATCTGGCGCCGGGGGCGGACGATGACGGGAGCGGGACGGCGGCGACGCTGGTGGCCGCCGAGGTGCTCAGCGACGTCCTGCCGGCCTACACCATCCGCCTGGTGAATTTCTCCGGCGAGGAGCAGGGGTTGCGGGGCAGCGCGGCCTACGCAGCCGATGCTCGCGCTCGCGGCGAGCGCATCCTGGGCGTTATCCAATTGGACATGATCGGCTGGGAAGGGGATGGCGAGCCTGCGCTGGATCTGCATGCCGGCTTTCGGCCGTCGGCCATCGCGCTTGCCGAGGCCTTCAGCCAGACCATCGCCGCCTATCACCTGGGCCTGGAGCCGGAGATCGTCCGGGCGGGGGCGGCCTCCGCCAGCGACCACAGCTCCTTTTGGAACGAGGGCTACTCCGCCTCGATCCTGGCCATTGAGGACTACTATCCCCGGGAGCGTGACTTCAACCCGTACTATCACACCCCCCAGGACACGGCGGACGCGATCGATCAGGCGTATTTCACGGATTTCGTCCGCGCGGCGGTGGGGACCATCGCCCGGCTGGCTCAGGTGCGGAGGCCTCCGCCGCCCGTCACGCTTCGCCTGTACCTGCCGGTGTTCAGCCGCTCTCCTGCCGGCCCGTGATGTATCGTTGATGAAGGGCGAGCGGGTTCACGCGAACGATGTCGGGCAGTTCGTCGTAGGAGGGGTTCA
This sequence comes from Chloroflexota bacterium, assembly GCA_024277095.1. Taxonomy (GTDB): domain Bacteria; phylum Chloroflexota; class Anaerolineae; order DUEN01; family DUEN01; genus DUEN01. Next base: position 2,054 of record JAJRVX010000066.1, read on the forward strand.
GGGAGAGGATCGTGTTTAATCCGTTGTGCTGCATGACCGCCAGGTGCACGCATCCGCTGAAGCGTATTCCCGTCGTCTCGCTCATCCGACACAGCTCGGCGGCCAGCTGGAGGTCTTGGTCATCTACCGGGTAGATGATGGGGAGGATCTGCTGCAGTGCGGTGGTCATGTGATAGCCCTTGTCCGTCTCGCCGGCGTGGCGGAGGCCGTCGGCGAGCTCGCGCAGGACCTCGACATCGATGGCCGCGCTCAGGCGCTTGTGGGCGATCTCGGTCATGATCCACGCACACGCTTCCCGCGCGGGGCTGTGTGGGACCGTCGCGTGGATGCACACGTCCGCGTCCACGAAGGCGATCCCGGTGGGGAGTATGGTCTCAGCTCTCTCCGCCTCAGGGGGGGGTGGCTCGGGCGCTTGCAAGGGATCCGGCACGTGGTCCAGGTCCAGCGAGAGGAGCTGTCGTAGGGCGGCCAGGCGGCGCACGTGTGCCACGTCTGTGCCGTATGCCTGCACGATGGCGTCTCGAACGAGGTCATCCACCTCGCGGCCGCTTTGGTTCGCCAGGCTGATTAGAAGCTCGTATAGATCGTCCGTGAGGGTGGTCTCCACTCGATGTGCGTAGATCACCACAGCTGCCTCCCAGTATGTCCATCTTGAGAACGATACGTAAACGCCCGAATAGATCCCGGCCGGTCGCCTTACACCGCACGAAGGTGGTGCTCTCTTCGCGTTTGTGGTGATTTGCCTGGTGAAACGTGCTGCACTATCTTGTGCTGTTGTGTGCCCATCCTACACAAGAAAAGGTGTTTCGTCAATCTTACCGGTGGGGGAGGTGGACGCTCCGGCATCTCCTTTCCGCCCTCCACCGTCTTGTCCGGCCTTGCTCCCTCAACCCGGGTCGGGAGGGGCATGCGTCAGGCGGAGAGGTGGAGGTTTCGGCGGAGGGATCTCCCGCCGCATCGCCCCTGTGGGCTTGCGATGGGCATCGTGAGGTATCTCGCGAGATCGCTACATTCGATGCGCTACCGATTCGGGTGGGTAGGGGCGAATCCATGTACGTGTGGTAGAATGGGGGCGATGGATCTGCAACGGTTTCTCAGGGAGATCACCCGGGCGCGAGAGTATCGCGGGCAGTTGGTGCATCTTCGACGGATCCCTGCCCGAAAAGCCCGGTATGGGCAGCTATCCGCTCCCCTGCACCCGGACGTGCAGGAGCGGCTGAGCGCCCTCGGGATCACGCGCTTTTACGTGCATCAGTCCCAGGCGATCAACGCGATCCGACGGGGACGCCATGTGATCATCGCCACCTCGACCGCATCCGGTAAGACGATCTGTTTCAACGTCCCCGTGTTGGACGCGATCGCCGGGGACCGTCGCGTGCGGGCTCTGTACGTGTATCCCACCAAGGCATTGGCGCAGGATCAGCTGCGCGTGCTGCGAGAGCTGACGGAGGGCACGCTCTCCTGGGTGCGAAGCGGCACCTATGACGGCGATACACCGCGGGCGGCGCGCACGCGGCTGCGCAAGCAGGCGCATATCCTGCTGACCAACCCGGACATGCTGCACCTGGGGATCCTGCCCAATCACGCGCTGTGGGCCTCCTTCTTTCGCAACCTGCGCTATGTCGTGCTCGACGAGGCCCATCACTATCGCGGCGTGTTCGGGTCTCAGGTCGCCTGCGTCCTGCGCCGGCTTCGGCGGATCTGCGAGCACTACGGGGCGTCTCCCCAGTTCATCGCATCCTCGGCTACCATCGCCAACCCGGCTGAGCACATCGCCCGGCTCACGGGCGTGGAGGCCCAGGTGGTCGAGGATGACGGCTCGCCCCACGGCCCACGCTTCATCGCCCTGTGGAATCCACCCTTTCTGGATCGGGCCCGCACCGCACGTCGATCGCCCAACACGGAAGCGGCCTATTTGCTGGAGGCGTTGCTGCGGTTTGGGGTGCGCACCATCGTGTTCGCCCGGGCGCGCGTCGTCGCCGAGCTGATCTTGCGCTACGTCCGCCGCGCGCTGGAGCAGACGGCCCCCGAGCTGGTATCTCGCGTGAAGGTCTATCGGGCTGGCTATCTTCCGGAGGAGCGGAGGCGCCTTGAGCGGGAGCTGTTCTCCGGGGAGATGCTGGGGGTGGTGGCCACCACGGCGCTGGAGCTGGGGATCGATATCGGGGGGCTGGATGCCGCGATCCTGGTGGGCTATCCGGGCACCATCGCCTCCTTCTGGCAGCAGATCGGGCGGGCGGGCCGGGGCGATGAGCCATCCCTGGGGATGTTGATCGGGCATGATAACCCGCTGGACCAGTACTTCATGCGGCATCCCGACGACCTGCTCGGCCGTCCCCATGAGCGGGCCCTGATCGATCCCGACAACGTATATGTGTTGCAACAACACCTGCCGTGTGCGGCATATGAGGTCCCGCTGACCAATCGGGACGAGGTGCTCTTCGGCCCGGGCTTCGTGGATGCGATGATCCGCCTGGAGGAACAGGGGGTCCTGATCTATCGAGACGAGCGATGGGTGTATGGTGGGTACCGATACCCCGCAGAGG
>JAJRVX010000067.1:0-4202 GCA_024277095.1 Chloroflexota bacterium
CGACACGCTGTATCCCCGCTGCGCGGGCCTGATGACCCGCGTGCACGAGCTGATGGATGACTGGATGGTCCGCCGCCTGGGCATCACACGAGAGGAGGCGGTGGCGCTGCGCACCCGCTTCTACCGGAAATACGGGACAACGATGACCGGGCTGCTGGTGGAGCACCACATCGATGCGGACGACTTTTTGCATCACGTCCACGACTTTCAACCCAGCGCCTTTCTGAAGCCCAACCCGGCGCTACGCCGCGCGCTGACGCGCATCCCGCTGCGACGCGTGATCTTCACCAACGGCACACGCGCACACGCCCAACGGGTGCTGGAAGCGCTGGACATAGCCCCTCTCTTCGAACGCATCATCGACGTCGCCGACATCGGCTACGTGAGCAAGCCGGCCCCAAAGGCCTATCAACGCGCGCTGGAGATCCTGGACGCCACCGCCCGGGAGTGCATTCTGGTGGAAGACAGCCCTCGCAATCTGGTCCCGGCAAGGGAAATGGGCATGATCACCATCCTGGTGGGCAACGAGCCCGCCCCCGAGGCCGACCACCATGTGCAGGATGTCACCCGGGTGGCCGACGTTGTGGCACACATCCTGAACGCCCGAAGGTCAGAAGCGGGCGCCGACGGACTATAATCGGAGCGCCCATCCACACGCGAAAAAAAGCCCGGCAAATGCCGGGCTCTCTTTCTTGTATGGAATACCTCAGCTCGGGGTCTCGGCGCACGCGAGAGCATCCGAGCCGGCGGGATTATGTGGAAGCCCCCCGACGCGAGCGCGGCCGCCGGCGCCGAACGCGAGCCTTGATCCCCTGGATCAAGCCCTTCAGGTCCGGCGGGGGCTCCGCGGTGAGATCCTCGCCGTTCTCCTTCTCCGAAAGCGTCGCGGGAATGGTCACGTGCGACCTCGGACGCGGCTGCTCCGGCACACGCACGCCGAGCTGGCCGCCAGCATACCCCGCCAGCGATCGCCTGGCCCGCGGCGAGCGCATCTTCCGAAGCGCCCGGGACTCGATCTGACGCACGCGCTCCCGGGTCACGCCCAGGGCCTCCGCGACCTCCTGAAGGGTCCGCATCTCGCCGCCGTCAAGCCCGTAGCGCAGGTAGAGCACCTCCCGCTCGCGCTCGTTCAGGGACTCCAGGGCGGTGCGCACGTCCTCCCGGAGTTGACTCAGGGACGCCACATCGAAGGGCGTGGGAGCCTCCCCGTCGACGATCAACTCACCCAGGGTGGTCTCCTCGTCCTCGCCCACCGGCTGGTCCAATGAGATCGTCCGGATCGCCAGCCGTTGGAGCTCGGCGAGATCTCGCGGGGTGATCCCCAGCTCCTCGGCCAGCTCCTCATCGGTGGGCTCACGCCCCAACGTCTTGTACATCTCCTGCTTGGTGCGCTTCATGCGTCGGATCGCATCGCGCTTGTGCACCGGAAGCCGGATGGCATGCCCGCGGTTGCTCAGCGCGCGCAGGATGCTCTGGCGGATCCACCAGGAGGCATAGGTGCTGAAGCGATTGCCCAGGGAGGGGTTGAACCGCTCCGTGGCCTTGATCAGGCCGATGTTGCCCTCCTGGATCAGATCCAGGAACGGCAACCCCATGTTGACATACCGTTTGGCCAGGCTGACCACCAGGCGAGTGTTCGCCTTGATCAAATGCTCCCTGGCCTTCTCTCCCTCCTCCACCAGCTTCTGCAATTCCGCGCGCGTTTCCTCGTCCAGATCGGACTCCTCCTCAAGCCGCTTGGCAGCCTCCTGGCCCCGCACGACCTTCCAGGCCAGATCACGCTCCTCCTCGGCCGTGAGCAAAGGCGTGCGACTGATCTGCTGCATGTAGTAGCGCACCAGATCGTTCAGGGGCGCCGTCGACTCGGGGAGCTCCTCCTCCGGCTCCTCGACCTCCTCGCTCTCCTCCCGAAGGGAGATCCCGGCCTCGCGTAGCGCGGTCAGAGTGCCCTCCCAGTCTTCCGGCTCATCGCCGGCCTCTGGGATGGCATCCAACACCTCGTCAACGGTGACGAACCCCCGCTCGCGCCCGGCCTCCAGGAGCCAGCCTGGCAGCTCTTCGACGGTGGCGTCGTCCTCGTCTATCATGGCGTTCCCGCCCTTCCCCGCGTCTACGCTTAGGGTCGTCAATCCACAAAGTCCCGTAACAACCGGCTGCGGCTCGGATGCCGCAAATGGCTGAGCGCCTCGGCCTCGATCTGCCGGATGCGCTCTCGCGTTAGGCCGAACTTATCCCCGATCTCCTTCAGCGTGTAGCTGTGCCCATCGTACAGCCCGTATCGCATGCGCAGGATGCGCGCCTCGCGCGGGCTCAGGGTATCCAACAGCTCGTTGATGCGCTCTCGCAGCAGACCCTGCTCGACCGCCTCGGGCGGAGCGGGCGAGTCCTCGTCCTCGATGAACTGGCCGAGGGTGCTGTCCTCCTCCTCGCCCACGGGCTGCTCCAGGGAGAGCGGCTGCGTGGCGACCTGGAGATAGCCGCGCACCCGGTCAGGCGGCAGCTCGGTAACCTCGGCGACCTCCTCCGGGCTGGGGGCGCGTCCCAGCTCCTGCTCCAGCATCTGGGACGCTCGACGCAGCCGCAGCAGCTTCTCGCCCACGTGGACGGGCAGTCGGATCGTGCGCGACTGGTCGGCCACGGCGCGGCTGACCGCCTGGCGGATCCACCAGGTGGCATAGGTGCTGAACTTGTACCCGCGCTCCGGGTCGAATCGATCCACCGCGCGCATCAGGCCGATGTTGCCCTCCTGGATCAGGTCCAGGAAGGGGACCCCCTGGCCGATGTAGCGCTTGGCGATGCTGATCACCAGGCGGGTGTTGGCCTCCACCATGCGACGGCGGGCGATCTTACCCCGCCGGATGATGCGCTTCAGCCGCGCGCGCTCCGCCGGATCCAGGTCGGGCTCCTGGCGGAGGCGACGCCGAGCCTGGCGCGCGGCGACCACCTGGCGCGCCAGCGTGGTCTCCTCCTCGGCCGTCAACAGGCGCGCCCGCCCCATCTCCCGGAAATAGAGATCCGTTGTATCACTCGTCGACAGGTCTGCCAGAGCCGCCTCCTCATCGATCTTCTCGCCCTCCAGATCGGCGGCCATGGTCTGCTCCGCTTCGCTCTCCTCTAACAGAGGAATGCCCCGTTCCTGAAGGCGCGCAAACAACTCCTCCAGGATCTCCATGCTCTGCTCGGCATCCGGGAGGACTTGTAAGATGTCGTCATATGTGATGTATCCCTGGGCAGATGCCTGATTGATCAACTCCGTCAGGGCATCAGGCACCTGCATTTCCTCTTCCATCTTCCACATACCTCATCCACAGACTTTTATCCGCTCGCGCCAAACACCTACTCCAACACCACTCTTCCTGGCCGCAGCGGAAGATCATCGGCCATCACACGACGTCCAGGTCATCACCCGCTAGCAGTCTACCCGATGCGATGGCCTTTGTCAAGCAACTTACGGCCGGCGCGAGGGTGAGACCCATGGCCCAGCAAGAGCGGCCTCACCCTCGCGAGCCCGCCTTGAGCCCTCTCCAACGGCGTGAATGCGCGGATCCTCGCCCCTTCCCGCCGAGTTATGTCGAGGTGATTCCAGAAAATGGGCATCTAAGCGGCGTATCGGGTTGCCTCGGAGGGAATATATGGGCTGGCGAGAAGGGAACAGCACGGATGAGATCGGTTCACATACCCGCTCTACAAATGATAAGATGCCCGAGCGGGCATAAAGTTACGCGGTACTTTGGACCTACGCCTGCATCCCCTTCCTCGCCTCAGCCGCCGTTGGCATCCTATGAAACGCTTGACCTTTGCTAAAAATTCGATCCCTCCAACCTGAATTTTGAGCAGATCGGCTGCCTGCCAGCGTCGCGGGTCGTGCCTCCTTCCCGACTGCGCGCCCACAAGGGGAGATCTCCCCCCACAGAAATCTCGCTTTTCCGGCTTACACCTGCCCGATCCCGGCTTCCTCCGGGATCTGGACCGAAGCGCCGCGTGAAGACGGGAGATATGGGAATCGCAAAATCTATTTGCCTTTTCCAGGGCCTTCTGATATAATGCGGGCGCTATCGGGGCGTAGCGCAGCCAGGGAGCGCACTTGAATGGGGTTCAAGTGGTCGGCGGTTCAAATCCGCCCGCCCCGACCAAGAAAGTCGTTTGCCCTACCCCGGGGATGGCAAAAGGGGGCGGGCATGAAGCTACCGGGTGGTCACAAC
>JAJRVX010000068.1:0-9604 GCA_024277095.1 Chloroflexota bacterium
CAGGAGGACAGCGTGCGGAGGTTTCTCTACAATATCTCGTGTGATTTGTATCGGATCACACGAGATATTGTGGGTCGTTTCCCCGCTGGTGTTCCTCTCTTCCATGGGCCGGTGTGTTACAGCTGCCGATAGCGCATCCTGGTTGGTGCGCGAATCACGTTTTGGGGGTGGTCGTTGCAATGGGGTTGAGTCAGGTTGCTCGGGATGACTGGCAGGGGCTTTTGGCGGTGGCGCAGGAGAGCCTGGCCTCCGGTGATCCCGTTACCGCCCGGCGCGCGACGATCCTGGCCTCCCGTGCTGCGCCGGATACCGCCGAGGCTCAGCGCGCGTTGGGGGATGCCTGGAGCGCACTGGGGCGATATGTAGAGGCGGTGCGGGCGTATCGGCTGGCCGTGGAGGCGGACCCTCGTTCGGCGGACGCGCTGGGGGGCCTGATCCACGTGTTGCACGAGACGGGGCGAGATGCGGAGGCCCTGCCGTACTGTCAGCGGGCCGTGGAGATGGCTCCGGAGGATGCGCAGCTCTGGGGGCATCTTGGGGATGTGCTGATGTCGCTCGATCGCTACGATGAGGCGCTGGAGGCGTTCCAGAAGGCCATCGAGCTTGGGCTGGAATCGGCCGATCTGTATACGTCCCTGGGCTACCTGTATTATTATCGCCACGAGCTGGAGCGGTCCCGGGAGGCCTTCCGGCGGGCCATCGACCTGGCGCCGGATGAGGCGACTCCTCATAACAACCTCGGTTATCTCGAGATCCTGATGGGGGATTTGGAGGAGGCGGCAAGGCTGCTGGATCGGGCGCTGGAATTGCGCTCCGATTTCGTGCGGGCGCTTTACAATCGTGGGCTGTGTGCCTGGCTGCAGGACGATCGCGAGCGGGCGCTGAACTTCTACGCCCGTGGGCGGGCGGTGGATGAGAACGAGGCGGAGCTGGCTGCTCATCGAGACGATCTGAGCGAGGTGCGTCGGCATCAGGAGGGATGGCGGAATAAGCTGCAGCGGCTCGCCATGCTGTTAAGTCAGCCGCTGGCCGGCGCTCGTCGCCGCCCGGCGCGCCGATGATTCTCATGGAAAGGACCTTTGGAGAGGGAGCATCATGCGAGATTTGGCCGGTGTTTTCTGCCCCACGGTGACCCCGTTTCGACCTGATGGCGAGGTGGACCTGGAGTGGGTGGGGCGCCATCTGGCGTTCCTGAGGGAGCGAGGCTGCGATGGCGTGGTGCCCGCCGGTACCACGGGCGAGGGCCCGTCGTTGGGGTTTGAGGAGCGGTGTCGGCTGATCGACTACGTCGTGTCCCATGCGGATGGGATGGCGGTGATCCCGGGCACGGGGACGCCCAGTCTGGCGGATACCGTCGCCTTGACCCGGCATGCCCTGCGGGCGGGCGCCGATAGCGTGCTGGTCCTGCCGCCGTTCTACTATCGCAGCGCCCCGGTGGATGGGCTGATCGACTACTTCCGACGGCTTTGCGATCAGGCGTTGCAGCCCGGGCAGCGGATCTTCCTCTACCATATCCCACATGTCAGCGGTGTGCCGGTGACGCACGAGCTGCTGGATGGCCTCATGGAGACGCATGCGGAGTGCGTGGGAGGGCTCAAGGACTCCAGCCGGGACCCGGAGGGCTTGCGAGCCTATATCCAGCGCTATCCATCGCTGCGGATCTTCTGCGGCAGCGATGATCTGGCCGCTTTTGCGTATTCGGAGGGGGCGGCCGGGACCATCACGGTGATGGCGAACCTGATGCCGGACCTCATCCAGTCGATCCGACGGGCGGCGGACACCGATGCGTCTGAATCTCTGCAGAAGCGCCTGTCGCGGTCTCGTGGCCTGTTGGCCGATTACCCGGTGCAGGCGGCGGTGAAGTACGCCTTGCATCGGATCGCCGGCCTGCCCGAGACGGCCACGCGTCCCCCGAACGTGGAGCTGAGCCCGAGCCAGCGTGAGGCGCTGGGACGAGGGCTGGAGTGCCTGGGGCTTTTGGAAACTGCCTAAGCGAGTGTAGGGCCGTGGCGGAACAACCTGAGCATGTCGAGGTATTGACCTGGGAGGACGTGGACGGGCTGATCGACCATCTTCTGCCACAGCTGGCCGGTCCGTACGACGCGCTGGTCATGATCACACGTGGGGGGATCGTGCCCGGGGGGATCATTAGCGAGGCGTTGGACATTCGCGATGTGTTGACGGCGGCTGTGGCGTTTCCCCCGGCGGGGCAGCGGCCGGAGGCCCGTTTGGCCTGGCCCGCCTTCCTCCAATTCCCGTCCGAGGAGCAGATCTTCGGGCGGCGCGTGCTCGTGGTGGACGACATCTGGGACAGCGGGCGCACCATTACCGCCGTGCGGGCGCGCATCGAGTCGCAGGGGGGATACCCGGAGCTGGCCGTGTTGCATTACAAGCCCGGCCGATCATTGTTGAGCTCGTCCGGCCCGGACTACTATGCGGCCGTCACCAACGCATGGATCGTGTATCCGTGGGAGATATGGCGGCGGGACGACCTGGTGCATTTGCCGCCGACGTCTCCCCCACCTGCGTGACCCCCGCGGCCGGGTACATGAGGCGGGGCTCACGGGAGGCTATTGTCCACAAAGGAGGGGCTTTGCGGCCGTGAGCGGGGGGATCTCACGGCGTGTCGTGGCCCTGAGAAACTGAGGAGGGTTGCTTGGCTAAGCGCAAGATCCTGGTTGTAGACGATGATCCCGATCTGCGGCGCTTGCTCGCCCTGACGCTTCAGGTGGCCGGTTTCGACGTCATCACGGTTGCCAGTGGGGCGGAGGCGTTGGAGAAGGTCCGCACCGAGCGGCCTGATCTCGTCCTGTTGGACATCATGATGCCGGAGATGGACGGGTTTGAGACGTGTCGCCGGCTGCGCAGGCTTCCGGAGGGGGCGGAGATCCCCGTGATCATGCTCTCCGCCGCCGACCAGGTGGCGGATAAGGTGAAGGGGTTGCGGGTTGGTGCGAACGATTACATCACCAAGCCCGCTGACTCCCGGGAGCTGTTGGCCCGGATTGAAACCCATCTTCGGCCGATCTACGCCCGGCCGGCGCGCATCATCGCCGTGCTGGGCAGCAAGAGCGGCGTTGGGGTCACGATGCTGGCGATCAATTTGGCGGTGGCCATTCAGCAGCAGAATGAGGGGGAGGTTGCCCTGCTGGATTGGCACCTGCCCATGGGGGATATCCCCACCGCGTTGAACCTGACCCCCAAGCACACCCTGGAGGAGCTGGCCTCCACCATCGACGATCTGGATACGCAGATGCTGGAGCAGGTGGTCCTGAATCACGACTCCGGTATCCGGGTGGTCCCGGGCGCGCAGTCGCTCGACGCGGCCGCCCTTTCCCCGTCCGCCCTGGAGCCGGTATTGGACATTGTGGGACGGACGGTGGACTACATCATCGTCGATGCCGGCTTCCGTGTGGACCGTGAGTGGCTGGAGCCTTTGGAGATCGTGGACGAGCTCCTGTTCGTGGTGACGCCGGAGTTGCCGGTCCTGCGGCGGGCGGCCCTCTACCTGGAACAGGAGAGCCGCCGCGCGCTCTTCGGCGATCGCCTGCACCTGATCATCAATCGCGAGGGGATCCACGGGGGGATCGGGACGCGTGAGATCGAGGAGCTGCTGCGTACGAAGGCCCGCTCCCGCCTGCCCGATGAGCCGGAGCCGGTGGTCCTGTCCATTAATCAAGGGGTCCCGTTGGTGCAGAACTCCCCCCGGTCGGCCCTGGCGCGTCGCATCGTGAGCCTGGCCCGTGAGGTTGTGGCCTCACCTGAGCGAGAGACACAGCGTGGCCCCTGACTCGCCTCTGGCGTCGCCCTCTGTGTGGGGGCTCGCGTGGATATTCGCGCCCACTCTCGCCGCCAACCCGGCGTGTACATGATGAGATACATGAATGTCGCTGCCCATCTACGTGTGTCGTAACGGCGAACTGATCCCCGCCGATCAAGCTCAGGTTTCCGTCTTCAATCCGGCGCTGTATACGGCCTTTGGCGTTTACGAGTCCATTCAGTGCGAGGAGGGGGTGATCTTCCATCTGGAGGATCACCTTCAGCGCCTCGCACATTCGGCTCATCTCCTGGATATGCCCCTCCCGGCCGGTCTGGAGGCGATCGCCTCCTGGATGCCGCCGCTGCTGCGAGCGAATCACAGCCCTACCTGCCTGATCCGCCTGTACGTCCTCGGGCCCAACGGACAGGAGCCTGCTCTGGCCTTCATATGGCCCGAGGTCCCCCGTTCGTTCTCAAGGGCTCTGTACGAGGTCGGCGCCACCGCGATCGTTTTCCACGGCGCCCGGGCGTTGCCTCAGGCCAAATCCCTCAACACGCTGGTGAACTTCCTGGCGCGCAGACAGGCGCAGATGGCCGGGGCGCACGAGGGGCTGCTGGCCCACGGCGGCCATATCTACGAGGGGGCCAGCAGCAACCTGTTCGCCGTGCGGGACGGGTGTATCCTGACCCCGCCGGAGGAGACGATCCTCTCCGGTGTTACCCGGGAGATCGTCCTGCGCCTGGCCGGGGAGCAGGATATCCCCGTCTCGTATGAGCTTCTTCCTGAGGGCGATGTCTCCCGGTGGGATGAGGCGTTCATCACCTCCACCAGCCGCCACGTGATGCCGTTGGTGCGCATCGACGGACAGCCCATCGGCGCCGGCCGGGTGGGGCCCATCACCCGACGCCTCATGGAGGCGTTCGAGGCGTACTACCGGGATTATCTGGCGACGCATCGCCCCGTGATGACGTAGCAGGGCATCGGAGGGCATCCTGGGAGGAGCTCCCGTCCGGATGCCCTGCTGGAGCGTGCCGACCGTGTTCGCAAAGATCATCGCAGATGAGGATATGGGGCTCCCCCGAGCGCAATCATGGGAGCCGTGGGTGCGGCTGGCCTCCTTTCTGGTGACCCTATGGCTGGCCACCCGGCAGCGCTGGTCGGCCCGGGAGCTGGCCTGGAGCTTCTGGATGGCGGGGCTCATGTTGGGGGGCATCTACCTCCTCGTCAATCAGGCGGCGGAGTCCCTTCGGCAGGAGGTGGCGTCCTGGCGATCCAGGATAACGAGCGCCTTGCAGTCCCTGGCGGGAGGGTTTTTCCTCCTCCTGTTCGCTTATGCGATCTTCGCTGGCTTTCTGGACGTCATCTTCACGATGATCGCGTGGGACCTGACGGGGGCGCCTCTGGAGCCCGTCACCCGTTCCCTTCCGGCGACGCTATCCCGCACGTTGACCGAGCGCTGGCCGTTCCTGATCACCAGCGGGCTCTCCCAGCTTCCGGCCTACGTCCGGGATGCTCTCTCCGTCGATTCCTCTGATTTCACCCGATTCCTCTTCGTCCGGGATCTGCTGCGTATGATCGTCTTGATCTTCATCCTGGTGCCTTTGGTGTTGTTCCAGCTGGGGTTTTTTGCCCTTTATCCCGTCTTGTTCGTCTACTTTCTCCCCCTGGATAGCCTCCGCCAGATCGGCGGTCAGATCGCAGGCCTCCTGCGGTGATCCTTTCCATTCGATCGCGCGCAGGCCGGATTTACGTGGAGAGCGCCAGCCTTTGGAAGACATAATGAAGGATGCGTTACCCTGGCGGGGGGATGTTAGACAAATCCCACGACCGAGGGTAAAATAGCGGCATCGCGACAGCCTGGCTGCGCGATGTCCTCTCCGCTGTAAGGACCTATCCAAACCTGTAAGCAACGACTGCTTCCTCTCGCTACGTCGCGAGATGCGCCCATTTCATCTCCTTGCGTCACTCCTCGTCGGGGATAACCTGTGATCCCCGGATGGGCTTTTCTGTTCGGAACCACAGAGGTAACTCACACTCTCTCATATACAATTTAAGGAGGTGGCTGTATGTGTTGCAGGAAGCCTGTGTTGGTTCTGGTGAGTCTCACGCTGCTCTTGAGCCTCGCCCTGTCGGCCTGCGTCGTTCCGGCGGCACCACCGGCGGCGGAGGAGCAGGCGCCCGCTGCGGCTGAGGAGGCCGCCAGCGCGGAGGAACAGCCGGCGGCTGAGGAGGCGGCAGAGACGGTCCTCCCGCCCTTGGACCCGCCCGAGAAGGTCAAGGTGGCCTATGTGCCCATCATGAAGTTCGCCACCATGTATGTGGCGGCGGGACGTGGCATCTTCGAGAAGTACGGGCTGGACGTGGAGATCGAGCGCGTCAAGTCCGGCACGGAGGCCATCGCCTTCCTCACCGAGGGCACCATCGACGTGGGCGGCATCGCCATCGTCACGTCGCTCTGGAACGGCTGGAATCAGGGCCTGGACATCCGGATCATTGCCCCTGGCGCCCTGGAGCCGTTCGAGAACAGCCCGACGAAGTTCCTGGTGCGCAAGGACCTGGTGGATGATGGCACGGTGAAGGACATCTCCGATCTCGCCGGGTTGCGGGTGGGGCTGGCCGGCGGCCCCGGGAGCGGCGGCGAGTACCTGGCGTCCAAGGCGCTGGAGCGGGGCGGCCTGACCATCCGGGACGTCGAGATCGTCCAGATCGGCAACGCGGACATGCCGGCGGCCTTCGAGAACGACGCCATCGACGCCGGCCTGCTGGGCTCCCCCTATGCGGATCAGGTGATCAAGGCCGGGCATGCCGTGCCCATCGCCGAGGACCTGGCTCCAGGGCTGATGACCGTGGCCTTCGTGGGGTCCGGCAACTTCGTCAAGAATCGGCCGGAGGTCGCCCAGCGCTTCGTCCTGGCCCTGATGGAGGCGGCGCGCATGATGCAGGGCGATGACTACCTCTCGGACGAGAACATGGCCGCCTACCTGAAGTTCGTCAACTCCACGGAGGAGGCTATCCGGACGGGCCGGCCCGTGATCTACGATCCGAACCTGCGGATTCCGGTCGAAGGGCTGGCCGACGTCGAGAGGGTCCATCGCGAGAATGGGCGGACCAACTACACCGAGCCCATCGACCTGTCCAAGGTCGTGGACACCTCCTTCGTCGACAAGGCGCTGGAGCTGCTGGGCGAGTATCCGGAATAACGGAAGCGCATCGCGCTTCCGCGAGGGGCGGATGATCTGCCCTGATCGTGAGCAGCAGGGGCGGGCCTCCGGCTCGCCCCATGTGCATCCACTTCACAGCATGAGTGGGGCCCTCGCTTGCCATCATTCCCCTCCCAAGTGCGATCGCCTTTGGAAGGGGAGGCGCGGAGGGGAAGCCCCTCCGCAAAGGGAACGTTTCTTCTCGCCTTTACCTGCCTGATTGGGACCTCGGCCTATGGCATCTGGCCCTACAGGGCTGGTAAGGGGCTGAAAATGGATTTCTTCGGAGGGGCGGGTTGGCTCCTCCGATCCACCCCAGGGATGCAGGGCCGCGCCTCCGCATTGCTTAAATGGAGGTCTATCGGCGCGCATGGGGTGATGATTGGGGTGTGTGCATGGCGATCAAGATCCTGGCGCGTGGCGTACATAAGACCTACGTGACGGCTCGCGGGCCGGTGACGGCGATCCAAGATTTCAATCTGACGGTGGAGGACGGCGAGTTCGTCTGCATCGTCGGGCCATCCGGCTGTGGCAAATCCACGTTCCTGCGCATCCTGGCCGGGCTGGAGCCTTTGACCTCGGGCGAGGTCAGGATCGTCCCCGGCGATGATCCCAGCAAGCCGCTCAATAACGTGGTCTTCCAGGAGTACGCCATCTTTCCCTGGAAGACGGTGATCGACAACGTCGCCTTCGGCTTGGAGATGCGTGGGATCCCCAGGAAGGAGCGTTACGAGATCGCCAGGGATTGGCTGGAGCGGGTGGGGTTGCGCAAGTTCGCCGACTATTATCCGCACCAGATCTCCGGCGGTATGAAGCAGCGGGTCAGCATCGCCCGGGCGTTGGCCAACGATCCGGAGGTGTTGCTGATGGACGAGCCGCTGGGCGCCCTCGACGCCCAGACGCGCATGGTGCTCCAGGAGGAACTGCTGCGCATCTGGGAGGAGAATCGCAAGACGGTGGTTTACATAACTCACAGCATCGACGAGGCGGTCCTGCTGGGTGATCGGGTGGTGCTCATGACGGCCCATCCCGGCACCAACAAGGCCACCTTCGATGTGAACATCCCGCGGCCGCGCTCGGTCAAGACGATCGGCACGCCGGAGTTCAGCCGGTTGACCTACACCATCTGGGAAGCGCTCCATGAGGAAGTGATGCGCGCCATGTCTGAACAGTTGGCGGGAGAGCCATGAGAGCCGTGAGGGGGTTTCGTCTGACTTCAACGCACAAGATCATCCTGGTCGTCCTCGCCCTGGTATTCTGGAACCTGGCGACCCTCCTGGCGCATCTGTGGGAGGAGCACTGGTGGCTGGGGCTGTCGGGCGATCTCATCCTGGTCGTGGTGCTGGCGGACCTGGTGGGGCGGGAGATCCCGGCTCGATACGAGACGCTTTACGAGCGGGCGCTGGCCATCGGGTTCCCGATCCTGCTGTTGGTCGCGTGGGAGCTCATCGTGCGGGCGGAGTATCTGAGCCCTCGCTGGTTCCCTCCGCCGACCCGGATCCTGGCGGCGCTGTGGGATCTGACGGTGAGCTACGACCGCTTCAACGAGACCAGCCTGTTCGGGCGCCCCTGGCTGGTGCCCCAGGCGTTGGCCAATGGGGGATGGGAGAGCGCCTGGCGGCTGTTCACCGAGAGTCACGTGCTCACGACGCTGGTGCGCGTCTTCGCCGGCTTCTTCCTGGGCACCGTGCCGGGGATCTTGCTCGGCATGATCATGGGGATGAACCGGACCGTGCGGGCCATGCTGGACACCGCCATGTCGGCCGTGTACGTCCTGCCCAAGATCGCCATCTTCCCCATCATGATGCTGATCTTCCCCAACCCCTTCGGCGAGGGGCCCAAGATCGCCGTCGTCGCCATCTCGGCGTTCTTCCTGGTGGCGATCAACACTATGGTCGGCGTGCGGGACATCGATCCCGTGTACATCCAGGCCGGCCGGAACTACGGCGCCAACCGCTGGCAGCTTTTCCGGCATGTGATTCTGCCCGGCGCGCTGCCGGTGATCTTCGCCGGGCTGCGGCTGGCCCTGGGCACGGCGTTGATCGTCATCGTGGCCATCGAGTTCGTGCGGGCCAAGAAGGGGGTGGGCTTCCTCACTTTCTACTACTGGGAGGTGCTCCTGACCGACAAGATGTACGCCGGCCTGCTGGTGATCATGGGGCTGGGCGTCCTGCTGACCCAGGGATTGCAGTGGGTCCAGCGCAAGGTCATGCCCTGGCAGCGATAGGCCCGTGCCAGCCCGGCCGCACACGCGGGTCGAGCTCCCACGCTCGACCATACGATGGCGCCAGCGTGGGAGCTGGCGCTGCTGCAACAAGCATTAGCGGGCCGGGCTTCCGCGCTCGGCTGCTTCCATGCATTACTCGATGGGCGTTAGCCAGCGGTTTTCCTCATCTCCTTCGGCCGCCCAGCCCTGGCGGCCGTTGGGATCGACCACCTGCCACCATCGATAGCCGTCCACGTCCACGGGGCCGCCGACGACCTTGAGCCGGGTCCCGGGACGCAGCCGGCGGGCCACCACGGAGTCCAGCCCCGCCTCGAACCGCATGGTGAGCACCTTGCCCTTCTGCGTGGTGACCACGACCTCATCGCCGCGGAGCACCGGGCGGTTCACCGGCCGTGGCTCGCCGATCTGCGGGCTCAG
>JAJRVX010000069.1:0-3111 GCA_024277095.1 Chloroflexota bacterium
ATAGCATCCCTCCTTGGTTGGAGATGGATATGGGTATGCTATCGACCCCGCCAATTTTTTCAACTTTCAGACCCAATCACGGTTTCGCGGATACCTACCCTCCCTCCAGAAAACCCTGCTCTTGTCATCAAGGGATGCCATGCCCTGGTATCCGCCTTCACGCCTACCAGGCGTAAGCCTCAGGGGCTGGGCCGCCGGGGCCGGGCCAGATCTCATCCAGCTTCGCCAACACCTCGTCGGAGAGCTTGATCTCCAACGCCCGCAGGCTCCCCTCCAGCTGCTCCATCGTCCGCGGCCCGATGATGGGCGCCGTCACCGCGGGATTGTGCAGCAACCACGCCAGCGCCACATCCGCCGGCTTCTCCCCCAGCTCCCGGCACAGCGCCTCATACTTCTCCAACTGGTCCCGGTGCTTCTTCACCTGCTCCTGCATCCGCTCCGATGCACGCCGCCCTTCGGAAGCCTTCTGCAAAGCTCCGGCCAGCATCCCACCGGCCAGCGGACTCCACGGGATCAGCCCCAGCCCGTACTCCTGGCAGGCCGGGATCACCTCCAGCTCGATGGTGCGGGCTGCCAGATTGTACAGGCTCTGCTCCGATACCAGCCCCATGAAATTGCGCTTGGCCGCCTCGCACTGTGCCTGGGCGATGTGCCATCCCGCAAAGTTGCTGCTCCCCACGTATAGCACCTTCCCCTGCTGCACCAGGATCTCCATCGCCTGCCAGATCTCCTCCCAGGGCGTCTCCCGATCGATGTGATGCATCTGGTACAGATCGATGTGATCCGTCTGCAGGCGTCGCAGGCTGTCCTCGCACGCCTTGCGAATGTGGTAGGCCGAGAGCCGACGGTCGTTCGGCCCATCGCCCATCTCCCCGTACACCTTGGTAGCCAGGACGATCTGGTCACGACGGCCGCCGCCCTGGGCCAGCCAGCGCCCGATGATCTGTTCCGTGACGCCCTCCCCCTTCTTCCAGCCGTACACGTTGGCCGTATCGAAGAAGTTGATGCCCAGTTCCAGGGCTCGATCCATGATCTTGAAGCTGTCGGCCTCGCTGGTGTGTGGGCCGAAGTTCATCGTTCCCAGGCACAATCGACTGACCATCAATCCGGTGCGACCAAGATGAGCGTACTCCATCGATGCCTCCTTACCATTTCCTCTGAGAGTGTGTGATGACCACCATCGCTCCAGTCATAGCCAATGACCACGATACATCATCCAACATGTACCCAGATCCTTCGAGCCCGACCTGCACCTCCTTCTTCCATCCCATGAGACGAAGCCGCCTGCCGCACAACTCAAAGCCCTGCTTCAGGTAGCAGGGCTTCGCAAGCCAAGCGCGCTTCACAACGAACCGGTCATCAGGATTTCGGATACCTGGGGATCCTCCCCCATCGGACCTCGCCGATGAGATCGTATATCTCAATATAGCCGGCCCTCGCACTCCGCGCTGTAATGACGCTTAACATTTGCCTTTACGATTGGCCATTCACGCGCGATTGCCATCGCGACCAGCCCGCCAGTAGCTTCTCGATCTCCCGCATCTGCCCATCGCTCAGCGGGCCGAATCGCATCGCGCCGACGTTCTCCTCGACCTGCTGGATGGTTTTGAACCCGGGGATGGGGATGGTCTTCTCACTGCGCGCCCAGAGCCATCCCAGAGCGGCCTGGGCCAGCGTCCGGCCGTCACGGGTGAGGATGCCCCGCAGCTTCTCCAGCATCTTCAACCGCTCGGCCGCCCGGCCCTCCCGGAAGTCCCACCCTTGCGTGCGCCGCACGTCGTCCTCCGGTAGTTTGGAGTCGGGCGTGAACTTGCCGGTGAGCAACCCCATGCCCAAAGGGCCCCGGTTGATGCTGGCCAGGTTGTACTCCTCGCACACCGCCAGGGTTTCCTCATTGCCCTCCAGGATGTTCAAGCGCTGCTGGATGGCCACACAATGAGGCCCCTGGGCGAAGACGCGAGCCCGCTCGGGATCGTCCGTGCTCCAGCCGTAGGAACGGATCTTCCCCTCGGCCACGAGCTCCTCCAACGCGTCCCGCACGACAGGTGCCCTCTCCAGATCGTAGTTCCCGATATGGAGCTGGTACAGGTCGATATAATCCGTGTTCAGGCGACGCAGGCTGGCCTCGCAGGCCCGGCGGATATACTCCGGACTGGCATCCGTCCCGATGATCTGCCGGGTCGCCTCGTCGAACACGTTGCCAAACTTGGTGGCGATCACCACTTGATCCCGCCTGCCAGCCAACGCCCGCCCCAGGATGCGCTCGCTATGGCCGCAGCCGTACACGTCCGCCGTGTCGAAGAACGTGACGCCCAGGTCCAGCGCCCGGTGAATGGCCCGGATCGACTCGTCATCATCCACCTGTCCCCAACCAACTGGCTTGCCGTCCCGATAGAAAGGACCGCCGATGGCCCAGCAACCCAGTCCCATCGCGCTCACCTGGACGCCGCTTCGTCCCAGCACTCGTGTAAACATGGGGCTCGTCCTCCTAAACGTGTTGCGTGGTGCGTGGTGCGTGCTGCGTATTGCGTGTTGCGTAATCAGCGGAAACGGGCGGCCAACTCCTGCTCCACCTGCGCCCACGTCAGCCCCCGATGAGCCAGCAACACCATCAGATGATAGATGAGATCGGCCGCCTCATAGAGGACGCGCGCATCGTCCTCGCCCAGCGATGCGACGGCCGTCTCCACGCCCTCCTCGCCCACCTTCTTGGCGATCTCCACCGCGCCCTTCTCAAACAATGAACACGTATACGATCCCTCGCGTGGGTTCGCCTTCCGATCCTGAACCACCTCCCACAGTCGCTCAAGTACCTCCCTCCCCGCTCCCCGCTCTCCGCTCCCCGCTTCACGCTCCCCGCCCCCCAGCTCCCGGAAGAAGCACGAGCGCGCGCCGGTGTGGCACGCCGGGCCCGCCGGCCTCACCCGCACCAGGAGCGCGTCCCCATCGCAGTCCAAACGGGCCTCGACCACCCGCTGGACGTTCCCGGAGGTCGCCCCCTTGTGCCAGAGCTCCCGCCGACTGCGGCTCCAGAACCACGTCTCGCCCGTCTCGAACGTCAGACGCAGCGACTCGGCGTTCATGTACGCCAGCATGAGCACCTCGCCCGTG
>JAJRVX010000070.1:0-4183 GCA_024277095.1 Chloroflexota bacterium
GGGGCAGTCAGGGGCTGTCACCGGCGGCTCCGTGGGCTCGGGTGGAGGGGGCAGCGGGCGCAACGTCGGACGTGGGCGCGGCGTCGGTGGCGGTTGCGTTGGCGTTGGCGATGGAGTGGGCGTAGGCTCTTGCGAATCCAGCGCGGGCAGGACGATCGCCGGCGTGGGCGAGGCGGTTTCCTCCATGAAGGGTTGGACCGCCTCCAATAGCACGTTGCTGATGAAATAGGTAACGCCCATGACGGTCAGAAGCGCCACGGCGACCCCGAACGCGTTGTAGACGCGTTGAAGCGCCGCCTCACGCTCCAGGGCGAAGACGGCTCGCTTTCGCTCTCTGCGCGCCCGGATCACCACGCGCAGGTACCAGAGCGCGATGAACGCACATGTGACATATACCCAGGACGCGTTGTCGGCGATGAATTGAAGTAAGACGGTCATGCTGGTCCCGAGCCTTCCGCGGGGATACCCGTGCTGGTGCGTGCCCGCGGCCTTATGAGGTGGGCAGGCTGTCTAGGCGCGATAGGACGCCCATGATCAGTCGGGTGAGACGAGGCGTGATCGTCTTCCCGGCCTCCAGGACCTCCTCGTGGCTGGCTCCCACCTCGGCGTCAGGATCGTCGATGGCGATGTTGCTGATACCGGAAATACCGAGAACGCGCATGCCTCCATGCCGGGCCACGATCACCTCGGGGACCGTCGACATCCCTACGGCGTCGGCGCCCACCATGCGCAAGAAGCGGATATCGGCCGGGGTCTCGAACGTGGGGCCGGCCAGCCCTGCGTAGACGCCCTCCTTCAATTCGATACCCAGGTCGGCTGCGACCTGACGGGCGAGATCTCTCAGCCCCCGATTATAGGCTTGCGACATATCCAGGAAGCGGGGGCCAAGCGATGGATCGTTGGGGCCGCGCAACGGGCTCAACCCTGCCATCCCGATCAGGTTCAGGTGGTCCTTGATCAGCATGAGATCACCCGCTCGGAACGTGGTGTTGATCCCCCCGGCGGCGTTGGTCACGATCAGCGTCTGAATCCCCATGATCTGCATCACGCGTATGGGGAATGTGACCTGCTGGAGCGAGTAGCCCTCGTAGTAATGGGCTCTCCCCTGCATGACCATGACGGTCTGGCCTGCCAGCCGGCCGATGACCAGTTGCCCGCGATGTCCTTCTACGGTGGACACCGGGAAATGCGGGATCTCCGGATAGGGGATGGTTTGCGCGTCTTCTACGTGATCGGCCAGGCTGCTGAGCCCGGACCCCAACACGATCCCCACGGCTGGTTGGTGCCGTGTTCGAGAGCGAATCACCTGAATGGCTGTCTGGAAGTCTTCAATGGTAAATGTGTGCTCCACTTTTTTGCATCCTTGTTCGTGTGATGTGGATTGAGTGGATATGGCTCTCAAGAGGATGGACGGTCGGGTCGCTCTTGGAGAAGGGCGGTGTACGCCTGTGTGGTCGAGGGGCTGGCGTGCCCCAACAGTTGCTGGACCTCACGTATATCGGCGCCTTGATTGAGCATATGCAGCGCAAAGGAGTGGCGCAACGTATGCGGTGTCACCTCGTCGCTGATGCCGGCCGCACGCACGTAGCGTTTGATGATGAGCCAGAGCCCTTGGCGGGTGAGGCGTTTCCCCCGGTGATTGACGAACAGCGCTCGCTCCTCGCTGCTCGCGCCGAGGCGTGGGCGACCGTTGTGCAGGTATTCTCGCAAAGCTTGTACGGCCATCTCGTTCAATTGGACCACGCGCTCCTGGTCCCCCCGGCTCGCGCATCGCACGGTGCCCACCGTCAGGTTCACATCCGTCAGGTCAAGCGAGACCAGTTCGGTGACCCGCATCCCTGTGGCGTACAGGAGGACCATCAACGCCCGGTCCCGTAGCCCTTTGGCGCTGCGATCCTTGGCTGATTCCGCCAGCAGATGTTCGATCTGTTGGCGGGATAGCGCCTTGGGTGGCTGTTTCTTGACTTTGGGAGAGTCGATCGAGGCCGTGGGATCTTCCGCGATCACGCCGGTTTGCTGGATGAACCGAAAGAAGGACTTGACGGCGGCGACTTTTCGGGCCACGGTCGACGTGGCGTACTCTCGGTCCTTGAGGTGCAGGATGTAATCAATGATGTGAGCCTGGTTCACATCGGCCCATCCCGGGTTGGTGGGCAAGCGGCCGGAATTGCTGATGTAGGTGAGGAATTGGGTCAGGTCATTGCGGTAGGCGGCGATGGTGTTCGCGGAATAGTTCTTCTCGACGATCAGGTAGTCCAAAAAGGCTTGGACCTGTTGTTCCATGATGATTCTCCTCTGAACTTGCCACCGCGCGAGGCTTGGGGCTTTGTGGGCTGAGATGGTAGGGCTGACGTAGACATTCTACCACAGCTTTGCATAAAGCGAAAACACCCTGATGCGCAGAGTGGCGCGCCTTCTGTCGGATGAAAATGAGGGGCAGAGAGAGGGGGACGTCTTCCGCTTAGCCTATCCGTAGGCCGAGGCGGAGGACGGATCAGCAATATCGGACAGCGGTGGAAAGCCACCCGATCGTGGGGCGAGTATGGGGAACTGCTTTAGGGGCCTGGGTCGATGGGGCGAGCCCCTGGGGCATCTTAATGGGTCATCATGGGACTCGCTCTGCCTGGAGAGAGACGGAGAATTGCCGTCACGCGGGTATCCACGCGGCGCCGCGGCGGAGGGCGTATCGCCGTGCGTAGGGCATAGCCTGAGGTACACGAGAGGCGACCAATGCGTCCCTGACGGCGGCTCGGGCGCGGGACAGCCGAGATTTCACCGTGCCTACCGGGATGTTCAACACCTGGGCGATCTCCGGATAGGAGAGCCCCTCCACATCGGAGAGCACCAGGACTGTGCGCAGCGTGGTGGGGAGCCGATCTATTGCCTGCGCGATGCGCTCGCCCAGCTCTTTGCGAATCACCGCGTGCTCCGGCCCCTCTGTGTGGGTGGGCAATGAGAGGTCGCCATCCAGCGTGGTCGCCATCTCCTCCAGCGAGAGCGCCTGACGCACCTTTTGCCGGCGCAGGTGGTCATAGCAGGCGTTCGTCACGATGCGGAGCAGCCACGCCCGGAAGGAGCCGCCGTGGAAGGTGTGTAGGTGGCGGAACGCTTTGAGGAAAGCCTCCTGCGTGATATCGGCAGCGGCCTCGCGATCTCTCACGATGCGCCAGGCCACGTGGTATGCCTGATCCTGATACTTTTCCACGAGCGGGTTGAACGCCGTCACATTGCCTTGTTGCGCGGCTCTCACGAGCATCTCCTCGTCCATCGGTCCTCCTCCTTCGGGGAAGTGGGCGTTTACCCACTCCTATCGTAGCACCACATGGTTCGAAGGGTCGGATCGAAATCGGACCGAATTCGGACGAGATTCGGGCGGAAACGGGTTTATTCCGTCTCCAGCCGGAAGCCGAAGCCGCGTACGGTGTGAATGAAGCGAGGGTGTCGTCCTTCATCCCCCAGGCGGGCGCGCAGCCGGCTGATCATGCGGTCGATGGAGCCATCGCATACAGCCCCACCGGTGTGGGCCCATACCTGCTGGGCGATCTCGTCCTTGCTCACCGCACGGCCCCTGGCCCGCCAGAGGAGCAGGAGGAGGGCGAACTGGGTGGGCGACAGGGGGGGATCCAGGAGGCGACCATCCACCCATACCTCCCGCCGCTCCGGGTCCACCCAGAGGCCGCGTCGAGGGGACGCGGGGATGGCAACCTGGGTTCTGGTCGCCGCCGGATCGTGGAAGCGGAGCTGGATGTCGGCCAGCTGCAGTACGCAGCCGTCGTCCAGCCAGGCCTCCTGCACTCGCTGGCCATCCAGGAAGATGCCATTCTTGCTGCCCAGGTCCCGAACCCGGTAACGCCCATCCTGCCAGCGGATCTCCGCGTGTCGCCGTGAGGCGAATGGATCCTGCAAGACGATGTCGTTATCGGGCGCCCGGCCGATTCGAGTGCATTCCCGGTCCAGCGTGTAGGTTGTGCCTGCGTCGGGGCCGCTCAGGACGACTAAGCGTCCCCGTCCCGTGAGACTCATGATCTTCACCCCCGGGCCGCTGATCGGGATAGTGTGTCTTTTTCGGTGGAAATACAGCGGGGAGCTTTGAGGGGCGCAGCCCCTCAAAGGAAACTCCCCGGTTTCCGCCCCTCACCTGCCTCGCCTGGCCCTGCCCACCCAAATCGGGCCGGGAAGGGCA
>JAJRVX010000071.1:0-3700 GCA_024277095.1 Chloroflexota bacterium
AACGTCGGCGTGAACCCGGAGGACGTGGAGAGCGCCCGGCCCCAGGTGCAGGCCTTCATCGTACGCGAGGTCAGCCCGCGGGTCTCCAACTGGCGGGCGGTGGAATCGCTCCCCGATTACCTGGCCCGCCACGGGATCCCAGGCCTGAGCGAGGTGGACACGCGCGCCCTCACGCGACACATCCGGGAGCAGGGGGCCATGAAGGCGGCGCTGACGACCGAGGACGCCCCCGCCGATGAGCTGATCGCCATGGCACGAGCCTGGGAGGGGCTGGAGGGCCGCGATGTGGTGCAGGAGGTCACCTGCGCGGAGCCCTATCACTGGACGGAGGGTGGCATCCGCCAGTTTCAGCCGCACGGTTTCCAGCCCAGCGAAACCCATCCCTTCCACGTCGTCGCGTACGACTTCGGCGTCAAGTGGAACATCCTGCGCCGCCTGGTGGACCACGGCTGCCGGGTCACCGTAGTCCCGGCCGACACCCCGGCCGAGGACGTGCTGGCGCTCTCCCCCGACGGGGTCTTCCTCTCCAACGGGCCCGGCGACCCCGCCGGCGTCCCCTACGCGGCTGCCGCCGTCGCCCGGCTCCTGGAGGAGGGGTTGCCGATGTTCGGCATCTGCCTGGGACACCAGATCCTTGGGAGGGCGCTGGGAGGACGCACATACAAGCTCAAGTTCGGCCATCACGGCGGCAATCAGCCCGTGCGGGATGAGGCCACAGGTGTCGTCCAGATCACGGCCCAGAATCACAACTACGCGGTGGATCCGGAGAGCCTGCCACCATCCCAGGTCACCATCACCCACTGGAACCTCAACGACGGGACGGTCGAGGGGATGCGCCTCAACGATCGTCCCGTTTTCTCTGTGCAGTATCATCCCGAGGCCAGCCCCGGGCCTCACGACGCCGACTATCTGTTCGGCCAGTTCGTGGAGTTGATGCGAAAATGACCCGCACCGTTCGCGTTGCCCTGGTCGGCCTGGGTCACGTAGGCCGGTCGTTCCTGGAGCTGATGACCCTCAAGCGCAAGACGCTACGGGACCGCTATGGCCTGGAGCTGGCGCTGGTCGGCGCAGCGGACAGCAGCGGCGCCGTCTTTGGCGCCGGGCGCATCGATCACGCGAACCTCCTGCGCCATAAGAGGGCGGGACGCGGGGTCGGGCAGTATCCCCGGCTGGGGCACCGCGGCATGCCGGCCGCGGAGATGGTGCGCCAGGTGGACGCGGACGTGATCCTGGATGCATCGCCGGTGAACCTGCGCACCGGCCAGCCGGGGCTGGACTGCGCGCGTATCGCCCTGAAGCGCCGCATGTCCGTGGTGCTGGCGAACAAAGCGCCGCTGGTGCTGGCCTACCAGGAGCTGGCCGAGGAGGCACGACGCCAGGGGGTGTCCCTGCGCTTCTCCGCCACGGTATGCGGCTCGCTCCCGGTGATCAACATGGGACAGCGGGACTGGGTGGCCTGCGATATCCACCGGATCGAGGGCATCCTGAACTCGACCACCAACTATATCCTCAGCTCCATGGAGGTGGGGCGGGACTTTGAGGACGCCCTGCGGGAGGCCCAGGCGGAGGGGGTGGCGGAGGCGGACCCCTCCCTGGACATCCGGGGCTGGGACACGGCCAACAAACTGGTGATCATCGCCAACGCGGTCCTGGGCATCCCCGCCACGCTGGAGGACGTCGACGTGCTGGGTATCCAGCACATCACGGTGGAGGATATGGCGGCGGCCCGGGCCCGGGGACAGACCATCAAGCTGATCGCCGTAGCCCACCGTCGTAACGATGAATATCGGTTCTCGGTACACCCGGCCGCGCTGCCGCTAGATCACCCATTGGCCTCCGTATCCGGCTGGGAGATGGGGATCCTCTGGCACACGGACATCATGGGCGTGCAGTTCGCGAAGGTGGACGAGCGCGGCCCGATGCCCACCGCGGCGGCCATGCTGCGGGATGTGGTTGGTCTTCATACGGAGGTCTCGTGAGCGAGCCGATCCATCAGGGATAGAGAGGGCAAGATGCAGATAAGCTTTCACCCCCATGCCCTGGAACGAATGAAGGAACGCGGGGCCACGGAAGAGGAGGTGCGTGCCACGGTTTCCCAGGGGGAGCACTTTCCCGCAAAATTTGGACGCACAGGGTTCAGGAGGAACTTCCCTTTTAATAGCGAGTGGCGCGGAAAGCACTACCACATCAAGCAGGTAGAGGTGTATGCAGTCGAAGAAGAAAGCGGCTGGCTGGTTATCACCGTTATAACCCGATACTTTTGAGCTCGATTAGAGGAAGGGCATGGAAAGATGAGATTTACATATGATCCACGCTATAACATAGCGTACATTCGCTTTCGCGAACCTCCCGCAGAGGTGGAATCCATCCGTGTCAGCGACGAGCTAGTCATAGACATCGCCCCTGATGGTACGGTCTACGGCATCGAGTTGCTCAATGCCAACGAGCAATTGGGTAGGGAGACAGAGGATTTATTGGTCATCGTAAACGAAGCAACCGGTGAAGAGGCCAAGCTTTCGCTCGCAAAACCTGGCAATTCACCTCACAGTGGATAGCCTTCGAGCGTGCCTGAGAGATCCTGTTGCTCCCACCTATGGGGGGATGGAGGGGATTCGCCCCTTCGGAGAGAGATTTCCTCCGCGGAGCTGGTCGCTGAGGGAGATCCCTCAGATATCCTGCTGATGAGTTTTCAGATACGTTCCTACGCTCAACGGTAAAGGGATAAAGGGCAGACAAATGCCAAAGCGAACGGACATTCACTCGATCCTGGTCATCGGATCCGGCCCCATCGTCATCGGCCAGGCGTGTGAGTTCGACTACTCTGGAACGCAGGCCGTTAAGGCGCTGAAGAGAGAGGGCTATCGGGTGGTGCTGGTGAACTCCAACCCGGCCACCATCATGACGGACCCAGAGCTAGCCGACGCCACCTACGTGGAGCCCCTGACGGCCGAGATCCTGGAGAAGATTATCGACCGGGAGCGGCCGGACGCGCTGCTCCCCACGGTCGGCGGGCAGACGGGGTTGAACCTGGGCGTCGAGCTGGCGGAGAGCGGCGTGCTGGACCGATACGGCGTCCAGCTCATCGGCGCGTCGCTCCAGGCGATGAAGCTGGCCGAGGACCGTCTCCTGTTCAAGGAGGCGATGCTCAAGGCCGGGCTGGACGTGCCGCGCAGCGGCCTCGCCCATTCCATGGAGGAGGCCCAGGCCATCGTCCAGGAGATCGGCCGCTATCCGGTGCTGATCCGCCCATCGTTCACCTTGGGAGGTTCAGGCGGAGCCGTGGCCTTCGGCCCGGACGACTTCGCGGAGAAGGTGAGCTTCGGCCTGCGCGAGAGCCCCGTGCACTCCGTCCTCGTCGAGGAGTCGGTCCTGGGTTGGAAGGAATTCGAGCTGGAGGTGATGCGGGACCGGAACGACAACTTCGTGGTCGTCTGCTCCATCGAGAACCTGGACCCGATGGGCGTGCACACCGGGGACTCCATCACGGTGGCGCCCGCGCAGACGCTCACGGACAAGGAGTATCAGCGCCTGCGAGACCAGGCCCGCGCGGTGATGAGCGCCGTGGGGGGGGAGACGGGCGGCTCCAACGTCCAGTTCGCCGTGAACCCGGAGGACGGCCGCGTCGTGGTCATCGAGATGAACCCGCGCGTCTCCCGATCCTCCGCGCTGGCCTCCAAGGCGACCGGCTTCCCCATCGCCA
>JAJRVX010000072.1:0-3193 GCA_024277095.1 Chloroflexota bacterium
ATCAACTGATGGAAACTCTGTCGCTCTCGTCTAGGGTCACGACACAAAGGACGCATTCCTCACCTCCTGCACTGAACAATCTTTCCCTCCCTTTATATATAACGTGCGGTGCCCTTTGTGTCGTTTACTCCAATATGAGCGTTTCCTTTTATCGCGATCACATCCCTGTCAGGAGCTCTCACGATGATACATGATCTGGCCGTTGTGATCCTGGCGGCTGGCCAGGGAACCCGCATGCGCTCATCACTCCCCAAGGTGCTGCACCCCATCGCGGGCAAGCCCATGATCCGATACGTGGTGGATCATGCCGCCGGTCTGACGGACCGTCCCCCCGTGGTTGTGATCGGCGTCGGGGCGGACGCCGTGCGCGCGGAGCTTGGAGAGAGCGTGACGTACGTGGTCCAGCCGGAGCAGTTGGGCACCGGCCATGCTGTCGCTCAGACCCGCCCCGTCCTGGAGGGCCAGGTGCGGCACATCCTGGTCTGCTACGCGGATATGCCTTTGCTGCGCGCCGAGACGCTGCGACGCCTGGTGGAGATGCAGGCGTCCAATGATGGGCCGATGACGATCCTCACCGTCATCAGCGAGGACTCCATGGGGTTCGGACGGGTGCTTCGTGACGAGAGCGGGCGCATCCTGAGGATCGTCGAGGAGAAGGTGGCGACCCCGGAGCAGCTTCAGATCCGCGAGCTGAACGCCGGCGTGTACTGCTTCCGTGAGGATTGGCTGTGGGAGCATCTGGACCGGCTGTCGCTCAGCCCGGTGGGCGAGTACTACCTGACCGATCTGATCGGGATGGCGTCGGATGAGGGACACCAGGTCCTGGCGTACACGATCCATGATGTCGAGGAGGTGCAGGGCGTCAACAATCGTATCCATCTGGCCCGGGCGGAGGCGATCGTGAGACGCCGGATCAACCAGCGCTGGATGCTGGAGGGGGTCACCTTCATCGCCCCGGATGTGACCTACGTCGATGAGACGGTGAAGATCGGCCGGGATACGGTGATCCACCCGAATACCCATCTGCGCGGGGAGACCTCCATCGGCGAGGGGTGCGAGATCGGCCCCAACGCCGTGATCCGCGATAGCCGGATCGGCGATCGATGCCGCGTGTTCGCCTCGGTGGTTGAGGAGGCGGTGATGGAACAGGACAGCGCGGTGGGACCGTATGCCCACCTTCGCCAGGGCGCCCATCTGGAGAGCGGCGTGTATGTGGGCAACTTCGGCGAGGTGAAGAACAGCCATCTGGGCCCTGGAACCCGAATGGGGCATTTTGGCTATCTGGGGGATGCACAGGTGGGCGCGAACGTGAATATCGGGGCGGGGACGATCACCTGTAACTATGATGGGGAGCGCAAGCATCCAACGGAGATAGGGGATGATGTTTTCCTCGGGAGCGACACGCTGTTGATCGCACCCGTTCGGATCGGTCGGGGTGCCAGGACGGGAGCGGGCTCCGTCGTCACCCATGACATCCCCGAGGGGGAATTGGCCTATGGAGTGCCGGCACGTGTGAAGAAGAAACGGGAGCGTTCAAGTTCGATCTGATCTGGAAGGAGCAAAGCGAGGCGTTTCAAGATGGACGATGGTTCTACTGGCGCATTAGCCATCTGGCTCATCGCACTATGGGCTTCGGCCTTCGTCGCCTGGGCGGAAGTGGCGCTGGCGGTAATGGGGCGGCTTCGGGTGAAGCAGCTATTGGAGGGGGATATTCAGGATTCCGAGACAGTAGAGGCCCTGTTCGCGAACCCCACACGTTACCTGATGACCCTCTCTGTCCTCCGGGTGCTGGCGGCGATCATGGGAGCCGGCGCGGCCGTGTGGCTGAGCTGGCGGATCCGACCCAGCGGGCTCTTCACGGTGATCGCCGTCGCCGCGACGGCCCTGATCCTGCTCATCATCCACATCCTCGCGAATGGAATCGCATCCCGGGCATCGGAGAGAACCGTCCTGCGGGCGTTCGGACTGATTCGATGGCTTAGCTATCTGCTATGGCCCATCACCTGGCCGTTGCAGCGGCTGGCCCGATGGGCACGTGGGGCTCATGGGGGGGACGTGGAAGGGGATGCGTTCCTAAATTATGAAACCCTGCGTTTCCTGCTCCAGGCCGGTGAGGAGGAGGGGATGATCGAGCAGGAGGAGCAGGAGATGATCGCCAGCATCTTCGAGTTCGGGGAGACGCTGGTGCGAGAGGTCATGGTCCCCCGCATCGACATCGTCGCCATAGACGAGGAGACCTCGCTGGACGAGGCGGTCAAGGTCATCCTGGAGGCCGGACACTCCCGTATCCCCGTTTACCAGGAGAACATCGACAACATCATCGGGCTGCTCTATGCCAAGGATCTCCTGCGTTACTTCGCGGAGGGGCGGACCGACGTCGAGATCCGGGAGATCTTGCGGCCGGCTTACTTCGTCCCGGAGACCAAGAAGGTGGACGAGCTGCTTCAGGAGCTCCAACAGCGCCGGGTACACATGGCGATCGTGGTCGACGAGTACGGAGGGACGGCGGGGCTGGTGACCATCGAGGATCTCCTGGAGGAGATCGTGGGCGAGATCCAGGACGAGTATGACTCCGAACAGCCCTTCGTGGAGGAGATCAGCGAGTCCGAGTTCATCTTCAACGCCCGTGTGGACCTGGACGAGGTGAACAAGCGATTGCACATCGAACTGCCCAGTGAGGGAGGGGATACCCTGGGGGGCTTCATTTACAGCCAGCTGGGGCGGGTTCCCGTCCGTGGAGACGTCATCCCGTTCGATGGCGTGACGTTGGAGGTCCTCTCGGTGGATGGACAGCGCATCGAGAGGGTGCGGGTTCGGCGAGAGCGCCCGCTATCCCACTCGGACAAGCCCTCCTCTGACGCTCCCGCTCTCCTCTCGTTCCTGATCTTCCGATGACTCGACGCTCTGACCAGGCGCTGATCCGGGCGGCGCGGGACGCGCGTGAGCATGCTCACGCCCCTTACTCCGGCTACGCCGTGGGCGCGGCCGTGCGTACTCGCTCCGGACGCATCTTTACGGGCTGTAACATCGAGAACGCCTCCTTCGGCGCGACGGTCTGCGCCGAGCGTGTGGCGCTGTGGAAGGCCGTGTCGGAGGGGGAGCGGGATTTCGATGCCCTGGCCGTGGTGACGTTGAACGGCGGGAGCCCCTGTGGCCTCTGTCGGCAGGTCATGGCCGAGTTCGCTCCGGAGAT
>JAJRVX010000073.1:0-5910 GCA_024277095.1 Chloroflexota bacterium
ATCGCCACCACTCCGATACCCGAGGTGCTGGCGATACCGGTCGGCTGGTTGTTGCTCCCAGAACCGTGTAGAGCTGCGTAGTCAATGGCCAGAGCCAGCGTGGTTGCCAGATCCCGACGCACAAACGCCTCCACATCAATGCTGGACTGCAGCAGCAGCTTGCGGCTGATGTCGGTGAAGGCACCGACGGTCTTGGGCGTCATGGGTACCTGTGCCAGCGTCTGCTGACTCTCGGTTGGCGCTCCGGACTCGGCCACCCAGTAGGCGGTTGCCCCGCCGGTCTGCTTCGGGATCGCCATATCACCGGTCAGCCCGGCCATCACCATGGCTCCTGCCGCCTGAACGACCATCCGATTGCGTAGCATCTCGATAAAGCTCTGCGCCAGGAGATCGGTGGCCACAAGATAGCCGCCTTGAGCCGCCGTTCCCTTGATCAGATCGCGCTGCTCAGCGACCATAAAGTCCAACGGCACATAGAAGCCTCTGGGCTCCTTTCCCAGCTTCTTGGCCGTCGCTTCGCTGGCCTCGCGCTCCAGTTCGGCTCCCCGCCAGTCGCCGGTCGCAGCAGCCCGGATGGCACGCAGCAGGCTGTACTGCCGCACATCCCTCTCGCTCATGCCGATCTCGGCATCGTGGATTACCCGGCCATGGCTCTCCAGAATACGATCGTATGTTTCCACCTTCTCCGCTCGCGTGATCGTCTCCGTCAGCTCATCTACCTCGGCCATGATCCTATCGTACTGCTCCCGCTCCTCGGCGGTCAGCGCTCGCTCCTCATCCTCCGCCAACTTCAGCAGCTCCTTGGCCTGCTGCAGCAAGGCGGCTCGCTTCTCCTTCATCTCAAGCGTCTTCATGATCAACACTCCTTCTCCGCGATCTCGATCTTGCGCCTCAGCAGGTCAAGCTGCGCCCGCAGCTCCTCTACCTCAGCATTATCTCCCTCGGCCACCACTTGCGCCCGCAGAGCGGTGGCCGTAGCACGCACCGTTACCGTCGTCTGCGGATACGCTGGGAACGTCACCGGGGATACATCCATCAATTGCACCCGCTTCAACGTGCGGATGATGATCCCATCCTCCCCAGTCTCCCACTCGTCCCCGCCATCCGGCACAACAAACCCAAAGCTCATTTGGGACACATCACCTCGTCGGATCGACACCATCAGATCCCTGGCCCACTGCGTATCTGGCGGATCGATCTCCACCTGCAAGCCGTGAGTATCCTCGCTTAGCCGCAATGTTCCCGCCGTCGTCCGGCCCAGAACATAGTTGCTATCATGATTCCACAGGGCCCGCACATCATCGCCTAGCGACTGGGCAAAGGCGCCCGGGGCGATCTTCTCCCGGAACTGCCCGAATAGAAGATCGCTGAGCTGATTGAACACGGCCGCGTAGCCGACGATCTTAGGGCCCTCTCCCTCGACTTCACGCACCTCGATCTGTGCTTCCCATGTCCTGCGCTCAAAGCCATCCTCGGCCACGGACTTCAACTCGGCCGGTTCCATACCTGCATCCCGTAAGTGCGCCGCCAGGTGTCGCCACACACCCCGACGATCCGCATCTGGGATGTTGGAGCCGCCACGGGCGCCATTGAGAATGGCAATGCTCATGATGCAGGACCGCACACTCGCGGCGCCAATATTGCCGTTCCCATCTACAAAGTGATGGATGAACTTGTACGTACTCTTCACCCCCGGATCGCCATCCGGATCGTACCAGGCGAATGCCTGGCGATAATAACCGGCATCCTCATCACTCCTCAGTCTCGCCTTGTTCGCCGGTCCGTCCCACGGTTGATCGCTCGTCTCCGTATGATGCACTGCAATCGCTGGCATATCTCACCTCACGCCGGGACAATCATACAGTCGCACCCACCGTGCAGCGGCGGATGCCCGATATTCTGCCTGCTCTTAAGCGCCGGTATCCCCTCGGGAGCCAGTTCCGCACCAGATGCCAGGAAAAAGCCATCCATAGCCACGATGTGGCCGTCCATGCTGGTGCAGTACGGGCAACTCTTCCCAAAGGCCCGCCAGCGCAGATATCGCACGCCCAGGCTGCCCCAGACCACCTTCGTGAAGGCAGCCCCGGCCTTCACCCACTCCCGATCGGCGATCTTGCCTGGCCGCCGCTCCTGCCATTCGCTCAACCGCTCGCCCAGGGCCTGATACGGGTCCTCACCGGCTGCAATCGCCTCCTGGACGACAGCTCTTAGTTGCCCCTTGCTCTCTGCCGCATGGCCGGCAGCATAGGCGGCTACATAATCCTCCACGAATTGCTCCAGATCATCCTTTCGCACATCGCCCCATGATCCACCCGCCTCCTCCGCGGCCACCACGCCCACTGACTCCGCGTAGGTCTGATAAATGGGCTGCATGTACTCCCTCACAAACTCCTCGTGATCGGCATAGAACGTATCCAAGAACAGATCGAACTCCGGCACGCCCCTCTGCTCTGCTTCCTCGCTTCCTCGCTGACTCGCCGATTCGATGACTCGCAATATCTTCCGCGTCTTATTGCGCACGTCATTTACTTCCCGGTTGATAATTCGCTGAGCGATATTCTCAATGATGCGCCGATATGCCTTCATCACCTCCCGCCGCCGCTGCAACGCTCTCTCTTCATTCATCCGGAGCTCTACGCCCTCCGCTTCATGTTCTCCGCTCCATGCCCCACGCTCTCCTCCCGTGGCCATCATGTTGAGCGGTGTCAGATAGGAGTCCCCGCCGGGCACCGGGTTCATATTCTCCCGCTCCCTCACATCATTGGCGCTCAGCCAGCCCCATTGCCGCCCAACGGCGTAAGCCCTGTAGCGACTCTCAATATCGCCCCGCAGGAGACCATCAACCAGAAACTCGGCGAAATACTCCCGGCGCTCACCCGGCAAGAACAACTGCTGGTGGATCGCCTGCTCCCACCGCCGCAACCAGGGCCGGAGCGTGTGTACCACGAAATTGATCGACTCGTTCTCGATGTTGCTGAAAGTGGCTCGCTCCAAATCGCCCAACATATGTGGCGGCACCCGGAAAATACGGGCGATCTCATTCACCTGGAACTTCCTCGTCTCCAAGAACTGCGCATCCTCCGGCGGGATACCGATCTCCTTGACCGTCATCCCCTCTTCCAGAATCGCAGGCTTGTGCGATGCCGCCAGCCCACCATGCCGTGCCTCCCACGACTTGCGCAGATTCTCCAGCGCCTTCTCGCTCAATACCCCCGGATGCTGCAACACAATCCCCGGTCGAGCGTCGTTGCCGAAGAACCGGGCTCCGAACTCCTCCGCCGCCAACCCAAGCCCAATCGCCTGCCGGGCCAGCCCGATCAATGAATACCCCTTGACCCCGTCGCTTCCCATGCCCCGTATATGCAAGATCGACTCGGCCGGCAGCCACACCTTTGATCCATTCGTCGGGTCATACTCATAGACCAGATCGCCGTCTTCTGTCTTCCAAATCGTCATCCGATCCGGGCGCAAGGGCCACAGCGCCCGGGCCCGCCCGGCGCCATCTCGTTCCACCTCAGCATAGAAATTGCCCCACAACGCCAGATGCACCATGCCCAGCTCGTAGAACTCAAAGGCCGTCATCTGGGAATTCGGCGCATCATGAAGCAGGGCATATAGGTGGTGATCAACAGCTCGTACCTTTCCCCTCTCCATTCGTCGGTACACGATGCAAGGCAAACTCGCCACCGACTCCGAGAGTACACGCACCGCTGCAAGAACAGCCGTGTTCCGCAGACTCTTCTCGGGCGAGATCGTAATCCCAGTTGCCGTCTTCACCCCGCCCTGCAGCACCTCAATCAACCAGGGGGGCGGATACTTCAGATTCGCCCGCCGCTCACCCGGCTGTAATATGCGTGTCAGAATGCCCATCAGCTATTCCCCTGTCTGGCCGCCCCAACTGTACCTACAATCAGCATGATGGCGCCCACGACGATCAGTGAGACAGGAGGCCACACAAGCCACAATCCGGTCCCCAGGAGGATCAACCCAATCATAGCCAGTGCATCGTAAACATCAATCCTCATAGCGTGACAATCCCCCTCCTGTCATACACGGACCCCGCCTCCCGATGCCTGAGGGCCCGATCCAGCGCCATGATCAGTGCCACGATGCCGTCGATCTTCTCCCGGCTCTTCGCCTTGTTCGGCTTCACATTCCCCGCCGGGTCCGTGGACACAACCACGTTATCCGCCATCCACCTCAACACAGGATGACCACCGTGAGCCAACTTCCCGTCCAACACCAGCCGCAGCAGCTCCTTGGTGGGAGCGCTCATCGACGCAAAACCCTGCCCAAACCCCACCATCGTGAACCCGGCCCCCTCCAGCGCCTGGCTCACCTGAAACGCCCCCCAACGGTCAAAGGCGATCTCTTTGATGTTGTATCGCTCGCCCAGCTCCTCGATCGCCCGCACGATAAAGCCGTAATCGATCACGTTCCCCTCTGTGGGCGTGATCAACCCATCGCGGGCCCAGGCATCATACGACACCCGATCCCGCCGAGCCCGCTCGACCATGTTCTCCTCCGGAATCCAGAAGAAGGGAAGCACAGCATACCGCTCCTCCTCCCCCAGCTCCGGCGGAAACACCAGCACAAAAGCCGCCAGATCGGACGTGCTGGCCAGGTCCAAACCACCATAGCAGGGCTGCCCCTCCAACAGCCTGGGATCCACCGGCGTTCCGCACGCATCCCAGGCCTCCAATGGCAACCATCGCGTCTCTTGCTGGGTCCACTGATTCAGATGCAGGCGCCGGAAGGTGTTCTGATAGGCGGGCACGTTCTTCGCCTTACGGGCTTGCTCCCGCAGATAATCCAGCTTAACAGTGATTCCCAATGATGGATTCGCCTTCGCCCAAACCTCTTCGTCCAGCCAGTCATCCTCCTCATCAGCCGCACGGATGTAGGCGAAAAACGACGGATCCTCAATCACTCCGTCGAGCACCTGCCGGGCGTATTCGTGCTGCTCCCAGCAAACGCTCTCCCGATCATGTCCTGCCGTCGTGATCGCCACCACCAGAGGCTGCCGCCTAGCGCCCGTCGCCGTCGTCAGCACGTCCCACAGCTCCCGATTAGGCTGTGCGTGCAACTCATCAAAGATCACGCCATGAGCGTTCAGACCGTGCTTCGTTGGCGCGTCAGCTGACAATACCCGGTATGTCGATCGAGTAGACGGCACCAGAATCGATCGCTTGTAAATCTCCGCCAGCCGGGACAGCGCCGGCGAATTCTCCACCATCGCCTTCGCCGTCTCAAACACAATTGCCGCCTGGTCTCTATCCGCCGCTGCGCTGTAAATCTCCGCCCCCGGCTCGCCATCCGCAAACAGCAGGTAAAGCGCAATCCCGGCCGCCAAACTGCTGTTGTGCGTGGGTACCATCCCTTCGCCTGCCAGATAGAATCCCCCTTCTACCTGGATGCAGTTCACCTCGCATTCGCCCACGGGTTCCACCGCGGTCACCATCCGTGTCATCGCCCGCGTACGGCGTGGTGGCTTCGGCTTCAATCGTTCCTTCTTGCGTCGCATGGTCACAACCGGTTGATCGGCATAGGCCCAAAACTGCGCCCGATAGCGTGGGCCACAATCCTTGCCGTTCAGTCTCGCCCGATCTTCTTTTACCGTCACCTTGTACCCCAACGACCGAATGAGGTTAGCGTCTTGTCAAGTGGTGTAAATTACGGTGGTGCTTCCGGTGGGCACGGTCGATAGATCCTTCCCCGAGTTCCACCTCCTGGCTAACGGATCGGCGCCAGCCGCAAAGAGGCTGGCAACGGCAAGGTCTCTGGTTCAGGCGCCTTCAGTTTCCGCATCGACTCCAGACTGAAATAGCGTCGTCCAACTTGCCACTCGTCGTTGATCTCGATCAGGATCGAGCCGACCAGACGCAATGCCGCTGCGGCGTCAGGAAAGAT
>JAJRVX010000074.1:0-4580 GCA_024277095.1 Chloroflexota bacterium
CAACGCAATCAGTACAAGCGGACGATCCCCGTGATCGCCAAACTCAGCGGGCGCACCATCGGCCGCGACTTCCGATACGCCCGAGACTGGGGAGTGTGACAGTACATCCCCACCACCAGCAGGCCAGGCTCCCACGCACGGCCTGCGATCCGATAACGACAAAGGCGGGGCGCCCCACATTCCGTGGATCGCCCCGCCTGGTCATCCGCAGCATCCGTGTGGATCTTACTGGATCTCCACGGTAGCGCCCTCGGCCTCCAGGACCTGCTTCGCCTCCTCGGCCTGCTCCTTGGGCACACCCTCCAGCACCTTGGTGGGAGCGCTCTCCACCAGCTCCTTGGCCTCCTTGAGCCCCAGAGGCGTAAGCTGGCGCACGGCCTTGATCACGTTGATCTTCTTGGCGCCGATCTCCTTGAGGATGACATCGAACTCGGTCTTCTCCTCAACCTCCTCGGCCTGTCCCGCCGCGCCGCCGGGCATGACGCCGGCCGCGACCACGGGAGCGGCCGCGCTGACGCCGAAGCGCTCCTCCAACGCCTTCACCAATTCCGCCAGCTCCAGCACAGACATCTGCTCGATCGCGCTAATGATTTCGTCCTTCGTCATGGGTATATCCTCCCTACTGAGTTAAAAACGTTCCCTTGCAAAACCGTGAAACGTCGTCTGAGCCTGCCGCGAATCACGCGGCGGACTCCTCCAATTGACGCCGCCGGGCATCCAACACGTTCACCAGCCCGCGCAGCGTGCCAGCCAACACGTTGACCAGACCGGAGATCGGCCCCTGCATACCCGCCAGCACCTGAGATAGCAGGACCTCTCGCGAGGGCAAATTGGCCAGCGACCGAACGCCCTCTGCATCGACGATCTGCTCTCCCAAGAGCCCGCCCCGGATCTGCAGGAAATCCGAGGACTTCTCAAAGTCGCTGATCGCCTTGGCGGCCGGTCCCAGATCGCCAAAGCAGTAGCCCACCGCCGTCGGCCCCTCCAGAAGCTGCTCGGGGACCGGCTTGCCCAGCTCCTGCAAGGCCCGCCGGAACAGCGTGTTCTTCACCACCTGCAGGACGGCATCATGGGGAGCCAGCGAGCCCCGAAGCTCTTGCATATCCTTCACGCTCAAGCCACGGTAGTCCGCGATGATCAGCATCTCGGCCCGGCCGATCTTCTCCACATAATTCGCTACCAGATCTCGTTTCTTCTCCTTCGTGATAGCCAAATGACCTCACCTCCTTATACTTTGGAGATCCCGCTCACGATGCGCCCTCTTCCCTCGGTCTGACCCGGCCAGATCCACCATCGAGGACGCCTGCCGGGGACCTCTCCGAATGAACGTCCCCCACCGCAGACACGCAGGCGCTAACGGCGTGTCTGAAAAATGCCGTTGCTTCTGCTGTAGGGAGGTCCGGAGGGGCGGAGTCCCTCCGGACAAAGCCCTTTCCCCGCCTTCGACCTGCCCGGCCTCGGCCTGAGTCCTTCGGGAAGGGCCGAGAAAGGCGGATACAGGCCGGAAAAGTGGGATTTCCGTGGAGGGGAGGTCCCCTCCACACCTCTCCCTATGGAGCTGGTCGTTGAGGGAGACCTCTCAGCTACCAGCTCCACGGGGGCGGGCTCTCACGGCCAAAGAAAAAGCCCTCGTGCCGCCGACACGAAGGCCCAAACCATCTCACTTTCGCCTCACACGAAAGCGGATGTCCGACACTTCGCCTCGGCAGGCCCCTCACCGGGATTAAGCCCTTGTGCACCTGCTGTCTTCAGCGAGCTATGCAATTGTTCGCGTATCCCTGCCCGGCGACGCCGCCGTGTGGCGCTATGCTACCCGCATGGCCGCCACCTGCGCCGGATCCAGCTTGATGCTGGGGGCCATGGTGGCCGTCAGGTAAGCCTTACGGATGTACGAGCCCTTGGCAGCTGGCGGTCTGGCCCGGTTGATGGCGTCCACCATCGTCGCCATGTTTTCAAGCAACTGCTCCTTCTCAAAGCTCACCTTGCCGATGGGCACGTGGATGTTCGCGGTGCGGTCCACCCGGAATTCCACACGCCCCAGGCGCGCCTCCCGGATCACCCGAGGCAGATCGTCCGGCTGGACGATGGTGTCCGTCCTGGGGCTGGGCATCAGGCCACGCGGCCCCAGGATCCGCCCCAGGCGCCCGACCTTACCCATGACCTGCGGCACGGCGACGGCCAGGTCGAAATCCAGCCAGCCGTTCTGGATCTTCTGGATCAGCTCATCGCTGCCCACGTAATCCGCGCCCGCCTCCTCGGCGATGCGGGCCGCCTCGCCCTCGGCGAAGACCAGGATGCGCGTCTGCTTGCCCGTCCCATGCGGCAACACCACAACGCCGCGCACCTGCTGGTCCGCATGCCGGGGGTCGACCCCCATGCGGAGGTGCAACTCCACCGTGCCATCGAAGTTCGTGTAAGAGACCCGTTTCACCAGGTCGATCGCTTCCTCGGGCGAGTAGAGCCGATCCCGATCGATCAGCTCCGCCACCGCCCGATACTTCTTCCCTCGCTTCGGCATATCCTACACTCCTTAGTGGTATTGACGGGGGCTTGGCGCCCCCTCCCACGGCCGGAGGCCGCTTCAGTCCTCAACGACCTGAATGCCCATGCTGCGAGCGCTGCCCTCGATCATGCGCATGGCCGCCTCGATATCCCGGGCGTTCAAGTCCTTCATCTTCTTCTCGGCGATCTCCCGGATCTGCGATCGCGTCACCTTCCCCACCTTCTGACGGTTGGGTTCAGGCGAGCCCTTCTCAATCCCCGCGGCCTTCTTGAGCAGCTCGGCGGCCGGCGGGGTCTTCAGGACGAAGGTAAACGACTGATCCTGGTAGATGGTAATCTCCACCGGGATGATGTCGCCGACCATGGAGGCCGTGCGCGCGTTGTACTCCTTGCAAAAGGCCATGATGTTCACACCGTGCTGACCCAAAGCGGGGCCAACCGGCGGCGCCGGATTCGCCTTACCGGCCGGAACCTGTAGCTTTACGATTGCCTTGACTTTCTTCGCCATCAGAGATCTCCAAACGAATACAGAAATGGACGCAGTCTATCGAACCGAATCGATATCCCGCCACGCGGCAGGGTTACTGTCGCTCAAGCTGCAAGAAATCCACCTCCACGGGCGTCTCCCGGTTGAAGAAGGAGACACGGACCCGAGCCTTCCCCTTCTCCGGGTAGACCTCGTCGACGATCCCGTG
Source organism: Chloroflexota bacterium (assembly GCA_024277095.1). Lineage (GTDB taxonomy): Bacteria > Chloroflexota > Anaerolineae > DUEN01 > DUEN01 > DUEN01. Next base: position 3,198 of record JAJRVX010000074.1, read on the forward strand.
GAAATCCGCAAACGGCCCCTCGGTGATGCGCACCCGCTCGCCGGGCCGGAAGTCCACATCGATCTTCGGCTCCTCCTCCTCGATGCGCTTCATGATGCGCTCGACTTCCTCCGGCTCCAACGGGGTAGGCTTGTTGCCCATGCCCACGAAGCCGGTCACACCCGGCGTGTTGCGCACCACGTACCAGGAGTCCTCGTCCATGACCATCTCGACCAGGATGTATCCGGGGAAGACGCGCCGCTCGACGATGCGCCGCTGGCCATCCTTCAGCTCGATGCGCTCCTCCGTTGGGACGACCACCTGGAAGATCTTATCCCCGCCCTGATCCCGCATGGACTCGGCGCGGTGCTCCAGGTTCCTTTTCACCTTGTTCTCCATCCCGGAGTAGCTGTGGATCACATACCAGCGGGCGCGCTTACGCAGCTCCGCCCTCGGATCCTCCTCCTCGGGAGCAGCCTCCTCGCCGTCCTCCTCGGACGCGCCCGCCTCTTCCCCCTCGGCCGCCGGCGTCCCCTCCGCCTCAGGGACCTCCTGCGCCTCCTCCTCGGGGGACAGCTCCTCCTCGGCTACTTCCTCGCGCACATCCCGGTCTTCTGCCATGACCCCTCTTCTAGCCGACGATCAATCGGAACAGAGCCGCAAAGATGTAATCGATGGCCCCCAGCAAGATGGCCATAAACGCGGTGACGGCCAACACGATCAGCGTCAGGCGGATCACCTCATCGCGCGTGGGCCAGGTGACCTTCCGCAGCTCGGCACGCGTCTCCCGAAGATAACGGATGATGGCGTTCTCTTTCTTAACGGTTGCAGCTCTGCTCACGATCATCTCCTGCAAAGGATACAGCTTCTGGCCGTTTACGGTTTAAGACACCGCCCGGCGAACCGGAAGCGGTGTCTTACCCAGATGAAATCCATCAGGCAGGCCAGGCAGGACTTGAACCCGCAACCTGCGGTTTTGGAGACCGCTGCTCTGCCAATTGAGCTACTGGCCTGCACTATCCGCCCATCTCCATACCCAGGTGGGGAAGCGGGCGGATCCCGATCGCTAACGCGTTTCCCGGTGCAATGTATGCGTCCGGCAACGCGGACAATACTTCCTCAACTCCAGACGACCTGGATCGTTTCGCCTGTTCTTGGTCGTCGAGTAGTTCCGCTCTTTACACTCCACACATGCCAGCGTGATCACCATACGGATCGCTCGTTTCGCCATAAAATTTCACCCCATGTCCGCTATGAGATCCACTACTCGATGATCTCGGTGATGACGCCAGCACCTACCGTCCGACCACCCTCTCGAATGGCGAACCGACTCCCCGCCTCCAACGCCACCGGCACAATCAAATCCACCCGCAAATTCACATTGTCCCCGGGCATCACCATCTC
>JAJRVX010000075.1:0-16716 GCA_024277095.1 Chloroflexota bacterium
CATCAGCTCCTTCCGCTTGTTGGAATCCGGCTCCAGCGCGAACTCGTTGACGATGCGCACCAGTTCCTCCTCAAACGGTCGGAGCTGGCGGGGCTCCTCGCCCTCGCGATGCCACATCGGGTATTCCTTCGCGATCGGCGCCAACATGCGAGCGCGAGTGAAGGGCACAGCATACTCCTGGCCGCCGCGGGAGACGATCATCTCCCACTCGCCGCTGATGACCATGTCGCCGATGACGGTGGGCTTCATCGGGCGGAAGTTGACCTGGATGCCCACCGCGCCCAGCATCGGCACCAGCGACTCCGCGATGCTGACCGAGGCCTCCTGATCCTCGTTGGCGACCAGGGAGATGACCAGATCCTGGCCGGCCAGCGGGCCGGTGGTACAGTTCAGGATCCCATTACCATCGGTGTCCTTGAAGCCGAGTTCCGCCAGGAGGGCCTTGGAGGTCTCCGGGCTGTAGGGATAGTAGACCACCGACTCCCGATCGAAGTAGGGCGATCCGGGATAGAGGCCACCCGGCCAGGCCCGCAGGAAGGGACCACGGATGATGGCCTGTGCGATCCCGTCCCGGTCGATGGCCTGACTGACGGCCCGGCGGAAGCGGATGTCGCGGAACAGCTCCCGCAGCGCCTTATCCCGATCGGACTTCACCCCCAGGGTGGCCGACTGATTCAGGTGCAGGGAGAAGGCCAGGGTCTCGGGGCCCCACTCCACGTAGAAGTGGGCATCGGGCTCCTGCATCCGCTTCAACACCTCCAGGAAGGTGCTGGGGTTCTCCAGGTTCGTGTGGTCCAGGCTTCCGGCCAGGGTGCCCAGCGTGCGGCCCACGCCGGAGGAGCCCTTCTCAAACACGACCTCGTCCAGATAGGGAAGCTGGTTCCCCTCCTCGTCCACCTTCCAGTAGTAGGGGTTGCGGCGCAGGATCATGATCTCGTCGGTCTTGTACTCCACCGCGACCCACGGGCCCATGGTGACCGGAGGCAGCTTGTCGGGCGGCCAGGCCTTCTCGAAGCTCACGTAGTCCATCTCCGGATTGTACTTGGGATGGAGCGGCTTCCAGATATGGGCCGGCGCGACGTAGAAGTCGTACTCGTCCATGTCGAAGAGCTTCTGCACCGGGAAGGGCACCGGGAAGGTCCACTTGATGGTGTAGTCATCGATCTTCTCGAGCGTGATGTCCTTCCCGTCGATCTGCCAGGAGGTGCGGGAGGTCGAGGTGTTAACGTTAGGATCAAGGATCAGGTCCTCCCAGGTGAACATCACGTCGTCGGCGGTGAAGGGCTCGCCATCGGACCACTTGGCACCCTCGATCAGGTGCATGGTGAGCTCGTAGCCGTCCTCCGACCACTCCCAGCTCTTGGCCAGATTGGGCAGGGGCTCGATCTTGTCCTTGCGCATGAAGATCGGCCCGCTCACCACCAGGGCCTCCTCGTAGATGATGTTGATGCCGAACCAGCCCTGGGTCTGGCCGGCGGCCAGGTTCCACCCCTCCGTGGGGCAGGCGGAGAAGTCACGCCAGAGGCCACCATACGCTCCGATTCCATCCGTCATGCCGGCCTTCAGGAGCACCTGCGGCTCCTTGGGCAGTCGCTCCTCCACGGGAGGCAGGAGGCCCTTCTCGACGAACTCATCCATCCAGGCCGGCTGATGGTACTCGGGGAGCGCCTTGTAGGTCAGGATCTCGTCGAGGTTGTACTTCACGGGCTCTCGGCCGCCGGGCATGGGCTTGCCTTCCGGATAGGGGACCGGACCCTGCAGCTCGACGGCGGGCGCCTCCTCAGCGGGCGCTTCCTTCGTTGGTGTCGCCGCCTCGGCCGGCTTCTCCTCCGCTGGAGCGGGTGTTGGGGCGGGTGCCGATGGCTGGCAGGCCACCAACACGAACGACAGGATCACCAAGAGGTTCAGAGCGATCCGAAAGGATTTCATGTTTTCTCTCCTTTGCTCGAGCGTAGTGGCTTCGAATGCTCGCCTCCGGAAACGATGCCGACCGTGAAGTGCCGACGCGAGGAAGTGAGCGGCCGGATCGTTTCCTGAAAACGCGTTTCTCCTAAATGACATCTGGCGCTTCGTTGGACCCTCACATAACGATCCCCCCTTTCCGTTCGATGCTCCCCCCGGGAGAGTAATGGATTCGCCTTTCGATCCTTCTTTCAGGTGCGCCTGTGCCCCTCTTTGCTGCGTGGGGAGCTCTTCTTGATGATCTCTATGAGCCTGCAGATGGATCGCTTCGCCTGTGATCGGTGATCGTCGGACGCCCGAGGGCGATCCAAATCATTCGTAAAGCCAGCAGGAGGCCAGATGCCCCGGCTGCACCTCCTTCAATGTGGGATGTTCCTCGGAGCAGATGGGCATCGCCTGCGGACAGCGGGGTGCAAAGGAGCACCCCGGGATCACCTCCGTGGGGGAGGGGACGATCCCCTTGATGGGGATCAGTTTGCGCTTCCTCCCGAACACGGGAATGGACTTCAGAAGCCCGGATGTGTAGGGATGCAGAGGGTTATGGAAGACCTCCCGCACGTCCGAGTACTCCACGATCTTTCCCAGGTACATGACCGCCACATAGTCGGCCATCTGGGAGACCACGCCCAGATTGTGGGTGATCATGATGATCGATGAATCGAAGTCCTCCTGAAGCTCACGCATGAGGTCCAGGATCTGTGCCTGGACGGTGACGTCGAGCGCGGTGGTAGGCTCGTCGGCGATGAGAATGGAGGGATTGCAGGAGAGGGCCAGGGCGATCATGACCCGTTGGCGCATACCGCCGCTCATCTGGTGGGGATACTCATGCAGTCGCCGCTCCGGGTCGGCGATCTGGACCTTATGCAGCATCTCCAGGGCCCGCTCCATGGCTTCCCTGTGGCTCACCTTCTGGTGTAGCCGCACCGCCTCGGCGATTTGGGATCCGATCGTGTACAGGGGGTTCAGAGAGGTCATGGGTTCCTGGAAGACCATCGCGATCTCGGCGCCTCGGATGCTCCGTATCTCAGCCCCACGGGGATCTAATGAGGCTAAGTCCACGATGCGCTGGCCGCCGTTGCGCCGGAGGAGGATCTCGCCGTCAACGATTTTGCCGGGGGGGGACTGGATCAGCCGCATAATGGACATGGCCGTCACGCTTTTCCCACACCCGCTCTCCCCAACCAACCCTAGGGTCGTCTTTCGCTTCAGCGACAGATCCACCCCATCGACCGCTCTGACCGTGCCTCTGTCGAGGAAGAAGTACGTTTTGAGGTTGTGGATCTCCAAAATTGTGTCGGGATCTGTGTGTATCGAGGGCGTCATGGCGTTCGCAAATCCTTGGGCATGGTAAATCCTGAGACTTAATCTGGGTAAAGAGAGATTGATATTCCGAGGCGCCTGTCGCGTGAGAGGGGGTGGAACCCATCTTAAGGAACGCCCCAGGAAGTGGCGCTTGTATTATACCTTACCCCTTCCTCCCTTGTCAATGCGATATGCCATATAGGACATACATCGGGGGACCATCGTCCCGGCCGCCGACGCCGCCTCTGGACCTGTCATCCCGGGCCCGGGCGGGCGAGAGGCTGGGATGTGAGGCTCTCTTGTGGGAGGATCCGGGGATCCCTGATCAGGGGAATGTCTTGCGTCGGGCGACACGCGGGGTGTTCCTACCACCCCGATTGCCATCACTCACTTTGAAAAAACCCTGCGTTCCCGGCCAGGGCCTTTTCAAAGTCCAACGTCCATGTTGGCATACACGGCGCCTGCAGGGACGAGGCAAGGTGTCGTGTCTGTATACGCGTCTTCTCGGTTTCCCCCAGCACACGACGTGGCCAGACGTACCCCACCCCCCTGTCGTCCCCCCTCCCCAATCTGCTTCGCTGGGAGGGGGGACCTGGGAGTGGGTGGTGGCGGCGGCGCAGCGGAGCTGCGCCGCCGCCACCACCCACCGTTGAGCCCCCTTCTCCCGGGCTCGGGAGAAGGGGGTTGGGGGGATGAGGGCCGTTTTCCCTCGGTCGATGATCAAGGGAATGTCTTGCGTCGGGCGACACGCGGGATGTTCCTACCACCCCGATTTCCATCACTGGCTTTGAAAAAGCCCTGGAGGGGGAGTCTATCTTTTTCGTATGGAAATACAGCGGGGAGCTTTGGGGAGCGCATTTGAGTACACTACCTGAGGGGGATCGCAGATCCTGGTTCACGGGGAAATGCCGTGGGGAGGTGTTTGGAATCGGGGCGATCTGGCGGGGAGGGCGAATCTTTCAAGAGGTAGAGGTGAGCCGTCAGCCGGAGGGGATGGGCCGGGGGCTGGGCGCCGGTCTGGGAGCCCCTGGCTAGCCCACCTGCCGTTTGGCCTCGATGACGTTGGGGAGCTGTTCGATCTTCGTCAGCAGCCGGCTGAGCTGGGCCACGCCGCTGACGTCCAGCGTCGCCGTGATGACGGCCGTATTGTCCTTCAGCCCGGTGATGGCCTGTGCCTCACGCATGTTCACCCGCTCGTCGGCCACGACCGTGGCGATGTCCCGCAGCAGCCCGGCCCGGTCGAAGGCGCGCACGATGATGCTCACCGGGTAGGTGTGCTGGTCACGCGATCCCCAGCTCACCTCGACCAGTCGCTCCGGCTCGCGGGTCAGGAGGACGTTGGGGCAGTCGCGCTTGTGGATGGAGACGCCTCGTCCCCGGGTGACGTAGCCGATGATGTCATCGCCGGGCAGGGGGTTGCAGCAGCGCGCCGGATGCGTGAGCAGGCCGACCACGCCTTGCACGTTCACCCCGTCCATGGGGATGGCCGGCGGCTGGCGCTCGGTGGTCTCCAGGTCCGGCCACTCGACTCCCTTCTCCTTGCGCTCGGCCTCCAGCACCTTGGTGGCGATCTGCTGGGGGTTGATGTCGCCGTACCCGATCGCCGCCAGCAGGTCGTCCACGGAGTCGAAGTTGAACATCTTGGCGATGTTCTCGTAGCTGATCTCCACGCTCAGCCGCTTGAGCTCTCGATCCAGAACCTCCCGGCCCTCGGCGATGTTGATCTCGCGATCCTGGCGCCGGAACCACTGACGGATCTTCCCCCGGGCGCGCTGGGTCTTGACATAACCCAGGTTCGGGTTGAGCCAGTCCCGGCTGGGGCCGCCGCGCTTGGCCGTGATGATCTCCACCTGGTCGCCGTTGCGGAGCTGGTAGTCCAGCGGCACCAGGCGGCCGTTCACGCGAGCGCCTCGGCAGCGGTGGCCGACCTCGGTGTGCACGTGATAGGCGAAGTCGATGGGGGTGGAGCCGGTGGGGAGGTCGATGATATCGCCCCGGGGGGTGAACACGTAGACGCGATCCTGGAAGACGTCGGTCTTCATGGAATCGACGAATTCCTGGGCGTCGGTGACCTCCTGGCGCCACTCCATCAGCTGTCGGAGCCAGGCGATCTTGTTTTCGAACTCGATGTCACGCTTGCCGCTCTGCTCCTTGTAGCGCCAGTGGGCGGCGATCCCGTATTCGGCCGTGCGGTGCATCTCCCAGGTGCGGATCTGCACCTCCATCGGGCGGCCGTTGGGGCCCACTACGGCGGTGTGCAGCGAGCGGTACATGTTGTCCTTGGGCGTGGCGATGTAGTCGTCGAACTCGCCGGGGATGGGACGCCACAGGCTGTGGACGATGCCCAGGGCCTCATAGCATTCCTTGACGGAGTCGACGATGACGCGCACCCCCTGCGCATCGTAGATCTGCTCGAAGTCGACGCCCTTGCGCCTCATCTTGCGCCAGATGGAGTAGATGTGCTTGGGCCGGCCGCTGACCTCGGCCTGGATGCCGGCTTTGCGCAGTTCCTCTTCCAGCGTTCGGATCACCTGCTGCACGAAGCGTTCACGATCCTGCCGCCGTTGTTGGATCTTGCGCGCGAGCGCCTTGTACGTCGCCGGCTCCAGATGCCGGAAGGCCAGGTCCTCCAGCTCCCATTTGATCTGCCAGATGCCCAGTCGGTTGGCCAGGGGCGCGAAGATCTCCAGGGTCTCCCGGGCGATGCGTCGGCGCTTATGCTCGGGGAGCGAGTTCAGCGTGCGCATGTTGTGGAGTCGGTCGGCCAGCTTGATGAGGACGACGCGCACGTCATCGACCATGGCCAGGAACATCTTGCGCAGGCTCTCCGCCTTCTCATCTTGCAGCGTCGCGTTGGGCTTGCGCAGCTGGTCGATCTGCTCCAGCTTGGTTACGCCGTCCACCAGGCGGGCGACCTCGTCGCCGAAGTGCTCGCGAATGTAATCAATGTCGTACAGGGTATCCTCTGCCACGTCGTGCAGCAACGCGGCCGCGATGGTGGTGGGATCCAGGTTGAGTTCCGCCAGGATGGCGGCCACAGCCAGTGGATGATGGATGTACGCCTCGCCGGAGGCGCGATTCTGCCCATCGTGGGCGGCAACGGCCAGCTCGTAGGCGCGCTCCACCAGGTCGCGATCCGAGGAAGTCCAGGATTTGGGAAGCAGATCCAGGAGCCCTTGCAGATCGCTTGGGCCGGTATGATTCCCCTGCATGTTCGCACCCCCGCTCGTATGTCCTCAAGCAGACATAAGGACCGAGCTTTTCACCTTCATTATACTGCAAAGCCAGGCGGCGGGCAATGGATGGGAGCAGGTAATGGGGAAGCCTTTGCGAAAAAGGCATCATCATCCGCCACCCCGGGAGGCATGGAGAGGCTTGCGATGGGTGGAGGCGATTCATGAGTCGCCTCTGCCCGCTTCGTGAAATGGATGCGCTGCCGGGCGGGTTCTTGGCGATTCGAGAGAGGCAAAGGGGGAACGACCGATGGTGATGGGAGATGAGGGGGTAGACGAGGGGGACGGGCGGGCCGCGGGCGGCCGTCGCGAGGGGGATCAGTGGGCGTCTTCGGGCGGCGGCTATCGCCCTCGGAGCGTCAGCGTGTCCAGGATGGTCTTGAGGAGGATGATGAGGTCGAGCCAGAGGGATTGGTGCTGGGTGAGAGGTTATAATGTTTCTCGCGTACCAGGCTGTGTAATCGCTTTATAAGTTCGTTGTTTTGTTGAGTTTTAGCGAGGTCGATCAACTCGTCAATTTGGTACTGAAGCGCGGAGTAGTCTGGGGTGTGGCGAGGCCGGACACGAAAAATGTGAGGGTGAGGTGTCGAATAGCGCTCCTCGTCTTCTGCTAGGAGTTCTTCGTGCATCTTCTCTCCTGGGCGGGGCCCCGTGTAGACAATAGGGATATCAATATCAGGGCGTAAACCACGCAGGCGGATAAGGCGACGCGCTAGATCCTCTATGCGGATACGCTGGCCCATATCCAGCATAAAGATATCGCCTCCCTCAGTGAAAACAGCGGCTTGAATGACAAGGCTTACGGCTTCGGGGATGCTCATGAAGTAACGTGTCATCTCTGGATGTGTGATGGTGATTGGTCCACCCCGTTCGATCTGGCGTTCGAAGATAGGAACAACACTCCCTCGGCTACCCAGCACATTTCCAAATCGAACCGCGGTGAAGAGTGTAGGCTGACTGCTGACAGCCGACCACTGACCATTCTCCTCTGCTTCTCCGCCTTTTCGCATGTCGTTAGCGATCAGCATCTCACAGAGCCACTTGGTGGTGCCCATGACACTACATGGGTTGACAGCTTTGTCGGTGGAAATAAGAACGAAGCGTTCGGCGCCATAGCGGGCGGCCAGTTCGGCGAGGATACGGGTGCCAAGGACGTTGACCCGTACTGCCTCATCAGGATAAGCTTCCATGAGGGGCACGTGTTTGTAGGCTGCGGCGTGGAAGACGATCTCCGGCTGGTAGGTCTCAAAGATCACTTGCATCTTGGCCCGATTAGTGATGTCAGCGATGACAGGAGTTGCGCATTGTATATTTGGATGTTCCGTTTGGGGCTGTTTTGATCTGTGGATTTCCAATGTACTAACAAGGTCATAAAGGCCGGACTCGTTGTTGTCAAGCATGATGAGCTGACGGGGGGTAAAAGTGAGAATCTGGCGGCAGAGTTCAGAGCCGATGGAACCCGCAGCGCCGGTGACCAGAATGGTCTTGCCGGACAGGAGGTTAAGGCAGGCATCATGATCAATCTTTACGGGCTTACGACCCAGCAGGTCCTCGATGGTGATATCACGAATAGGAGGCAAACCATTTGTGCTCCGGATAAAGTCGAAGATATTGGGGAGAATCTTTATGGCAGCTGAGGTTTTCTCGCAGGCGTCCAAGATAGCCCGGAAGTCGTCTCCAGAGATGTTATAGATGGCGATGATGATGAGGCCTATCTGGTGGCGAGCTGCCAGTTGGGGGATATCGTGGCGATTCCCCAGGACTGGGATCCCGTGCACACGCATGCCCTGTTTCTCGGGATCGTCATCTACAAACCCGACGAGCTTGTAGCCCTCTCCTTCTTTTTGATTTTGGAACCGCCAGGCTAGGAGCTGACCTGCCTCGCCGGCGCCGACGATGAGGACACGAGTGCGAGTTGAGGGAAACTGGCCTCGCAACGCCCGCCACCGCCAGAGAAAGCCGGTCCATACCCGCCGACGGTAGCGGATGCTGACAAAGCCGACAAAAGCGAAGAAACCCATCATCCAGACGACGCTGAGAGGGACCGGGCGTCGGCCGGACCAGAGGAGGTCGGTCAGGGTCAACAGGACCGTGCTTGTGGCCACAGCTGCAGCGATGACGACGATCTCACCAGCCGAGGCGTAACGCCAGATGCGGTGGTAGAGGCGGAAGAGGTAGTTAGTGGCGCAGCAGACGGCGATAGCCGCCACGCTGAAAATGAATGCAGGACGGATATCGAGGGTAGCGGTGATCGCGCGGGCTGACCAGGCCAGAAATAGGCTGGCGGTGACGATCAACGCATCGAGTAAGATCGCAAGAGTATGGCGGCGGATAGTTCTCCACAAGGTAACAGAGGAGCGAGTGCGGGAGACAGGCGGGTGGCTCATCGGCGCGTATTCCTCTTCACAATCAAGATCGGTGACAGCGTAGTATGGCTATAAGCTGCTCGCATACGTAATCCACTTGCTCCTCGGTCATAACCCCGGAAAAAGGCAGGGCCAAGGCGGAACGGGCGACCGCTTCGGTGACTGGGAAGTCGCCTTTGTGGTATCCGAAGCGCTCTCGATAGAAGGGTTGGAGGTGGATGGGAGTGAAATAAGGCCGCGAGGGGATGCCCCGCTCCTCCAGCGCGGCCATAATGGCGTTGCGATTGATCTCCGGAGCCAGGCGGATAACATAAACGAACCAGGATATGCAGGTGGTCTCGGGAGCGATGTAAGGAATCTGCACGCCGTCAACGTTTTTGAGTCGTTCATTGTACCGTTGTGCAACTCGCTCCCTCTTGGCTAAGAGCTCCTCGATGCGTCCCAGTTGGGCCAGGCCCAGAGCGGCACTCATCTCGTCCATCCGATAGTTGTAACCGAGGCGGCTGTGATTAAGCCAGGCGTCGAAGACGTCTCGCCCCTGGTTGCGCAAGGAGCGGAAGAGATCATTCCAGTCCTTCCGATCTGTGACGATCATGCCTCCTTCCCCGGTAGTCATCTGCTTGTTGGGGTAGAAGGCAAAGACGGCCGCGTCGCCCAACGTGCCGACCTTGCGGCCCTTATACTCGGCGCCGATGGCCTCGCAGGCATCCTCGATGACGGCCAAGCCACACTGGTGTGCCACGTCGAGAATCGGATCTATGTCGGCAGGCTGGCCAAAAGCGTGGACGGGCAGAATGGCTTTCAGCCGACCGCCGACGACCGACCGCCGATCGCCGCGCAGGGTGGGTGGCAACCAGCGATCTGCGGTCTGCGGCCCGCGATCAATGTCTCGGACGGCCTCGGAGACAAACGTGGGATCTATATTCAGGGTGTATGGGTCAATGTCAACGAATACAGGGATGGCGCGTTCGTAAAGGATGACGTTGGCGGAGGCGACGAAGGAGAAGGGCGTTGTAATGACCAGATCGCCCTCGCCGACGCCGGCGGCGATGACGCAGAGGTGAAGCCCGGCGGTGCCGCTGGAGACACCAATGGCATAGCGTGTCCCAACATAGGCAGCGAAACGCTCCTCAAACTTTGCAATGCGAGAACCCATGCTGAGGTAGGGGGTCTGGAGCACCTGGTTCACCGCATTGATTTCAGCGGCAGTAATGTCGGGTGAGGACATGGGGATACGTTGCGGAATGGTCATTGTGCACCTGCTTCTTCGCTCCTCTGGATCACCCGCGCCGGAACGCCGACAGCGGTAGTATAGGGTGGAATATCCTTGGTGACCACGGAGCCGGCACCGACGATGGCCCAGTTGCCTATTGAGCGTCCCGGGACAATTGTAGTGCCGATGCCAACTAACACCCCTTCACCAACGTGAACATTGCCGCCCAGATGGGTGCCTGGAGCCACATGGACATGAGAACCAATGTGATTGTGGTGATCCACGGTGCAGCCAGTATTGAGGATGACGTTGTTCCCTACGATGGTGCCAGTATTCACCACCACACCGGCGCAGATCATTACCCCGGTCCCAAGATGCACATCAGGAGCGATTACAGCGGTCGGGTGGATGGCATTCACTATTTGTTCTCCCTGCCTTTGAACCCGTTCGAAGATACGCGCCCTCGTACGATTGTCGCCAATGGCCACGATGACAGCATCGTGCTCGAATTCCTCGAGTTGGACACTAGTCCCCAACACGGGTAGTCCTACGATTACCGTGCCCGTAAGGGCTGAATTGTCATCCAGAAAGCCAATGGGCTGGCAATTTGCCCCTGCTTCGTGGGCTCTCAAGAGGATATCGGCCACAACCTGGCCATGGCCACCGGCGCCGAGGATTAACACTCGACTCATTTCGTCGCTCGAGATTCGTTGGCTATTCTCTTGCTGCCCGTAAATTTAGGCACTGTCACATATCCTTTTGCATTTATCCCTTCTCGTTTCAATACCTTCCACGCGGTCCGGGCCAGAATCTTGAAATCCAACCACAAGGACCAATTGTCTACATACCAGACATCAAGCCTAAACTTCTCTTCCCAGGAGAGTGCATTGCGTCCGCTAGCCAGTACTGGCCCGGCCATGCCCGGCAGCATCTCGTGGCGCCGCCATTGCTCTGGTGTATAGAGATCGCGGTACTCGACCAACAATGGCCGGGGGCCTACTAGGCTCATTTCGCCCTTCAGCACATTGATCAGCTCTGGCAACTCGTCCAGCGTAGTGCTGCGCAGAAACTTGCCTACTCGCGTCAGGCGCTGCTCGTCAGGGAGTAAATTACCTTGCTCGTCCCGGTCATCGGTCATTGTGCGGAACTTGTAGATGACGAAGGGACGACCCTGATAGCCCAGACGGGGCTGACGGAAGAAAACAGGAGGGCCCATGGTGAGACGGATCAAAAGGGTGATGAGAGCCATTAGTGGAGCAAGCAGGAAAAGCAAAGATGCGGCAATGATGATGTCAAAGAAGCGTTTGAGAGCTATCTGCGCGCGCCAAACAAATCCTCTCTGCCGTTTTATCTTTCGGACTATATCGCTCAAAAGGAGACCTCCGCGGACAAGGATGCTGGCTTTGGCACTGGCAACCCTTTCTCGCGCAACAACCGCGCATACTCAGCTTTCACTTTTTCGAACACCAACCGCTCGTCGAAACGTTCTAGAGCCATACGGCGAGCCTCTTCGCCCATACGCCGGGCCTTTTCGCGATCAGTGAGAAGTTCGACGACAGCATCGGCCAGAGCTTGGACGTCCCCAAGGGGCACCAACAACCCGTTGCGGCCATGCTCGACAGCTTCTCGATTGCCTTTGACATTAGTCACTATGGCAGGCACCCGCATAGCAGAGGCTTCCATCACTGCCCTGGGAATACCTTCAAATAGAGAAGGTAGCACAAGGACATCCATCAAAGCATACAAGCCAGGCAAATCCGAATTTGGACGCCAGCCCAAGAAGCGGCAATGGTCCCAGATACCATAGCGCTTGGCGGTAGGCGGCTCAACAGCATCAGGTTTACCATAGTCAGTGTCACCGACAATCAAGAAGCACACATCCGGATAACGCTTAACGACTTGTTTGCCTGCTCTCAGAAAATCCAGAAAACCCTTCCGTCTGGCCGCCAGTCGTCCAACGAATCCGATGATCTTAGCTTTATCAGGAATTCCTAGTTCGTCACACTTACGCCGAACATCTTCAGCGTGAAATCGATCAGGATCGAAAACGGAGAGATCAATGCCATTGCCCAGGTACTTGATCTTCTCCGGTGAACAGATGCCTTCACGGATAGCGGTTCCAATATCCTCATGGTTTTGAGAGAGGATGACATCCGAGCAGCGAGCGGCGATCTTCTCCAATGTGATGTAGAAACGACGCAGGGCTGGATGCATGTGGTCGTGGAAGTAGAAGCCGTGCAGCGTGTTAACGATGATCGGTACCCCAGCCATCTTGGCGGCGATCTGGCCTAGGAAGCCTGGCTTGGGGTTGTGGGTATGGACGATGGTGAAGCGCTCGCGGCGGAAGATGCGGTAGAGTTGCCAGAGGGTTTTCAGATCCTGGAAAGGCGTGAACGGGTTGCGGGTCATGGAAACCGGAGTGTGGCGAATACCTACGGCTTCGATGGCCGGTGCCTCTGGGCCGGACGACGAAATACCAATAACTTTGTAGCCGGCTCGTTGAATACTACACAATTGGTTGAGGAGTAGATAACGTAGGGACATGTCTATGGTGGTGACATGAGCCACGCTGATAGCTTGCACATTATTTAACGAACTGCTTCCCATTCTCATACTCCTTGAGCTGCGCCAGCCAGCTTGCTACCTCAGCATTGCCTAGATATTTGCGAGCCCGCCTTTTATGCCAGAACCGCCTTGCACCGATTGCTAAGCTTGCTGGTAGTGCCGCAACAGCCATAGATTGCAGCAGAGAAACATAGCTACTCAATGGCGCTTGGTCTACGCGATACCACTTATAGTGAACTTTCACACTTTGAATCCGTCTCCTCAAATTAGATTTCTTTTCCCGATTCCAGTCTATACGGTGAAAAACGAGGAACTCGGGGATAACTGCCAATTTGCCCTGCTTGCACACGCGCATATACAGATCAAAATCCTCCGCTTGAGTAAGCGTGTGGTCATATAGAGATGTACGGAGCAAGGCGTTACGGCGAAACATCACGCCACTGTGGACAAAAGGAGTCGTTTTATACATTAATTTGCGAAGATCTTCGTCTTTAACGGGGGGGCACAATGCGCCTATTATTTCATTGTTTGGCGATATCTCAAACGCCCATACACCACAAAGGACGAGATGGGGATTAGCTTCCATATGCTCGAGCTGTCGTTCCAGACGAAGCGGCATTGATATGTCATCGGCATCCATGATGGCGATATACTTTCCGCGTGCTGCAAGAATAGCTTCATTTCGAGACTTCGAGCGTTCTTGGCGCTCTTTATGCCTTAATACCACTACTCGTGTGTCGCGTTCTTTGAAGGCCTGAAGAATGTGCGGTGTGTTATCCGTGGATGCGTCATCAACAACAATTAGCTCAAAGTCTGCTATAGTCTGGCGAAGAATACTCTCGATTGCTTGAATCACGAAGGGTTCACCATTGTGCACGGCCATCACCACACTGACTGCAGGAGAGGACATTATCGTTCACCAGCAACTCGATAGTAAACTTCCAGCGTCTGCTGCGCTGTTCTTTCCCAACTGAAGTTTGCCAGACGCCTGTGCCCCTCCTCGATCAGGGTTACGCGGAGAGGAGCGTCCTCCACAAGCTCCACTAGCGCACGACAGATGTCTGTAGGATCATATGGGTCGAAATAATTGGCTGCTGGCCCTGCTACTTCTGGTATAGATGATATGTTCGACGCGGCGATAGGTATACCATAAGCCATTGCTTCCAGAAGGGGAAGACCGAAACCCTCATATAGAGAAGGATAGGCAAATACTGTGGCATTCCGCATGAGGCTACTTAAGTATTCATCAGGCACATAGCCGAGAAAACGCACGCTGTCTTGCAAGCCTAGTCGCTCTACGAATCTTCTTACTTCTTGTGCTTTCCATCCATTTGAACCGGCCAAGACGAGAAGGTAAGGATCTTTTGTCTTTCTTCTAAGCTGTGAGAAAGCCTTTATCAAAGCTTTTATGTTCTTTCTCGGGTCAATGCGCCCCACAAAGAGAATGTAAGGCTGTTGCAGAGTGTATCTCCTGATAAAGCCTGCTTCAAGGGTTGATGGTGGGGCTGTTCGACGGGGCAGGCCGAGGTGGATAACGGCGATACTGTCAGCTGTCATGCCCAAGAGTTCAACGATGTCGTGCTTGGTTGCTTCTGAGATGGCTATGATTGCATGTGCTTGCTCTTTGGCCTGCTTAAGCAATCCCTTCCTAAAAAAGCGCCCTGATGGCTTGAAGTGATCGGGATACTTCTCTGGGAACAGATCGTAGATGGTTACCACCGTTGGCACCTGCGTTGGCACGCGAGTTGTAGTTAATGTAATGTGGAGAACATCTAGGGGGCCTGTAAAACTCTCTATAAGAGGTTTACCTAACAAAGGCCAAAGGAAGCGGTGTAAAAGTAGGCGTGGGATAGGTATTTCTACCCAGGAGATGTTGGAAGCAGATGGTAGCGCAAAAGGCCTTACCCCGCGCGCACGGGCATATACCAAGACGAACTGGTCATCCGGCGCGATCGAGGCAAGGTGTTTAACCAAGCTGCGAACGTATTGACCAATACCTCCGGCTATGGACGATAAACCATCATCTACAGTGATACCTATGCGCATTTACACACATTCCTCCTGTTACTCTTCTCCGAAATATTGAATGCTGCTAAGGAAAGCCCCAAGAGGGCAAAATGTAAGCCTCGCATAAAGATCTGCACTGCAAAGTAATTATCACCCAAGTGAGCCATACCCGATGCAATTAATGCGGCCAGCAAGCCCGGCAAAACACCTTGTGGGTATTTTTTGTCAATGACTGATGAGAGGGATTTCCTAATGTGAAGCAAAGTTACCAAGTAGATACTACTAAATAACAAAAAGGATAACAGGCCAGAATCCAGGATGATCAGGGCCCATGAATCCGAAACGAAACCTTCATAGGAGAGGCTCAAAAGCTTTCCACGCTCTTGCAGGTCCCGAATGCGCAAGCTCTGCCCCCAGACCAAAATCATGGGGTCATGAGCAATAGCTCGAAAGAAGCGCGGATGGCCTTCGATTCGTGCTTGTATGTTCCTTGTCGATAACGGACTGAAAAATGCCTCCGCCCTTTCAGCAACCAGATCTTGACTGCCTGGTGCTAACTGAAAAGCAATACCCAATGCCAGTGTAACGGTAAGAGCTGTTACTGATATAAATCGGCGTATCTGTTGCCTCCATCGCAACACGCCCACTGCTACTATACCTACAGCAGCGGCAACCCACGCATGTCGCGTATAGGTGAACAGGAATCCTGCCAGGATTATAGGCATCCCCAACCAGGCGGGTATCTTCACGCGCGGGGCTTGTTTCACAGAGAACGCGAACAAAAGCAGAGGCATCACGACTGCGTAATATCCCCCAAAGGCAGTAGGAATATTATAGCCGCCAGTAGCTCGGTTGAGGCCGTAATGCGGGGATAAGGAATAGTCAAGCCGAAAGAATGAGTTAACCTGCGCAGTGAGCGCATCTCCTATGGTAGTGAGAGCTGGAATACCTTGCAACAGGGCCCAGATACTAGCCACGATCGTGCTATAGTAGACCATGCGGATAACGTCGTTCAACCGATGGCGAGTCGTAACTAATTGCGTGAAACAAAAGAATATCAAGATGTTGAGCCAATACCGGCCCAAGAAGTAAATGGTCTCGGGGACGAAACTGGGCGCTAGATAGACCAGCCGGACAAAAGCTGGGATGACAGATAAGGCAAAACCCAACACAAGCTTATCTACCGGAGTGCGTTGTAACCAGCTCACTTGGTCGTGTTTTCTCGAGGCAGGAGCCCTTCTCAAAACAAGAGATGTCAACATGGTCCCAATTAGAATGTCTGTGAGATAGAGAGGGATATTGGGGCCTACTAAGATCCGGGCCCTGGGATACACGGCCAATAAGAAAATGTAGCCCAGGAGCCCAACGAATGGTCGGTGAACAACCCATATCAACAAGCCCAGTCCGGGGAGAAGAGTCACTAAACGATCCGTCAGCCCAGGATGAGCTCCAGTCCACATAGCAAAAGCCAGGATCATCAAAATGGCCACAACAGTTTGCAACCTCATTTGGGACCAGGCAAGGAAAGCCATCACGACGATCTCCTGTGGTCAAGCTAGGGAAGAAAAGCAAACGCATTGAAGACACGCATGGAATTGATTGATCTTCCCCCGAAAGAGTAGACATGCAGATAAGCCAAGTTCGTGTATACTCCTTTCGGAGGGATCGTCATGAGCAAACCTAGACGGACATACACCCGAGAGTTCAAACTCGAAGCGCTCCGGTTGCTGGAAACCAGTGACCTTCCCCCGAGAGAGTAGACATGCAGATAAGCCAAGTTCGTGTATACTCCTTTCGGAGGGATCATCATGAGCAAGTCCAGGTTAGCGTCTTGTCAAGTGGTGTAAATTACGGTGGTGCTTCCGGTGGGGACGGTCGATAGATCCTTCCCCGAGTTCCACCTCCGCTAACGGATCGGCGCCAGCCGCAAAGAGGCGGGCAACGGCAAGGTCTCTGGTTCAGGTGCCTTCAGTTTCCGCATCGATTCCAGGCTGAAATAGCGCCGTCCCACTTGCCACTCGTCGTGGATCTCGATCAACACCGAGCCGATCAGGCGCAATGCCGCTGC
>JAJRVX010000076.1:0-20121 GCA_024277095.1 Chloroflexota bacterium
ACATCGGCGCGGGCGATGGCTCCCGCCACCGGAGGCGGGGGCTCCATGACCGCGTCCGGGCGCCCCTCGTACCAGACGACGACCGGGCTGGCGCCCGCCGCGAACGCGGCCCTGGCCGTGGCTTCGGCTACCCGCCAATCACTGGAGGTGTCCACGGTGATCACCACGTTCTCGCCCGGCTTCACCAGCATCACATCTTCGATCAGCCGACGCGCGCCGCGAGCCAGCTCAAACGACAGATACATCGGCGTGGGTTCCGTGCCAATCGCGAGTTCCATACGATTACGCCTCCTCGATCAACAGCTGACCATTCTCCATCACCGGACGGCCGTCCAGCCAGAAGCTGGCCTTAGGGATCACGAAATCCTGGTGGAAGTCCGCGCTCACCTGCCCGCCCATGTGCGAGTTATCCCCCAGCGCCAGATGCACTGTCCCCATGATCTTCTCCGCCTCCAGGGTGATATCCACACGCCGGGCGTTCGGATTCGTGCCGACGCCGAACTCGCCCAGGTTCCGGCGTTCCCGATAGGGAGACGCCGGATCGCCCGGGCGCAGCAGATCGCGCAGATCCTCTCCCACGCGGCCGCCTCCGTCGATGGCCACCAGCTCGCCGTTCTCGATATGTAGCGTCATGAGCTCCTCCAGGCGAGCGTGCCACCCCGGGACGACCACGATCCGTCCCCGTCCGGAACCCTCCACCGGCGTGCAGTACGCCTCTCCGGCCGGGAGATTCCCCCATGCGCCGGGGCGATCGTAAATGCCGGCATCCACCTGCCCCGGCCGATCGACCACGCTGAAGCGGATATCCGTCCCGTCCGGGGAGGTGACGTGCACCTCCTCCGCCCCGGTGATCGCCCGGGCGATGGCCTGGGTGCGCCGCTCTACGGCCGTGTAATCCACATCCATCGGCCCGCCCGGTTCGAACATCTCCGGCAGGAAGCGCGGCATGGAAGCCACGCGAGCGCCCGCCCGACATGCCCCCTCCCGAGCATCCGTGTGGGAGAGGGAGAAAGAGGTGATCGCGATGACGACCTGCGCCTGGCGCATGGCCGCCGCCACGTCCGGCGGCGGCTCCTTACCGCTCTGGCCGGTGGAGGGAAAGGCCAGGAAGGTCACGGAGGAGTCGGTAAAGTGGCTCCGGGCGATATCCGCCACAGCCCGCCCCAGCAGTGTCCGTCGGCAGATGCTTTCCAACAGCGGCGGGTCCGCCGAGCACCACTGCATCTCGTTGGGGTAATCGCTGACGACCAGCAGCCGCTCTCCCGCTCGCAGCCCCATATTCACCTGCAACATCCGGACCACGGCATCCCGAATGACATCGGCGTCGATCAACGTCATGGCAGTTCAACCTCCGAAACAGAGCACCTTGAGTAGAGACGTCCCGCCGGCAGCAGCACACACTTGAGCACGGCCATGTGGTAAAGGCCGCCATGGGTGCCTTCGGCCGCCTCCCCGGGGACGCCCCGTCTGTTCGCCTCTGATACAGCCTCTGGCCTGCCCGGGCCCAGCCTGTTGCTACGCGGGCGCATACTCGGGGTCGTACAGATGGCAGCGCACGAGGTGCCCCTCCGCCACCACGCTCTCCCGCGGGACTACGCGGTCGCACGGGGCGAAGCGGGCCGGGCAGCGCGGGTGAAAGGCGCATCCGGGAGGCACATGGGCAGCGCTGGGGATCTCGCCCTGCAAAGGCACCTTCTGGGGGATCGCGGCCAGCTCCTCCTCATCCAGCGCCGGGATGGCGGATAGCAGCGCTCGCGTGTAGGGGTGCGCCGGGTTGGCATATAGCGTCTCCGTGGGCGCCTGTTCCACGATGCGCCCCAGGTACATCACCCCCACCCGGGTGGCCAGGTTCCGCACCACCCGCAAATCGTGGGTGATGAAGAGGTACGTCAGCCCCAACTCCGCTTGCAACCGCTTGAGCAGGGCGATGATCTTGGCCTGCACGGACACGTCCAGGGCCGACGTGGGCTCATCCAGCACGATGAAGGCCGGATTGAGAGCGAGCGCCCGGGCGATCCCCACCCGCTGTTTCTGGCCGCCGCTGAGCGCGTTGGGATAGCGATAGGCGAATTCCACCGGCAGCTCCACCAGGTGAAGCAGCTCCTCCACCCGGCTGGCCCGCTGGGCCGCGTCGCCGATCTTATGGATCACCAACGGATCCTCAATGATGTCCTTCACACGGCGACGCGGGTTCAAGGAGGAGGTCGGGTCCTGATACACCATCTGCATCCGACGCCGGACGGGCCGCAACGCCGCGTCGTTCAGATGGGCGATATCCTGTCCGCCGAACCAGATCTCCCCGGCCGTAGGACGCAGGACCCGGATCAACAGCTTGCCGATGGTGGTCTTGCCCGACCCGGATTCCCCCACCAACGCCAGCGTCTCGCCGGGCATGATGGTGAGATCTACCTGATCCACAGCCCGGACGGCCCCGACCTGCCGCTGCAGGACGATGCCGCGATAGATCGGAAAGTGTTTGGTCAGCCCTCGCGCCGCCAGCAGATATCCGTTCTCAGGCTGGCTCACGACGCACCCCCTGCTGAGTCATCGGAATACAGGTGGCAGGCCACGAAATGCTCCGGCGCCATCTCGATGGGCTCTGGCCGCACGTCCTGGCAGTGAGGCATGCGGCGCGGGCAACGGTCGTAGAAGCGGCACCCCCGCAACGGCGAGCGATAATCCGGGATGCGCCCCTCGATCCCCTCCCCCAATCGGCCGGTCAGCCGGGGGATCGAATCGAGCAGGCCCCGCGTGTAGGGGTGATACTGCTCGCGGAACAGGGATTCGGCCGGCGCCGTCTCCGCCACCTGGCCCGCGTACATCACGTAGATCCGATCGCACAGGGACCGGGCCACGCCCAGATCGTGGGTGATGTAGAGGACGGAGATCCCCTCGCTGGCGACCAGATCCCGGATCAGGGCCAGGATCTGATCCTGGATGGAGACGTCCAGCGCGGTCCCAGGCTCATCGGCGATGACCAGCTCCGGACGATTGATCAAAGCCAGGGCGATCAACACCCGCTGCCGCATCCCGCCCGATAGCTGCACCGGATATCGGTTCAACATCTCTCGCGGCGTGGGGATACGTACCTTGTCCAGCATCTCCACCACCCGATCCTCGATCCGTCTGCGCTCCTCGCGGTCCAGCGAACGGCGCAGGTAGTGGAGCAACCCCACCCGAGAGACGCCCTGCCAGCGGATCACATCGCTCAACTGCTCGCCGATAGTGAACACCGGATTCAACGAGCTCATGGGGTCCTGGAAGATCATGGAGATGCCGCGGCCGCGCACCTGGGTCTGCATCGCCTGCGGGTCCAGGTCCAGCAGGTTCTGCCCCTTGAAGAGGATCTCCCCCTGCGTGATGCGAGCGGTGCCGGGCAACAGCCCCATCACCGCCCGGGCCGTCACCGACTTGCCGCATCCCGTCTCCCCCACCAGGCCAACCGTCTCCCCTCGGCGCACATACAGGCTGACCCCATCGATGACGCGAGCCAGGCCCTCGTATCCGCCGAACTCGACGTGAAGATCGCGCACGTCCAACAGGAACTCGGCCATCATACCCCCCAGCGCTCGACTTCCACATCGAAGATGTCTCGCAGCCCGTCCCCCAGCAGGTTGAAGCCGAGGACGGTGACGAAGATGGCCAGCCCGGGGAAGGTGGCCGCCCACCAGGCTCCGGGCAGATACACGCGCCCCTCGGCGATGGAGGTCCCCCAGGCCGGCGAGGGCGGCTGGGCCCCCAACCCGAGGAACGAGAGGCTGGCACCGATCAGGATCACGAACCCCATATCCAGGGTCCCCTTGACCAGGATCGGGGAGAGCACGTTCGGGAGGATCTCCTTGAACGCGATGCGCAAACGGCCGGCGCCCAGAGAGTACGCGGCCTCGACGAACAGCTCCTCCTTGACCGATAGCACCTCGCCGTACACCAGCCGGGTGAACCACGGCCACCAGCCAAAGGCGATGGCGACCATGGAGGTGGTCAGGTTGGGCGTCAACGCCGCGCTCACGGCCAACGCCAGCACCAGAGGCGGGATGGCCAGGAAGATATCGGTCGTCCGCATGATGATCGTACTCACCCGGCCGCCCCAATACCCGGCGATCAGCCCCAGCGGGACGCCGATCCCGATGGCGATGGAGAGCACCACGATCCCCAACACCAGGGAGATCCGGGCGCCGAAGACCACGCGCGTCAGCACATCGCGGCCGATCTCATCGGTGCCGAAAAGGTGCTTCATGCTGGGCGGCTCATGGGCGTTGGCGAAGTGAACCGCGTTCCCCGCATCCTCGGGGTACGGGGTGATGTACGGGGCGAAGATGGCGGCCAGGATCACGGTCAACACGATCCCCAGGCCGACCAGGGAGACCGCGCTCCGGCGCATCCGATACCAGGCGCGCCGCCACTCCTCCCGGCGTCCCGCCTGCAACCTCATAGGATCGCCCGCCGAGGCCGCCAAAGCGTTCGTGCCACCTTGATCTGTGCTCATCTAGCGCGCTCCCAAACGGATGCGTGGATCCAGGAACCCGTAGAGCAGATCCACCACGAAATTCACGATGAGATAAGCGATCCCGACCACGGTCGTCACCGCCACCACCGCGTTGAAATCCTTGTAAATGACCGCCTGAGCGCCGTACCGGGCCATACCCGGCCACGCGAACACGAACTCCACCAGAAAGGCGTTCCCCAGGAGGAACCCATACGTCAACCCGATGATGGTCAGTGTGGAGGTGAACGCGTTCTTCAACATGTACTTATAAACGATGAGGTTCTCAGGCAGTCCATAGGCGCGAGAGGCCTGGATATACTCCATCCGCATCTGCTCGATCATCGAGGCACGGGTGAGCCGCATGATCTGGGCCAGCGTGGCCAGCGAGAGGGTGAAGGCGGGCAGCGCGATATGCCTGAGGCTGTCCCAGAACGCGCGGGCATCCCCGGTCAACAGGCTATCCAGCAGATACAATCCGGTGATATGTTGGGGCGGCTGGCTGGCCCGCCCGATGGTGGGCAAGATCCCCAGCCAATAGGCGAACACCAGTTGCAACAGGATGCCCAGCCAGAAGCGGGGCAGCGCCACGCCGGATAACGCCAGCACCCGGGTCCCCTGATCCTGCCAGGCGTCCTTGTGCAATGCGGAGGTGATGCCCAGCGGTATGCCCACCAGCACGGCGAAGACCATGGCCACCGTGGTCAGCTCGAAGGTCGCCGGAAAGAAATCCCGAATATCCTTGATAACATCACGATTTGTGCGCAACGATCGGCCGAGCTGACCGTGGGTCAGGCCACGCAGGTAATTCAGATACTGGATGTGGATCGGCTGATCTAACCCCAACTCTTTGCGATACGCCTCGATCTGCTCCTGCGTAGCCTCCGGCCCCAGCGCCAAACGCACCGGATCGCCGGGGACCACCCGGGAGAGGATGAAGATCAGGATCGATATCCCCAACAGAACGGGGATCATCTGCAGCAGGCGTCGAATCAGGTACTCGTAGTACATGGGCCATACCCCAACGGGCCGGTGGGGGCAAAGCGATGCCCTGCCCCCACCAGCGCCACATCTCAGACGTCAATCTTCGATACGTAGCGTGTAGAACGACAGATCCCAGCCCAGCAAGCCCACGTACGTGTAGCCCTTCACGCGGTTGCGATAGGCGATGCGATGGGCCGGGTTGGCGATGTAGATGCTGGGCGCGTCCATGACGATCTTGCGCTGCGCTTCCTTGTAGAGCTCAATCTGCTCCTCAGGATCGACCGTGGCTCGCGCCTTCTCCAGAAGCGCCGTCACCTCCGGGTTGTCGTACCAGGACAGGCAGCGATAGCTCCCCCAGCACGACGGGTGATACATACCGTAGGTATGGCTATCCGGATGGGGGTACTTCAGCGTATCGAAGATGCCGGTCAGGTGAGGCGAGGTCTCCACGCTGGTCGCGGCCTCGGTGATGTTCGCCCACTGCACGGGGTTGATGTTGAGCTTGATGCCCAGCTCCTGCAGGTTGGACGCCAGCAGAAGGCCGATCTTGCGCTCCATGGGCACCGAAGCCGGGAACCAGTAATCCAGCTCCACCTCGCCCGGCTTGAACCCGGACGCCTCGAAGTGCTTCTTGGCCTCCTCCATGTCCTGATAGTAGACGAACACGTCATCCGCATGGCCCCAGGCCCGCACGGGCACCGGACCTGCCGCCTGCACGGAGCCAGGGATGATCTCCTTGACGGCCGTCTCGTAGTCGAACGCGTAGGCGATGGCCTTGCGCAGGTGGATGTTATCCGTGGGCGCCTTCTGGGTGTTCATGGGCAGATGGAAGAGCTGCACGCTGGGATCGACCTGGACGGTGATGTCCGGGTTCTTGGCCAGCTCCTCGTAGCTCTCCACGGTCATCCACTGGTCGACCATGTCGGCCTCGCCCGACTGGAGCAGGGTCTTCTTGGTCGCCTCCTCCGTGACGATCAGGTAGTTCACCTTATCGATCTGGCCGGGCTCCCATCCCTTCCAGTAGTCGGGGAATCGCCGGAAGACGAACTTCGAGCCGCGCTCCCAGGCCTCCTTCACGTACGGGCCGGACCCAGCCTCGTTCTCCTCCAGGAACGCCTGGCCATAATCCTGCATCTCGCCGAAGTCGCCCGGCTGCAGGTTGGCCATCACCAGATCCTTGTTGACGATGAAGAGCTGGATCAGTGTGGCCAGGAAGGGGGCGTAAGGCTGCTTCAGATGGAAGACGACGGTGTAGTCGTCCGGTACCTCGATGCTGCCCGGCTCCAGGACGCCGTTCCACAGCCAGGAGAAGCCCTTCTTCAGCGCCAGCATCCGCTCCATGGAGAACTGGACGTCCTCCGCGGTGAGCTCGCTGCCATCGTGGAACTTGATCCCCTGGCGGATCTTGAAGGTGTAGGTCAGGCCATCATCGGAGACGGTCCAGCTCTCCGCCACCCACGGCCCCGGCTCCATGGAGTTCTCCTCCAGCTTCGGGCGCACGAGCGGATCGTACAGGTTGATGACCGCGTGGAGGGAGGACTCATCCACATGCTTGGCCGGGTCGATGGTGCTGACGACCTGGCCCTCTACATACGTGAAGACCACCTCTTGAGGTTCCTCGGCCGCGGGCGCCTCCTCGGCCGGCTGAGTCGCCTCCTCAGCCGCGGGGGCCTCCGCCGGAGCTGGCGTGGAGGGGGCACAAGCTGCCAGCAGCAACGACAACACGACGATCAAGCTGGGCAAGACCAGCCACTGACGGGAGTCTTTCATGTTCAGACCTCCTCTCGGTGATGATTGTACGAAGCGGATACGACGACCACGCGATCTCTCTGCAAGACACCACCTCCTCTCCAGCGAACTGGTTGGGGAAGGCGAAACAAACCCATCTCCGAATGTCATCACAACGGGAGACGCCCGCCTCGATCAGAGCCCGGCCCGGCCGGACTGCGGCACCCGCCAGGCCAGCAACCGCTGCGAGATCGCCTCCGCGGTGGCCTGGAGCCGGGTCAGCATCTCCGGCCAGCGATCATCGCCGAACCGCTCGCTGGGGCCGGCCAGGCTGAGCGCGGCCACGACCTCATGATTGCTGTTCCTGAGTGGCACCGAGAGGGCGGACATCCCCGGCGTCAACTCCGAGGAGCTCAACGCATATCCCTGACGCCGGATCTCGGCCAGGGAAGCGCGCAGCGCGTCGGGATCGACCAGTGTGTTCGGCGTGTAAGCCTTCAGCCCCTTGGCGATGATCGCTTCGATCTCCTCCTCCGGCAGGTAAGCCATGAGCAACCGATTCGACGCGCCGGCGTACAGGGGATACCGCCCACCGATCTCCATGGTCAGCCGGAGCAGGTGCGGGCTCTCCGCCCGATCGATACATACGCTCTCATGGCCGCTCACGACGGTCAGGAAGGCCGTCTCACGCACGGCGCGCACCAGGTCCTCCATGAAGGGATGGGCGATCGTACGCAGGTCGATATTGGACAAAACCAGATTGCCCAACTCCACGAAGCGGAACCCCAGGCGGAATCGCCCGCTGGCCGGCTGGCGCATCACATATCCGTACCGCTCGAACGTGGTGAGGATTCGATAGACGATGCTCTTGTGCAGGCCCAGGGTCTCCGCCATGCACGTATAGTCCCATTCCGGCTGTTCCGCGCTGAAGAGGGAGAGAACTTGAAGAGCCCGATCTAACGTCTTAAGATGAGAAACGGACGATTCCGGCATAGCCCTACCACACCATAGGATCGTTTTCACCCGGCGGCTCAGGAGGCCGCCCCGCCGGAGCCAGCGCCCGGCCTTCCGGCAAACGCCTCCAAGCCCGAGGGCCCCTACACACGAGGAGAACACCCGCCCTCCAGGGGCACTCCATCTGCACGCCTCCTGCAGGGCCGCAGGCTCCTCTTCATTCACTTGTTCGCCACGCCTTTGGGGAGAGAAATCAACCGTGTGGCCAGGACGGGTATCCCGGCCTGCGAGGTGATGAGCTGCGAAAATAGAATTCCCGTTTCTATTTCCGAAACCGGCTCTATTGTAATGCAGAGCCGCCGTGATGGCAAATGATCGGGCAGAATCCGCTTCCGACGGCTCCTACTCTGCATACTGCGGTAGTGTATCTTTTTCGGTGGAAATACAGCAGGGAGCTTTGAGGGGCGCAGCCCCTCAAAAGAAACCTCCCGGTTTCCACCCCTCACCTGCCTTGCCCGGCCTCGCCCACCCGAATCAGGCCGGGAAAGGGCCGGTGCAAAGCGGAAAAAGAGGATGTTCTGGCGGAGGGAGGTCCCTCCGCACCTCCCCTGTGGGCTTGCGATGGGCCTGGCGGAATTTCCACCATTTTGGATACACTACCGCAGAATCCGCTTCCGACGGCTCCTACTCTGCATACTGCAGGGGGATTGCCTAACCCGGACAATCATGGTACGCTGCAAGCAGAATGGCTGGCATGGCGGCATCGTTTTGCACTGAAGGAAAGGGGCTCGCACAGCCCTCATGGAGGAACACGGACATGAGAGGAATGCGGTGGACACTCCTTGGCCTGGCGCTGGTCGGCGTTATCCTGTCCAGCTGCACCAGTCAGGGGGCCCCCGTGATCGTGGAGTGGACCACTGAAACCGAGGTGGACACCGTAGGGTTTAATTTGTACCGTGCGGAATCGCCGGACGGCCCCTTCGAGAAGATCAACCCGGATCTGATCCCGGCCTCCTCGGATCCCCTCGCCGGCGGGCACTACGTCTACACGGACACCAACGTGATCGCGGGGCGCACGTATTACTACGAGCTCGAGGACGTGGAGGCCACGGGGGTGACCACGCGCCACGGTCCCATCGTCATCACGGCCCAGCCCCGATGGCCGCGCTGGATCTGGGCGATCCTCGGCGTCTCCATCGCGCTGCTGATCGCGTTCTGGCGGGGAAGGAGCCGTCGGCCGCGTCCGGCCCAAGAAGCGAACTCACCAGCCCCGTGAGTTTCGATCACCCGCCACCTGCAGCCTCCCTCACACCTCCCCGCTCCGAGATCTCCCGCCGAAGGCTCCGGAGCCACCCGTCCAGATCGTCATCCGACGAGACGCGCAGATAGGTCCAGCCTGCGGGCAACGGCGCCCCCGGGATATCTCGGATTGTTACCACCACGCCCCCCGTGTGACATGGCACGGCGAGCGGCGCCCGATAGGACGCCCTCCCCTCCTCCAGCGGATACTCTCGTTCGGCCGGGATCCCCCGCGCTTTCAGCTCCGCCCACAGCCGTTCCTGAATCGGGTTGCCCATCCACAGATCGTTGATCTCCTCCGCGTGCAACAGGCGCGATAGCGTGGTCGGGATAAAGGTGATCCGCCGAAGACGTCGACTGGGGATCGGATGCGGCAAACGTTGCAGGGGGCCGATCTCCAGCTTGTAGTAACGGTCCTTCGCCCGCGGGTGATCGACCTCCTCCGGCAGAAGCTCCGCGCGCGTCACAATGCGATAGCTCCGGATCGGCGCGTAGTAGTGGACCGCCCAGGCCTCCTCGCCGAAGACCCGCGTCTGATAGAACGCCAGGTAGTCCGCCGCCACCAGGCGAGGGGCTCGCGCCAGCGGGATCCGATACCAGCCCGCGTCTCGGGCCAGGGCGAAATCACGCAGGTTGTTCATCACCGCCACCAGCACGCGGGGATCATCCTCCTGCTCCTCCGGCCACGGCGCATACGGCTCGGCGGGCTCCGCCGCGCGGGCGGCGGAGGGCATGAGCGAAGCCGCCAACTCCGGGGCGTAACAGGCCAGATCCGCCTGCAGGCGCAGCGCCGCCAGGTCACGCGCCCGGGCCTCCAGCATCACATCGAAGGGTCGCTTCCCCTCCGCCACTCGCAGGAAGTGGATGAACTCAAAGGGATTCACATAATCGGCGTGCTGCGTCCAGGACGGCGGCTGCAGCCGAACCCCTGTCTTGGTCCGGATCTGGCGCACCTCCGTCCGAGGCGAGGAGAAGTGCACCTTGGGCCGCACATGATCCGGCCACGTACTCAATGCCATCTCCAGGGCCTCATCCAAAGGGATGCGATCCGGGTTGTGCACCAGATGGTGCAGGGAATCGAATATCACGCGCACGCCGCAGCGCTGATGGATGCGGTACACGTCCAACAACGAAAAGAGCGCGTCGTCGTTCTCCAGCGCCAGGCGATCGCGCACGAACGAGGGCAGACGGAAGTATCGGCTCACCCAGCGAGCCATGGCGGCTTCCCGATCTTCGTAGCGTCCCCCCACATGCACGACGATGACCGCCTCGGGGCCCTGCCCCATGGCATCCAGGATGCGGGCCAGACCGGTCACATGGCGAAGGGAGCGCTGGGCCACGGCCTCGTCGGAGGCGTTCAGCACCACGTGGGCGCCCGGGTGAAAGGACAGCCGCACTCCCAACGCGGAGGCCATCTCCCCCACGAAGGCCAACTCCTCTACACACGCATCGATCTGATGAGCGAACTCAGGCAGGTCCGGATGGGCTAGATAGGGCGCCAGATCGGCGGCCATGCGGTACATGCGCAAGCCCGATCGTTCCAGATACCCCAGGATATCCCGCAGATATGCCAGGCTGACGCTGAGATGGGGCGCGTTCTGCCATCGTCGGGTATCGTGGGACTTCAGCCCGGCCTGCCCCAACACCTTCACCGGGAAACCAATGCGCATCATGTCCCTCCTGCAGAGATCACCGTATTGTGGCCACCGGGAGTCACCAGTGGCTCTCGACCATCCGCTGAGAGGAATCAAAAGGCTAGGATGACCACATGGCCGAGGTGAATCATCGCTTGACTCGCCATAGCGGCCCCGCTATAATGGGCGCGACCGGGGGGAGGGGTAGTGATCGCTTCCCGTCAACCCATCACCTGAGCTCCTTGGCCCCTACCACTCGATCGAGACGTGCTCATGCCATCGGAAATCTGGCACGCGCTTTGGGACAACACCGCCATCGCCGCTACGAGCCCTCGCCTACGGCTTTCAGGTCGGGAGACCGCAGATCCGGCCTGCTCAAGGTCGCCATCGATCACGCCCCCCGTGACGCGCAGCCGACGCTTCCGAGGCAAGTCAGCCCATCCAGCCCAGATGGAGGATTCCCATGTCCACAGACTACCTGAAGGCCTATCCTCTCCTGGCCGAACAACTGACAGATCGCGGCGTTGATGTAGAGGCCGTGAAGGCGGCCCTGAAGGCGCAGCGCGTGGAGACCCCCTCATGGGGATACGGCAACTCCGGCACGCGTTTCAAGGTGTTCCCATGGCCAGGCGCGGCCCGCAACCTGTGGGAGAAGCTGGAGGACGCCGCCCACGTCCATCGGCTGACGGGCATCTGCCCCACCGTGGCCGTCCACATCCCCTGGGATAAAGTCGACGACTGGGGCCAGGTCATCTCCTACGCCGACTCCCTGGGGGTCAAGATCGGAGCGGTGAACCCCAACGTCTTCCAGGACGACATCTACAAACTCGGCTCCATCTGCAATCCGGACCCGACCGTGCGCAAGCAGGCCGTCGCCCACATGCTGGAATGCGTCGAGATCGCTAAGGCCGTGGGGTCGGAGATCATCAGCCTCTGGTTCGCCGACGGCACCAACTACGCCGGGCAGGACTCCTTCCGGGCCCGGAAGAACCGCATGGAGGAGGCCCTGGCGGAGGTGTACGCGGCGATGCCGCCCGATATGCGCATGCTGATCGAGTACAAGTTCTTCGAGCCCGCCTTCTACCACACCGACCTGCCCGACTGGGGCACCTCCTACATGATGGCTTTGAAGCTCGGCCCCCAGGCGCAGGTCCTGGTCGATACCGGCCATCACCCCCAGGGCACCAACGTCGAACACATCGTGGCGTTGCTGCTGGACGAGGGGCGGCTGGGCGGGTTCCACTTCAACGCCCGCAAGTACGCCGACGACGACCTGATCGTCGGCACCGTCAATCCCTTCGAGCTGTTCCTCATCTTCAACGAGCTGATCGCGGCCGAGCAGGACCCCGATCCCACTGTGTCCGAGTGCGCCCGCAATGTGGCCTACATGATCGACCAGTCGCACAACATCGAATCCAAGATCGAGGCCATGATCCTGTCCGTGATGAACGTGCAGACGGCCTATGCCAAGGCGCTGCTGGTCGACCGGGAGGCGCTGGCCCAGGCCCAGAGGGAGGGCGACGTCCTGGGCGCGCACGAGGTCCTGGCTCAGGCCTACGAGACCGACGTGCGTCCGCTGCTGGCCCAGGTGCGCGTGGAGATGGGGCTGGAGCCGGATCCCATCGCCGCCCATCGCGCCTCCGGCTATGAGGAGAAGATCGCTCGCGAGCGCGGCACAGGCGAAGGCTCCTCCGGCGGCTACCCCGGCGCGTGAGGCATTCGATATGAGCGAGAACGAACGACACAAACAAGAGATCCTCTCCCAATTGATCTGGATGTCCAGGGAATTGGGCCGCCCCGAGATGGACTACGCCATCCTGGGCGAGGGGAACACGTCCGCCCGGATCGACGGGGAGACGTTCTTCGTGAAGGCCAGCGGCGCGGAGCTACGAACGCTGGACGAGGCGGGCGTGGTGGAGGTCTCCTTCGAGCGGGCGCTGGCGCTGCTGGAGGCCGAGGACATCTCCGATGCCGCCGTGAAAGCCGGGCTGACCGCCGCCAAGGTCGATCCGAAGGCACCTCGCCATCCCTCAGTGGAGACGGTCCTGCACGCGCTGGCGCTGACCGAGGGAGGCGCATCGTGGGTGGGACACACCCATCCCACCGCCGTGAACGCGATCCTGTGCTCCCAGGCGGCGGTGGCCGCGTACGCGGGGCGGCTCTTTCCCGACGAGATCGTGGTGTGCGGCCCCGCGCCGGTCTTCGTGCCCTACGTCGATCCCGGTGTGCCGCTGGCGCGCCGCGTTCGGGACGAGATCCGAGCCTATCTGGATCGATGGGGGGAGCCTCCGAAGGTCATCCTGATGCAAAACCACGGGCTCATCGCGTTGGGAAAGAGCCCCCAGGAGGTGCTGAACGTCACGGCGATGGCGGTCAAGACGGCCCGCGTGTTAGCGGGCACGTATACCCTGGGCGGCCCTCACTTCCTCACCGAGGAGCAGGCCGCACGCATCCACACCCGCCCGGACGAGGCGCTGCGCCGCCGAGTGCTGGGCCTGCAGTGACCACAGGAGGAAACAGGCTCTCATGACACGCACGGTCAAACTTGACATCGGCATCAACGGCGCCTTCCTCACCCGGCGGTGGGAGGAGCCGGAGAACTGGCTGCGCCTAACGGCGGAACTCGGATATCCCTACCTGGAGTTCTGCGGCGACGTGATCGATCCCTTCTTCAGCGGCGATCGCGCGTACCAGTTACGAGCCGCAGAGGCCGCGCGACGAGCAGCCGAGCGCTACGGTGTCACGATCTGCGACTATTACACGGGCGTGGCCACCCACCGCTTTCACGGCCTCTCGCACAGTGATCCCTCCGTGCGCGCCCGCATGCGGGAGTGGATCGTGCAGGCCATGGACATCACGCTGGCGCTGGGGGCCACCCGGCTGGGCGGCCATTGGGACGCCCTATCCGTCGAGGTCCTCTCCGATTCCGCCCGCACCCAGGAGGCGCTGGAACGGCTATACGACACGTTCCAGGGGCTGTGCGAGATCGCCGCGCAAAAGGGCCTGACAGCACTCTACAACGAGCAAATGTATATCCCTAGCGAGGTGCCGTGGACCATCGAGCAGGCGTTCCAATACCTGGAGGCGGTGAACGGAGCCCCTCTTTCGACCCAGCGCGTCCCCCTCTACCTGACCATCGACGTGGGGCATCAGGCGGGCATGCACTACGGCGCCACCGGAGATGACCTGGATTACACCGCCTGGCTGCGCGCCCTGGCGCCGGTGAGCGAGGTCATCCACCTCCAACAGACGACGCCGGACGGCAGCCATCACTGGCCGTTCACCGAGGAGTACAACGAGCGGGGCCACATCGAGATCCAGAAGGTGCTGGAGGCCATGGAGTGGGGACATCGCCACTGGTCGGAGAACCGGCTGAGCGGGATTATGCAGCCGGTGGAACAGCACTTCCTGATCGCGGAGATCATCCCCGGCTCCACGGTGACGGAGGAGCGGCTGCTGCGTGAGCTGAAGGAATCGGCCCAGTACTTGCGTCAATTCGTGCCGGAGGGCGGGCTGACCTGGACGTTTGAGGGATAGACGAAAGGCGGAAGACAAAGGGCGACAGACGAGGGATGAGGGAATAATGGCAAAGCAAGACAAATGGGAGCGCTATCGCTCAGGGCAGGGGCCGATCCCCGGGCGGCAGTGGCTGTGGCCCCTCTACGGCGCGGGCTTCGAACGGCTGGGGCGGGACGGGCAGCCGATCCAGGCCCCGGTCCCTCAGCCCGGGCCTGACCAACTGCTGGTCCGCCACGACGCGGTGGGCATCTGCTTCTCCGACATCAAGATCATCCGCCAGGGGGGCAGCCACCCCCGCCTCGTCGGCCGAGACCTGGAGAAACAGCCGGTCGTGATGGGCCATGAGGTCGCGCTGACCGTGGTCGGCGTGGGCGAGCACCTGCGCGATCAATACCACGTCGGTGATCGCTTCGCCGTGCAGGCGGACATCTACTACAAGGGCCGGGGGATGGCTTATGGGTACCGCCTCCAGGGGGGCTATTCGCAATACGCGCTGGTGGGCGAGGAGATCCTGCACGGGGATGAGGGCTGCTACCTGCTGCCGATGCCGGAGTCGCTCGGCTACAGCGAGGCTGCCTTGACGGAGCCGTGGGCCTGTGTGGAGGCCGCGTATGTGATCAAATACCGCACGGGGCTGAAGCCGGGCGGCATCGCCTGGTTCCTGGGCGGCGGGGCAGACGGGCCGAGCTACACGATCGGCCATGGCCTGGACGCGGACGCGCACCCTGCCCGCATCGTGCTGAGCGACGTGCCGGCCGCCCTGCGCGACGAGCTGACGGCCCGGGCGGAGGCCCTGGGGATCGAGGTGGTCACACTGGACGGGCTGTCACCGGAGGAGTACGAGCGAGCCCGGGAGCACACCGGGGACGCCGGGTTCGACGATCTCGTCATCCTGGGGCCCATCGCGCCGGAGATCATCGAGGCGGCCAGTCGCCATCTGGCTCACGGCGGCATCCTGAACATCGTCTCCCCAGAGCCCATCGAGCGGCCGGTGGCGCTGGACGTGGGCCGCCTGCACTACGATCACACGACCTTCGTGGGATCGACGGGGCCGGACATCGCCGCCTCCTACCGGCCCATCCGCTCCGAGCTGAAGCCGGGCGGCTGTGCGCTCTTCGTGGGAGCCGCGGGCCCCATGGGGCACATGCACGTCCAGCGGGCGCTCCAGCTCGCCGAGAGGCCGTCCGTCGTGGTGGCGACGAACCTGCGCTCGCCGCGGATCCAGGAGTTGGCCGCCAAGTTCAAGAACCTGGCGCAGCGCCAGGGCGTGAAGCTGTTCACCCGCTCTCAGGCGAACTTCACGCCGGAAGCCTTCGCCGAGGAGATGGACGCCCTCACGGAAGGGCACGGCTTTGATGATGTGATCATCTGCGCCGCGTCGGCGGAGGGATTGACAGCCCTGACGGCGCTCGCGGCGGACGGGGCCGTCGTGAATCTGTTCGCGGGGCTGCCGCGAGGCACGCTGGCCCACCTGGACGTCAACGCCATCATCCAGCGCGGCGTGCGCTACATCGGGTCCAGCGGGTCGACCATCGCCGACATGCGCCGGGTCATGGAGAAGGCGGCCAACGGCCAGCTCAGCCCTAACGGCTCCGTGGCCGCGGTGGCGGGGCTGCGCGCCGTAAAGGAAGGGCTACGGGCCGTGGCCGAGGGCCGGTTCCCGGGGAAGATCGTGGTGTATCCGCAGATCCTAGATTTCCCGTTGACGCCATTGAGCGAGCTGGGTGAGACGCTGCCGGAGGTCGCCGGACATCTGGAGGACGGCGGCCGCACCTGGACGCGGGCGGCGGAGATCGCTTTCCTGGAGGCGTTGCTACCATGAACGTGCTGCCGGACCGAATCGCCTGGGTGACCGGGGCGGCCCGAGGGCTGGGCGAGGCCATCAGCCGCCGGCTGGCCCAAGAGGGAGCCCACGTGATCATGACGGATATCAACCAGGAGGGCGTGGAGGCGGCGGCCGCTGCCATCGCCGAGGAGACGGGGCGTCGCACGCTCCCGTTGTATTGCGACGTCACCGTGGAGGAGCAGACGGAGGCCGTTGCGGCGAAGGCTGTGGAGGCCTTCGGGCGGCTGGACATCCTGGTGGCCAATGCGGGCATCGTGATCTCCGGGGAACTGACCGAGATCCCGGTGGCCCACTGGCGCAAGGTGATCGAGGTCAACCTGATCGGCTACTTCCTGTCCGCTCGCGCGGCCGCTAAGGTCATGAAGGAGCAGCGCAGCGGCGTCATCATCCAGATCAACTCCAAGTCGGGGAAGAAGGGGAGCTTCCGCAATTCGGCTTACGCCGCGTCCAAGTTCGGCGGCATCGGGCTCACCCAGAGCATCGCGCTGGAACTGGCCCCATACAACGTGCGGGTGAACGCCGTCTGTCCCGGTAACCTGCTGGACTCCCCCTTATGGAAGGAGAGCCTGTACGAGCAATACGCCAGGCGCTGGGGTATCACGCCGGAGGAGGTGCGCCGCCGGTATGAGGAGCAGGTGCCGTTGGGCCGCACGTGCACCTTTGACGATGTGTGCAACGTGGTCGTCTTCCTGGCCTCCGATCAGGCTTCCTACATGACGGGACAGGCGATCAACGTGACGGGCGGACAGGAGATGCGTTGAGATGGGAGAGAATTCCAGCGCCGCCTGTTCATAGCGGCGGTCAGAGGAGCAACTCAACACCATGGCAAAGCGAAGGAAGAAGAGAAAACCTGGGAAGCGGACCATGCCACGCCGGAGAGAGGCTCCGGTGCGGGAGATCGAGCAGCTTGAGACGTGGGTCAGGGAAGGGGATTTCGAGCGGGCGTTGGAGGCGTTGGAAAAGCTCACCAGGCGTTACCCTGATGACCCGGATGTCTTGAGCCTGCAACTGGCCTCTCTCATGGAGAGCGGGCACCATCAAGAAGCAATTTCCATCGCCCTGCGCCTGGTGGACCTGGAACCGACGGTACCTGAGCACCGATACAACCTGGCATTGGCTTATGGGCATAACGGGTTCCTCGCGTTGGCATTTCAGGAGGGACAGGAGTTTATCCGGGGATGGCCGCACCATCCCCTCACCCCCAAGGCACAAGAGGTAGTCGATCTGACAAAATCCCTCATCGCGGAGGAGGTGGAGAGGCTCGGGCTCCCATCCGAGAGCGCTCTTGAGATCCTGGTGTTGCATGAGCAAGCCCAGATCGCCATGCACGAACAGAGGATCCGAGAGCTTGAACGCATCGTCCGAAAATTACAGGAGCTTGCTCCTCACTTCGTCGCTCCGTTGAACAACCTGGCTTTGGGATATATCCACCATGGGCGCATGGATGAAGCCATTGAGATTGAGCGGGAGGTTCGTAAGCGAGATCCGGATGATGTGAACGCTTTGAGCAATCTCATTCATGCACTAGTTTTGTCCGGGTGCCCAGAGGAAGTCCAAGAAATAGGGGAACATTTAAAAGGCATTCACGCCGTCGATGAGCGCCTAGCCAAGAAGCTAGAAGGGCTTTCCTGGGCCCGAATGGACCAGGCCGTCCTGGATACGTTCCGTCAGGCGAAGGAGTCCGACGAGATCCCAGACATTTCGATTATGGGCCTTGCGTATCACTATGCAGCAGTGGCGGCGGCTCGTCTGGGTCATGAGAAGCAAGCCCGCAACTGGTGGAATCAGGCACTCAAGATCTTCCCCGGGCTGGATAAGGCACGGGAAAACCTAGAGGACTTGCGCCTTCCGCCAGGGGAACGACAAGGAGCGTGGCCTTTCACGATGCTGGAGTGGCTCCCCCGAACTTGGTTGAAGGACCTTGCATCGGTTCCTTCTTCCTCACGGGCCACCGAACGACACCTCCGTCAGGCTTTCACCCGTTTCCTGAAGCGATATCCCCAGTTCATCTCTTTGGCGCCGATCCTCCTGGAGCGCGGCGACGCGGGAGCACGAGAGCTGGTCTATCATATCACCGCGGTCACTGAGCACCCAGACCTGCAGATTGCCCTGCGAGATTTCGCTCTGGGACGTTGGGGGACGGACGAGCAACGTCTCCGAGCGGCTCAGCACTGTGCCAACCAAGGCCTCCTGCCACGCGATCAAACTATACAAATCTGGCAAAGAGGTGAACAGCGGGAGATTCTCTTGTTCGGCTGGGAGATCACCTTTGAGCCATCTTCGCGGTTGCCACCCAAGGCCGAGAAATTGATGGAGAAGGCTGTGACAGCCCTCCAAGAGAGCCGCCTGGATGAAGCCGAGGAAGCGCTTCAAAAGGGCCTGAAGCTGATGCCGGATCATCCATCTTTCCTGCAAAACCTGGCAGTGGTCTACATGTCCCGCGGCGAGGTGGAAAAGGCACACGCGCTGACTCGCCAGATCATCGAGCGCAATCCCGATTATGCCATTGGGCGCTGCAACCTCGCGGCTTCTCTGGCGCGTGAGGGAAAGGTGGAAGAGGCGCAGAGTTTGATCGATCCGGTGATGAAGAGAGAACAGCTTCACATCAGCGAGTTCGTAGCGCTATGCCACGCGCAAATAGAGATCCTCTTGGCAGAAAACCAGCGAGAAGGTGCGGAGGCCTGGATGCGGATGCTGGAGGAGGCGGATCCCGACAATCCTGCCGTGCCCGCCTTACGCCGCAGAGTGGGGCGCTTCTCAATCTCCGGTCTCCTCCACCGGCTCCGGCCCGGCCAGGGCTAGCATCATGACCGCTCGCGATCGCCAACGGAATCCTCCATCCCTTGTATCTCGAAGCTCTACACTTACCGTGAGGTACCCAAGAGACCATGCCTGTAACCGAGAGGAATCAGCCTGAGAAACGCTTCGAACTGGACCTGGAACGGTTCTGGGAGGAGAACGCGGCCAGCTCGCGGGACTGCTTTTCGACCGACAAGCCCCGGGCCCCCATCCTCCTGCCGGTGGATGACCATTGGCTCCTGGACGAGATGAAGGTGCCCTCGACAGTGCGATACTATAAGGACATTGACTACCGGCTGGAGATGAACCGTCGTTGCAACGACCGATGCCAGCGGGAGATCGGCATCCGGCCATTCCCGGAAGCCATCGCCTGGCCTCCGCCCAAACGCATCGAGGAGGTCTTCGGCTCCTATCAGGAGTTAACGGAGGGGGGCACACCCTGGCTGGAGCCCTCCGTCCACACCATCGAGGACCTGGTGCGGATCATGGACCAGGTGGAACGCATGGACATGGCCGACTTCATCTTCCAGGACGGCGTGCCCGATTTCCCCAACGCGCTGCCGCCGGAGGCTGGGAAGCCGCCCCGCCCAATGAGCAGCCGCGGCCCGGCCACCATCGGGACCTCAGTGTGCGGTACGGAACGCTACCTGTACTTCCTCATCGACCATCCGGCCGAGATGCAGCGCTTCCACGAGCTACTGGCCCAGAAGCTGGTCGAATACGCTCACATCATAGCCGACGCCCTCGGGGTCACCCCGCGCGGCTACAGCTTCCTGGACGACAACTGCGCGCTGCTATCCCCCGACCTCTACGAGCGCTTCTGCGCGCCGGTGCTGCAGTACGTCTTCGATCAGCTAGCGCCGGATCCGGATGAC
>JAJRVX010000077.1:0-10741 GCA_024277095.1 Chloroflexota bacterium
CGGTGGCCGATCAGCCCTTCGAAGCCGGTAGTGGGCCGCCGCCGTTGCGCTCCTACGGCCTTGGCCACCACGAAGGCGAAGAAGGCGGAGGTGGCCAGGGAGAGGGTGAGGATCGTGGGCCAGGGGACCTCTACGTCGGGCACGTTGAACAGGATGGCGGCGCCCAGCACAAAGGAGGCGATCCCTGCGATGGTCAGGATGCCGTGGGTGGGGGCTTTGATGTCCAGCAGGAACAGCACGAAGGCGAGCACGATGAAGCCCAGGCCGGTCCAGTTGGCGTCCAGCGCGCCCAGCGCGTAGAAGGCCAGCAGCAGGGCGACGGCGCCCGCGATGCCGGCGACGTATCCGCCCGGGCTTGACAGCTCGAACAGGATGGCGTTCAACCCCAGGGTGAGCAGGATGGCGGCGATGGCCGGGTTGGTGATGGTGTTGAGGAAGTTCTCCAGCGCTCCCAGGGGGATGTGGTGGACC
This sequence comes from Chloroflexota bacterium, assembly GCA_024277095.1. Taxonomy (GTDB): domain Bacteria; phylum Chloroflexota; class Anaerolineae; order DUEN01; family DUEN01; genus DUEN01. Next base: position 472 of record JAJRVX010000077.1, read on the forward strand.
TGTGCGTTGGCCGTGTGAAGGGTCACCTCCCGGCCGTTCACGTCCACCACCCGGCCGTCCAGCTGGCGCAGCAGATCGTCCAGGTTGGTGGCGATCACATCGATCACGCCCAGCTCCAGGGCCTCGTCGGCGGTGGCCACGGCGGCCTCCTCCACGGCACGGATTGCCCATTCCGTCGCCTTCTCGCCGCGACGTTTCGTCATGTTCTCGATGTCGGCGACCAGGTCTTGTGTGATCTTGCGTTGGATCGTCTCGCCCAGGTCCTGGCCCTCGGATCCCACCGGGCTGGCCGCGCCGATGCGCGTGCCGGGGGCCATGGCGGCGATATGGGCCGCCAGCGTGATGAAGGTGCCCGCCGAGCCGGCGTGGGCACCCTTGGGGGTCACGTACACGACGATGGGGATGTTCGCGTTGCGCATACGCCGGGTGATCTTGCCCGTCAAATCGACGGAGCCGCCGGGCGTGTCCAGCTGCAGGATCAGCGCCGTCGCGCCGTCCCGCTCCGCCTGTGCGATGCCGCGCTCGACATAGCTCACCAGCACCGGCGTGACCGGCCCCTTGAAAGTCAGCACGTCCACATGGGGGACGCCCTGGCCCGCGACGTTTCCCGTTGAGAAGAGCCAGAGCAGTAGGGCCAGCCAGTAGCCGATCCCCAGCCGTCGTTTAAGCCGTCTCATGGATCACCTCTATCCGTTCGTATCCGCTCGACGCTTCCATTATATGTCATGAGGGGATCAGCGCACAAGTCCCATCGATGCTCCGCCGCGTGCCCTTTCGGCAGGTGGTTTTGCAGGGGGGCGGTTTTGCCTTCACGAGGGTTATGGCGTATACTTGGATGGCAGGAAAGCACTTTACCGGCCGGCCGTGCCGAGGCTCTCAGCCAAGGCGGAAGGGCTTGATCCTGGGACTTCTGCCCATCATCGCTGTGCCCCCGTTGCCTCTTTGGGAGAACGGCCGAGTGATCCGCCGGCGTTGGTCCGTGGGAACGATGACCAACGCCCTTTTGACGCGAGCAGGAGCCGTTTTTGACAAGAAATTCCCCTTATGTTAGAATCGTATATTACGATACAGAACATGTCACAGATTCGCTTTATCCTTGTATAGTCGCGTGAGGACCTTTCCTGCACCATGGACATAACCCATTCGTTTGGAGTGGGTTTTTTTGCGCGCAGAAGGAGTGGGTGGAAAGATGATGAACCGGACGAACGAGAATCTTCTTCCGCAGTATAAGTCGTACGCCAGATTGCCCGACGTATTGGATTTGCCCCGGTTGATCGAAGTCCAGCTGGAATCCTTCCGATGGTTCCAGAGCGAGGGATTGCGTGAGCTGTTCGACGAGATCAGTCCGATCGTCAGCTTCAATCGGAACCTGGAGCTGCATTTTGGCGAGTTCTGGTTCGCGGAGCCCAAGTACACGGAACAGGAGTGTCGTGATCGGGATATGACGTATTCGGCTCCGCTGTGGGTGAAGGCGAAGCTCATCAACAAGGAGACGGGTGAGATCACCGAGCAGGACGTCTTCATGGGCGATTTCCCGCTCATGACGGACGCGGGCACCTTCATCTATAATGGCGCGGAGCGCGTAGTCGTCAGCCAGTTGATCCGGTCCCCGGGCGTGTACTTCACGGTGGAGGAGGATCGGACGACCGGCCGCGATCTCTGTTTCGCCAAGCTGATCCCGGCGCGAGGGGCGTGGCTGGAGTTTGAGACTTCCAAGCGCGACGTCCTGTCCGTGAAGGTAGACCGCAAGCGAAAGCTGCCCGTGACGATCCTGCTGCGGGCGATCGGCTTTGGCACGGATGACGAGATCCGAGAGCTTTTCGCCGAAGTCGATAACATGCCGGAGCATCCGTACATCGAGGCCACGCTGGAGCGTGATCCCACCTCCACGCCGGGGATCGGCGAGGAGGCTTCCAAGCAGGGCGTGGAGGCCGCCCTGTTGGAGTTCTACAAGCGGCTTCGACCGGGGGATCCACCGACCCTGGAGAATGCGCGCAACTTCCTGCAGAACCTGCTGTTCACGCCGCGTCGATATGATCTGGGACGTGTGGGGCGTTACAAGCTGAATCGTCGCCTGGGGCTGGCCGTGCCGCAGACCCAGCGCACCCTGACCAAGGAGGATCTGGTCAAGGTCGTCGAGGTCATGATCCAGATCAACAACGGCGTGGACTCGGGGGATGACATCGATCATCTGGGCAATCGCCGCGTGAAGACCGTCGGCGAGCTGATCCAGAACCAGCTGCGGATCGGGTTGCTGCGCATGGAGCGCGTGGTGCGCGAGCGCATGTCCATTCGCGATCCAGAGCAGTTGAGCCCGCTGTCCCTCATCAATATCCGGCCGGTGGTGGCAGCCGTGCGCGAGTTCTTCGGCGGCTCCCAGCTCAGCCAGTTCATGGATCAGACCAATCCGCTGGCCGAGCTGACCCACAAGCGGCGCCTCAGCGCGCTGGGGCCGGGCGGGCTGCGTCGTGAGCGCGCCGGCTTCGATGTGCGAGACGTCCATCATAGCCACTACGGTCGCATCTGCCCCATCGAGACCCCGGAGGGTCCCAACATCGGGCTGATCGGCTCGCTGGCTACCTACGCCCGCGTGAACGAGTTTGGCTTCATTGAGACGCCCTATCGCCGTGTGCTCAGCGAGGTTCCCAACGAGCCCTCCCGGCTGGTCAACCGCACCTTGCGTGAGGACGTCGTCGACCCGGACACCGGCGAGGTCGTGGCCGAGGCGGGCACCATTGTGGACGAGGCGCTGGCCGAGCGCATCGCCGCGTTGCGGGACCAATTGCCCATGATCCAGGTGCGGCCGTTTGCGACCAACGAGATCGTGTACCTCACCGCGGATGAGGAGGAGCGTCACTCCATCGCCCAGGCCAGCACGCCGTTGAACGAGCGGGGCGAGTTCATGAACCCCCGCGTGTCCGTCCGCCGCAGCGATCGGTTCCTCTTCGAGTCGCCGGAGCGGGTGGATTACATGGACGTGTCCCCCAAGCAGATCGTCTCCGTGTCGGCCGCGTTGATCCCCTTCCTGGAGCATGATGACGCCAACCGGGCGTTGATGGGGTCGAACATGCAGCGCCAGGCGGTGCCCCTGCTTCGCCCGGAGGTGCCGCTGGTGGGCACCGGCATGGAGCGCCAGGCCGCGCTGGACTCCGGACAGGTGGTGACGGCCAAGAACCCCGGCGAGGTGGTCAGCGTCACCTCCAGCGAGATCGTGATCCTGGAGGAGGATGGCACCCGCCGGACGTACTCGCTGCGCAAGTTCAACCGCTCGAACCAGTCCACCTGCATCGACGAGCGGCCGGCCGTCGTCAAGGGGCAGTGGGTGGAGGCTGGCGACGTGTTGGCCGACTCCAGCTCGACCGAGGCGGGGCGGCTGGCCCTGGGGCAGAACGTGTTGTGCGCCTTCATGAGCTGGGAAGGCGGCAACTACGAGGACGCCATCCTGATCTCCGAGCGGTTGGTGCGAGAGGATAAGTTCTCCTCGATTCACATTGAGAAACACGAGGTGGAGGCCCGGGACACCAAGTTGGGCCCCGAGGAGATCACCCGAGATATCCCCAACGTGGGAGAGGATGCGCTGCGGAACCTGGACGAGGAGGGGATCATCCGCATCGGCGCGACGGTGGGCCCGGGCGACATCCTGGTCGGGAAGATCACGCCCAAGGGCGAGACGGAGCTGAGCCCCGAGGAGAAGCTGCTCCGGGCCATCTTCGGCGAGAAGGCTCGTGAGGTGAAGGATTCCTCCCTGCGCCTGCCGCACGGTGAGCATGGCAAGGTGGTGGACGTCAAGGTGTTCTCCCGGGAGGAATATCGGGATATGCCTGCAGGCGTGGAGAAGATGGTGCGCGTGTCGGTGGCTCAGCGGCGCAAGCTCAGCGCGGGCGATAAGATGGCCGGTCGCCATGGCAATAAGGGCGTGATCTCCAAGATCGTGCCCATTGAGGATATGCCCTTCCTGGAGGACGGCACGCCGGTCGATATCATCCTGAACCCGTTGGGCGTGCCTGCCCGCATGAACATCGGCCAGGTGTTGGAGACGCATCTGGGGTGGGCGGCCGAGCGCCTGGGCTTCCACGTGATCACGCCGGTGTTTGATGGCGCCAAGGAGGATGAGATCGAGGCCGAGCTGGCGCGGGCCTGGCTGATCGACAAGGCGTGGCAGGAGATCACCGACCGGGCCTGGATGCGTGTGAAGGAGCTGGAGCTGCCCGAGGACTACCTGCGGGATGACGAAGAAGCACGCATCCTCTATATCCTGGAGTGGCTGTCCGATCGCCCCGAGTATGATTTGGAGCGCATCCGCCAGGATCGGGTGTACGCCCGCCGCGTGGTGTTGCGGGAGTGGCTCCGGGAGCGGGGCTACGATCCCGATGCTGTGCTGTCCTTTGAGGATGATCCCCGGCCGGCCGAGGAGCGACGACAGGTGGACGAGCGCGCCCGTCTGGTCTGCTGGCGGGAGTGGTTGCAGCACCACGGCGTGGACGCCTCGCAGGTGCCCGATGAGGAGCTGCGGGGGTTCGCCGAGAAGACCAGCCAGGAGATCGGCTGGCCGCTGCCGACCACGGGCAAGCAGAAGCTGTACGACGGCAAGACGGGCGATCCCTTCGATCAGCCCGTGACCGTGGGGATCATCACGATGATGAAGCTGGCCCACCTGGTGGAGGACAAGGTGCACGCCCGCTCGACGGGCCCCTACAGCCTGGTCACGCAGCAGCCTCTGGGCGGCAAGGCCCAATTCGGCGGCCAGCGCTTTGGCGAGATGGAGGTGTGGGCGCTGGAGGCGTACGGAGCGGCCTACACGCTTCAGGAGATGTTGACCGTGAAGTCGGACGACGTCGCCGGCCGCGTGAAGACGTACGAGGCCATCGTCAAGGGCGAGCCCATCAGCCCGCCGGGCATCCCGGAGTCGTTCCGGGTCCTGGTGAAGGAGCTACAGTCGCTGGGCCTGGCCGTAGAGGTGATCAACGAGCAGAAAGAGGTGGTCCAGTTCGGTCGGGAGGACGTGGAAGAGCGCCTGCCCAAGTTGGGCTTTAGCCTGAGTGTACCCGGCCCTATGGCGGGATACGAGTGATCTGAGATGCCCTGCCCGGCCAGATGACCGGGCGGGCGTCGGCGTGTTCACGAGTTCTCTGTGTGGTGGCCGTTGACTTTGGATGGAAGCAGGTGTGCTTTGCATCGCGGTGGGTTTGCTCATCGGGCGTGGATGAGCCTGTACAGGCCGGACGCCCGGGCCGAAGCGGTGGAAGCGCAAGGGGGTAGAAACGGTGAAGGTTAACGATTTCAACGCCATTCGGATTTCGCTCGCCTCTCCTGAACAGATTCGGGAGTGGTCTCACGGTGAGGTATTGAAGCCGGAGACCATCAATTACCGGACTTTGCGGCCAGAGCGGGATGGCCTGTTCTGCGAGCGTATTTTTGGGCCGACGAAGGACTGGGAATGCTATTGCGGAAAGTACAAGCGAGTTCGCTATAAAGGGATCGTTTGCGAGAAGTGCGGTGTGGAGGTGGCGCCCTCGCGCGTGCGTCGTGAGCGCATGGGGCACATCAATCTGGCCTCGCCGGTGGCGCATATTTGGTACGTGAAGGGGGTGCCCAGCCGGCTGGGGCTGTTGTTGAACATATCCCCTCGCAACCTGGAGCGCGTGCTCTACTTCGCCCAGTACATCATCACCCGGGTCGACGAGGAGGCTCGCCGGCGCACGTTGCAGCGGCATGAGCGGGAGCTGGCCGTGCGGATCGCTCGCGTGGAGGGCGAGGCCAGCGTGCAGATTGAGCAGATCGAGACCCGCCGGGATGAGCTGTTGGCCGCGCTGGATGAGGAGGAGTCCTCGAAGCTGCGCGAGCTGGAGGAGCGCCTGGCTACGGAGACCGACGAGGTGATGGAGACCGCCCGTGCGCTGCAGTCCCTGTTGGAACAGCAGCAGGGACAGGCCCTGGCCGAACCGGTCGTCCTGCCCTGGATGGACGAACCGCTGTTCGACGCCGGGGAGGTGGTGGGGCGTGAGCACTTCGACCGGCTGAACGAGTTCGTGCAGCGGCGATTGAGCGAGATCGAGGACGCCGTTCGGGCGGAGCAGGAGGATGTGCGGCTGCTCATCCAGGCGCGACGCGATCAGGTGCGCCGGGAGGCGGACGCCGAGATCGAGACGTTGCGTACCCAGGTCGAGGAGCAGAAGGAGCAGCTGCGGCAGCAGCATGAGACGGAGCTGGTGGAGCTGCGCAACCTGCAGCCCATGGAGCTCCTGACCGAGACGCGCTATCGGGAGCTGTCGGAGCGCTGGGGGAACGTGTTCAAGGCCGGCATGGGGGCGGAGGCCATCCGGGAGATCCTGTGCGATCTGGATCTGGACAAGCTGGCCAAGGAGCTGCGGCAGGAGATCCGCACGACCCGCTCCAAGCAGCGGCGCCGGAAGGCGGCCAAGCGGTTGCGGGTGGTGGAGGCGTTCCGCAAGTCCGGCAACAAGCCGGAGTGGATGATCCTGACCGTGTTGCCGGTCATCCCGCCCGATTTGCGGCCTATGGTCCAGCTGGACGGCGGCCGTTTCGCCACCAGCGATCTCAACGATCTCTACCGACGGGTGATCAACCGCAACAACCGCCTGAAGCGCCTGCTGGATCTGGGCGCTCCCGATGTCATCGTGCGCAATGAGAAGCGCATGTTGCAGGAGGCGGTGGACAGCCTGATCGACAACGGCCGCCGCGGGCGGGCGGTTTCCCGCTCCGGCAAGCGGAAGCTCAAGAGCCTGAGCGATATGCTCAAGGGGAAGCAGGGGCGGTTCCGCCGCAACCTGTTGGGGAAGCGCGTGGACTACTCCGGGCGCTCCGTGATCGTCATCGGCCCGGAGCTGAAGCTTCACCAGTGCGGCCTGCCCAAGAAGATGGCCCTGGAGCTGTTCAAGCCGTTCGTGATGCGCCGCCTGGTGGAGCAGAACTACGCGCACAACATCAAGAGCGCCAAGCGCATGGTGGACCGCGAGGATCCGGCGGTGTGGGACGTCCTGGAGGATGTGACCAAGGAACGCCCGGTCCTGTTGAACCGGGCGCCCACGCTGCACCGCCTGGGCATCCAGGCGTTCGAGGTGGTGCTCATCGAGGGGAGCGCCATTCAGATCCACCCGCTGGTCTGCGCGGCCTTCAACGCGGACTTCGATGGCGACCAGATGGCCGTGCACGTGCCCCTGTCGAACAAGGCGGTGGAGGAAGCGCGGCGGTTCATGCTCTCCACCAAGAACCTGCTCAAGCCCGCCTCCGGCGAGCCCATCGTGGGGCCCACCAAGGACATGGTGCTGGGCTGCTACTACATGACGCTGGAGCGGCCGGAGGCCAAGGGGAGCGGCAAGGCCTTCTCCTCCTTCGACGAGGTTCGCTTGGCCTACGAGACGGGCGTTGTGCATATCCAGGCCCCGATCAAGGTCCTGTACCGGAGCTGGCTGGACGATACGGCGCTGGACTATCTGGACCTCAGCGAGCGGGTGAAAGGCGTCCTGGAGCAGGCGGGCATCCAGAACCTGGGGCAGCTCGTGGCCCGGGTGCGGGAGGGCCGCCGGGCGATGCTATCCCTGGCCGGCTTTGGCCCCGCGGCGTGGGAAGAGGTGATCCGGGCCCTGGAGCGCCGGGGCATCGACCCCGATAGCGTGCAGTTGAGCGGGATCGTGGAGACGACGGTGGGGCGTGTGCTCTTCAACATGTCCCTGCCGCCCGAGCTCCAGTTCGTCAACAGGACGATGGACAAGGGCGCGCTCAACGATCTGGTGGCGGAGTGCTACCAGCGGCTGGGGCCGGAGCGGACCGCTGAGCTGGTGGACGAGATCAAGGAGATCGGCTTCCACTACGCGACCCGTTCGGGCATGACCATCGCCGTCTCCGATATCCACGTGCCGGAGGCCAAGTCGACGATCCTGGAGGAGACCTCGAAGCTCGTGGAGGAGACGGAGCGGCAGTTCCGTCGCGGCCTCATCACCGAGGAGGAGCAGTACAACAAGGTCGTGGAACTGTGGACGCGGGCGACCGACGAGATCACCCAGGAGGTGCGCCGCATCTTCGATCCCCGAGAGGGCCTGGGGGCCATGGCGACCAGCGGCGCCACCAAGGGTGGCATCCAGCCGATTCGCCAGCTGGCCGGTATGCGGGGGCTCATGGCGGACCCCTCCGGGCGCATCATCGCGTTGCCGATCCGCTCCAACTTCCGTGAGGGATTGACGGCCCTGGAGTACTTCCTGAGCACCCACGGCGCGCGCAAGGGCCTGGCCGATACCGCGTTGCGCACGGCCGATGCGGGGTATCTGACCCGCCGCCTGGTGGATGTGGCGCAGGACGTCATGATCACCGAGGAGGACTGCGGGACCACGGCCGGGATCTGGATCGAGCGTGAGCGGACGGATCCCATTGGGGAGTCCTTCGGCGAGCGGATCATCAGCCGGGTTGCGGCGGCTCCCATCAAGGATCCCGAGACCGGCGAGGTGATCGTGGATCGGGGCGAGATCATCAACGCCCCCGAGGTGGCGCTCATCGAGGCGGCCGGGGTGGATCGGGTGTTCGTGCGCTCGCCGTTCACCTGTGAGACCCATCATGGCCTGTGCCGCATGTGTTACGGCGGTGATCTGGCTCGCGGCGGCCTGGTGAGCCTGGGCGAGGCCGTGGGCATCATCGCCGCCCAGTCCATCGGCGAGCCGGGCACGCAGCTCACCCTGCGTACCTTCCACACGGGTGGTGTGGCCAGCGCCGAGGATATCACCCAGGGTCTCCCTCGAGTTGAGGAGCTGTTCGAGGCGCGCACGCCCAAGGGCGAGGCCGTCATCGCGGAGATCGATGGCGTGGTGGACATCTACTGGGAGGGCGAGCAGCGCAAGATCAAGATCTCGGACACCCGGCTGGTGCGGCGAGAGGTGCATATCCCGGCGGGGTGGACCCTGGCCGTGGACGACGGGGATCGGGTGCAGGAGGATACCGTCCTCGCCCGGGGCCCCGAGGAGGAGGACGCGCCGATCCTGGCCGGCATGGACGGGAACGTCTTCTTTGAGGAGAACCCGGAGGGCGGCTTCGTCGCGGTGATCCGACGGGAGGATGTGGACGAGTGGGAGCGGGAGATCCCGCCTTCGGCCCGGCTGCGCGTCAGCAAGGGGGATCGCGTGAAGGCGGGCGATCAGCTCACCGAGGGAGCGAAGAACCCTCGCGAGGTGCTGCGCATCCAGGGACGGGATGCCTGCCAGCTCTACCTGCTGGAGGAGGTGCAGAAGGTATATCGCTCTCAGGGTGTGAATATCCACGACAAGTACATCGAGATCATCATCCGCCAGATGCTGCGCAAGGTCCGGGTGCGCCTGCCGGGCGATACCGAGTTCCTGCCGGGCGAGCTGGTGGATCGGTTCACCTTTGAGGCGGTGAACTCGGAGATCATGCGCCGGGGCGGCACCCCTGCACGCGGGGATGCGGTGCTGCTGGGTGTGACGAAGGCGGCTCTGAACACGGAGAGCTTCCTGGCGGCGGCCTCCTTCCAGGAGACGACGCGGGTGCTCACCGAGGCCGCCATCAAGGGCGCCGTGGATGAGCTGCGCGGGCTCAAGGAGAACGTGATCATCGGGAAGCTGATCCCGGTGGGCACCGGCTTTGAGGAGCGGATGCGTCGGCTCAGGGAGGCGGCCGAGCGAGCCGCCGCGCAGGCTCAACAGGAGAAGGAGGCCACAACCCTGGTGAGTGAGGGCCTGGAGTTCCTGGGAACCGGCCTGGGGGATGGCCTCTCCCTGGGCGGCGATGGCGGAACCGTGGGACAGGGTGCCGCAGATGGCGGTGTCACTTCGGGTGACGGCGATGGGCTGGATCAGCAACCGTCGCCTTCAGAGGGTGAGTCCGCATCGTAGTGGGCATGCGCCGCACGGGAGTTGACCGGGCTATGCCCCTGTGCTAGCATGTTAATTCGTGGGCTAATGGAAAGAGCGTTTCTTCCCAGGGTATCCGTTGTGGGGCTCGGGTGTGAGGTTTAGAAGCGACAAGGGAGGATGTGAGTTGCCGACCATCAATCAGCTGGTTCGCAAAGGGCGTAAGCGTGTCGCCAAGAAGGAGAAGGCGCCAGCTCTGCGTTTCAGCCATAACGCGCTGACCGGGCGTACGGTGCGTACGAAGAAGGGGTCGCCCCAGCGCCGAGGCGTGTGTACGCAGGTGCGTACCATGACGCCCAAGAAGCCGAACTCCGCGCTGCGCAAGATCGCTCGTGTGCGCCTGACCAACGGCATTGAGGTGACCGCGTACATCCCCGGCGAGGGGCACAACCTGC
>JAJRVX010000005.1:0-5285 GCA_024277095.1 Chloroflexota bacterium
AGACCACGGGCAGATTACAGGCCATCGCCTCCTTCACCACCATCGGCGATCCCTCGTGCGTCGACGTCAGGATGAGGACATCGCAGGCCTGCATGTACAACGGCACCCGGTCGTGCGGCTGTCCGGTGAGCGTGACCAGCGCCGCATCCGTCCCCATCGCCCGCAGGCGAGCGACCGCCGCCTGCGCCAACGGATATCGCTTCTCAGGGCGAAGGTCGCCCGCGAACAGCACCAGCGGACGCTCGGGATCCAGCCCCAGCGCGGCCCGGGCGGCCGCACGATCCCCCGGCCGGAATAGCGTCAGGTCCACGCCGCAGGGGATCACATGAGAGGGAATGGGCGCCAACGCCCGCTGCATCGCCTGCGAGACCACGATCACCTGATCGGCCCAGCGAGAGGCCCACCGACAGAGCGGCGCCGTCCAGCCCGTCAGCACCTCGATCCCGTGGTGGGTAAGCACCAGCGGCCGTCCCCACTGCAACCGGGCGATCCAACCCGAAAACACGTAATGGGCGTGAATCAGATCATACCGGGCGCGACGCAGCTGGGCCCACAGGCGCGGCACCCCCCACGCGTAGTTCAGGGAGCTCCGCCGCCCGTCCACGTAGAGCACGTCAAAGGTCACGCCCAGCCTCTCCAGGGACGCCACCTGTTCGGCTACGAAGATCCCCGCCGCCGGACGATCCGGCGTGGGATACATGTTGGTCACCAGCAGGACGTGCACAGCCGCCTCGTCACGCCTCGCCTCGCGCCGATGCCTCGCGCAGCGCGGCGGGCAGTGGTCTGGGGTTGGAGAGCAGGACCACGTTCCAACGCGTCCAAAAGGCGTCGAAATAACCGGTGAGCGCCCGGTACACGATCTCGTCGCTCACGTCCTCCCACGGCCGATCGGCGTCCACCCGGCACACGCCCGGATCGCCTGCAAGGCGGCGATACGCCTCCGACTGCGCCCGCAGCAGCGGCAGCCACTCGTCTCCCCCCTTGCGGGCCAGTGCGGTCTCCGGATCCAGATCCAACAGGAACGTCTCCCGCGGCCGCGGGGCCAGCCAGCGCGCCAGCCGAACGGCCGGATGGGCCCACACGCCCGGATCGCCCAGGCGCGCCGCCAGGTCCGCCAGCGCGTCCAGCACGTACCGATCCGCCACGACCACCCGGCCGAGCCACAGCCGGGGCCATATCCGGACGAGCACGGCCAGGCTCAGATCCGCCCCCACGATCCAGGGCCAGAGCGCACGCGCCCAAGGCTGACGGAAACGCCGGGCCCGCTCCGCCTCCCGCCGCGCCCGGTCCTCCGCCGCCTCAGGATGGCGTCGCATCCGCCGCGCCACCCGGAGCGCACCGGCCACCAGGGGCGAGCTGCCGGGGCGGCTCCACACGCACTCCGTCCGCACGCCGCACTGCTCGAACGCGTCGTGGAGTGCCCTCGCCTGCGTCGTCTTCCCGGACCCGTCCACCCCGCTGATCGCGTACAGGGCCCCCGGCTGGCTCCGGATGCCCACGCGCCGTCGCGTGCCGTACACGGCGTGCACGACGATGTCCCGCAGCCGCTGGCGGGGCTCCCGATCGGCCGCCCGCCACATCTTGGCGAAGAACAGCCGCTTGGAGACCCCAAAGGGGATGGCGAACGGGAATTCCAGCCGCTGGCGCAGCCGCCGATTGAGCGCGCTCAAGAACGCGCCCGGCATCACCTCACGGGCGGCTTCCTGCACCTCGGCGGGCAACACAGACCGTCCGCTCAACGCCCGGGCCAGCGCGTCCCACAGCCACAACATCCCCGCCAGCCCGTCCAGCCATCCCTTCCCCTCGGCCGTGGCGAAGACGCGGCCCCAGTCAAAGCCGGGCTGGCGCACCGCGTATCCGGCACGGGCCAGGTCCACCAGCCGCACGTCCTTGTTCTCGTACAACGCGTGGGCCAGCACGATCGCCAGCCCGTCGGACGGGTGCGGCGCCCATACCAGCGGATCATCCCCCGCCTGCCGGGCATCCCGCCCCACACGCCGGGCGTCCAGGAAGGGCACGTGCCACTCGATCTGCCCGTGCACGTGCACGGCGCTCACCTCACGACCGGCGTGGAAGCGTTTGAACAGATACTTGCTCGGCTCCTCCAGATGCCGAAGCTCCACATAGCCCAACCGCCGCAGGGCCGCGCGGGCGTCCAACACCCGATCGGGCGGCACCAGGGCGTCCACGTTGTCACTGGTGTACGGGAACGCAGGCGACGGCCCCAGGGATTTGATGAGCACAGGCCGGATGCCCTCGGCCGCCCATGCCTCGGCCACCTCGGCGAAGGCCTCCCGCTGCGCCCGCCAGCGCGCCTCCTCGGCCTCTACCGCCGCCCGCCAGCCGTCCCCGGCATACAGTGGCGCCCCCTCCGGGCGGCTATCCTCTCGCAACCAGAGCAACGGTACCTTGTTACGCTGCAAGAGGCGCAGCACATCCGGACCGCAGAGGGGATACGACGGCAACGGGGCCGAGATGCCCGAGATGGGTGCCAGCAGCCAGGCGGCCCAGGCCACATCGGGCGGGACGCCAATCATCGCCTCAGACACAGCCGCCTCCCGAGCCCACCGTCGCCAACAGCGCCCGCGCCGCTCGCGACCACGTATGATCGGATACCTTCCGCCGCGTGTGCACGGGGACGCCCGCCCGCACCGTCCGCACGGCCTCCAGCATCTCCGCCTCCCTCGCGGCGTAGAACAGCCCGTCCCCCTCGTCGAACAGGCGCGGCAATCCCCCGAAGGGGGTCGTCACCACCGGCCGGTCACACGCCATCGCCTCCAGCACGGACAGCGGCACATCGATCGATGAGACCTCCCCCTCCGCATAAGGGGTCGGGAACAGGTAACAATCGGCCACCTGGTAGATCTCCTCCACATGTGGCAGGTATTCGGTAATGACGCGCACGCCCACGGCCTCCAACGTGGCCCTCAACGCCTCCTCCTGAGGCGTGCTCGTGCTGCCCACCAACACCGCCCGGATCCCCTCCCGCGCCAGGTCGGTCAGGAGACGGACGTTACGCCCGCTTCTGAGATGGCCCACGTGTGCCACCACGAAATCCCCATCGGCGAAGCCGTAGCGCGCCCGCAGGGCTCTGCGATCCGCCTCGTCCAGCGGCCGGAAGCGATGGACATCGACCCCGGGCGCCCACCAGATGGGTCGCAGCCCGAGCGTCCGGACCTGCCGCGCCGTGCGTTCGCTCATGACGGCTATCCGGATCGCCGCCATCCCCGGCAGTCGGGCCACGACACGAGAGAGCGATGTCACGGGGCGCGGCTGCAACGCCAGCATCAACAGAGAAGCCCCGCCGGCATAGCGCCGCAGGAGCCAGGCCCGCAGCAAAGCCGCCGCCGTCAGCGACGCCGTCGGCACGTAGATCACGACGTCCGCCCGGCAGTGGGCGACCCGCCGGGCCACCTCCCGCCCGAGCAGCATCCGGTTGGCCGCCACGTTCACGCAGCCCCACTCGGGCACATCCGCCCCGTGAGCGGTCAACAGGCTCACATCCGCGTGGTCACGCAGCGCCCGGGCCAGGCGGACCGTCACCTTCTTGATGCCCTCGTCGGCCGGGGGACGCAACCGCTCGCCGAACACCAGCACCCGTCGGCCGCTCATACCGCCTTCCCGTACGCCGCGGCCAACTCGTACACCTGCTTGTAGGCCGCCGCCACCCTGGACGCCCGAAACCGCTCCGCCGCCTCTCGTGCCCGCTCACCCATGGCCCGCCGCGACGTTTCGTCGCCCAGGAGCCGGGCCAGCCGCTCGGCCAGCGCCGCGGGATCGCCCGGCGGCACCAGGAAGCCCGTTACGCCGTCCGCCACCAGATCGGGCACGCCGCCCACTCGCGTCGCCACCACCGGCCGCCCGGCCGCCATCGCCTCCGCCAGGCTCATGGGGGCCGCCTCCTGGCGGGAGGCCAGGGCCACCACCCGGGCCTCCTTCAGCTCAGCCAGCAGGCGTCGATGGTCCAGCAGGCCGAGAAAGCGCACGTGCTCCCCCAGCTTATGGGCCGTGACGTACTCCTTCACCCGGGCGAAATATACCTCATCCGTGCTCCGCCCCGCCACGTGCAACACAATCGATTGCCCCCCGTCGCGCAGGCGCTCGATCGCCGCCACCAGCGTGAGCACGTCCTTCAGCGGCGTGATGGTCCCGGTCATCAGCACACGCCCCGGCTGGCCGTCCCCCCGCACGGCAAAAAACCGCTCGGGCACCGGGTTGAAGATCACATGCCACCTCGCCCGGCGCCCCCCCAACCGCTGATACTCGCGCTGCACATAGGGGCTGACGGCGATGATGTCTCGCACACGGGCCAGGACATAGCGATCGTACAGGCCGGTCAGCCACAGGCTCAGGCGCAGGGATCGCGACCGGGCCACCTCCCGCTCGCGATGGGCGATCCCGTGCAACGTCCACACCGGCGTAAACCCGGCCAGCAGCGCGGCGACGGCGTAATGGGAGCCGTGGGCGTTCACCACATCCGGCCGGATCTCCCGCAGCCGTCGGGCGACGGGGACCAGCCCGGTGATCATGTTGGGGATCACGCGGCGGCGCGGCCGGCTCAGATAATGCACGGTCAGCCTATCCTCACGTCGCACCTCGTCCCGCGGGATATCGGAGTGGCAACAGACGACGTGCAGATCCAGGTCGGGATCGTCCCGCAGCGCGGCGGCCAAGTTGACGGCCACCGCCCGCACGCCACCGGGCACACGTGCGGGATCGAACGGGTAGAGGCTGACCAGGGCGACCCGGAGCCGGGTCATCAGCCCGCCTCCAGTACCTGGCGATACACCGCCAGCGTGCGCTCCGCCACCGCCTCCGCCCGAAAGCGCGCCTCCGCCTCCGCACGGCCGGCCGCCCCCATCGCTCGCGCCCCCTTGGGATCGGTCAGCAACGACCACAGCGCATCCGCCAGCGCCGCGATGTCCCCACGCGGGACCACGCGCCCCGTGCGCCCATCGGCCACCATGTGCGCCACGCCGCCCACATCGGTGGCCACCACCGGCCGGCCGGCCGCCATCGCCTCGGCGATGACCACCGGGGCGGTCTCCTGGTGAGACGCCAGGGCGACCACGGCCGCACGGCCGTACGCCGTCGCCATCTCATCGGCTGCCAGCGCGCCCAGGAAACGGACCCGATCGCCCAGGGCGTGATCGGCCACGTACGCACGGCACGCGGCCGCGTAGTCCGGATCGGCGTCAAATTGCCCGACGATCTCCAGCCGGGCCCCCGGCAGGCGCCCGGCCACCACCCGAAACGCCCTCAACAGCTCCAGGATGCCCTTGCGC
>JAJRVX010000078.1:0-5837 GCA_024277095.1 Chloroflexota bacterium
CATCGGCAGCGCATCGCCCCCGCGCGGCTACTCCGCCGCCTGCTCGGCGGACTCCTCCTCCTCCGCCGAAGGGGCTTCCATCCCCTCCTCCGCCTCCTGCTCAACGGGCTCGTCGGCCTCCGCCGATGGCTGTGCACTATCCGGCTCCTGCGCCTCCGAGGGCCCCTCTTCCGCCGCGTCGGCCTCCGCCGACTCCTGCACCTCATCGCCCTCCGCCTCCGGCTCCTCTTCGTCCGCCTCGCCGCGGGCGATGGCCAACAGGCGCTGGAGCGTCTTCTGGGTCATCAGGTCGTCGAAGATCATCCGCCGGCCAGCCGCCGTCCTGAAGAGGTGACGCACACCCTCTCGATCTCCTCCCTCCATCGACTGCACGATCCGATCGATCTCGGCCTCGATCTCCTCCGGCTCCACGGTGATCCCCTCGGCCTCCGCCACGGCCCCCAGGAGCAGATTCCGCACCAGGCGCCGCTCCGCCTGAGGGCGCAGGCTCTCACGGTATTCCTCGCGCGACGTCTGATTCAACTTCAGGTAATCGTCCAGGCTCATGCCGCGCATACGCAGCTGTCGGTCCTGCTCCTGGAGGATGTCATCGATCTCCCGCTCGAGCAACACGGGAGGATACTCCACCACCTCGGCGGCCTCGACCAGGGCGTCCAGGACCTTCTCGATATCCTCGGAGCGAGCCTCTATCTCCCGCTCGCGCTTCAGCCCCTCACGAATGCTCCGACGCAGATCCTCCAACGACTGGAAATCGCCCACGGATGCGGCGAACTCATCGTTGAGCTCAATGGTCTCCCGCTCCTGCACCTTCTTCAGGGTGGCGACGAAATGGGCCTCCTTGCCGGCCCATCGAGACTCCGCGTCCGCGGGATAACGCAGGGTGAACTCACGCGTCTCGCCCGGCTTCATGCCGATGAAGGCCGCGTCGAATCCGGGGATGATCTCCGTGTCCGCGTCCTCCGACGGGATGAAGTCCCAGTCGGTCTGATCGATGAGGGTCTCGTCGTCCACCGTGCCCTTGATATCCACGGTCAGTAGGTCGCCATACTGGGCAGGGCGATCCACCTCCTGCCACCGCGCTCGTGACTCACGCAACTCCTCGAGGATCTCATCCACCTCTTCGTCGGAGACCTCGATCTCCTCCCGCTCCACGCGGATGGATCGATAGTCACCCAGCTTCACCTCCGGCGGCAGAGGCACGCGCATCCGGATCACCAACGGCTCCAGCTGCAGATCCTCTAACTCCGCCCGGGCGATGGGCTCCAACTCGGTCTGGGACAAAGCCTCCTGATATGCCTCGTTGACCAGATCCTCCAGGATCTCGTTGTAAATCGCATCCTTGCCCACCATGGAAACCACAACATGATAAGGGGCCTTCCCCTTACGAAAGCCGGGAATGCGAATCTGGCTGGCCAGCCGCCGCGCGCCGCGACGCAAGAACCTCTCCACGCGTTCCGGCTCAACTTCAATCGTCAAAGCGACTTGACAGTTGTCCAGTTGCTCCGTCGAAACTTTCACGTGACGCCTCTTACTCCTTTTCAAAGTTTGCCGACAATCTCTACCTGGAAGGAAAGACCTTCTGGGCAGCCCATATCTCGCCAGCGCAGACGATTATAGCACATCTCATCCCAATGTGCTAACCCTAGCAAACTATTTTCCACGCCCCAAACGTACCAAAAAGGGCTTCAAACCGCGCGACACACCCCCCTCGTGCCGCTCACTGGCGACCAAATTCGCGGGCCAGCTGGCTGTTGCTGATGTGGATCATGGTGGGCCGCCCATGCGGACAGGTCCGCGGCGCCCGGCAGGCCTCCAACCGGCGGACCATCTCCTGCATCTCCGCCATCGAGAGGATCTGCCCCGCCTTGACCGCCGCTCGCTTGCAGATCAGGCGCACCAACGCCTCCTCCCTCGCCTGGTCCACCCGATTCCGCTCCTCCCCCAGGGAGCCCAGCAGGTCCTCCAGCGCCTCTCGGGGATCCCCGCGGCTTAGAATGGAAGGGACGGAGCGTAACAGGAAGGTGTCCGGGCCAAAGGGCTCCAGCTCAAACCCCAAACGGGCCAGTTCATCCCGTTCGGCCTCCGCCACGGCCGCCAGGGTCGGCGGGAGGGTGATCGGTATCGGCTCCAGCAACCCCTGGCGCGGCACATCGCCGCTGGCCTGCTGGGCCATCATCTGCTCGTACAGGATGCGCTCGTGAGCCGCGTGCTGGTCGATCAGGTACACCCCCTCCGGCCCCTCCGCGATGATGTAGCTGGCGCCTACCTGCCCCACCACGCGCAGCGCGGGGAGCGCCTCTCCGCCCCCTGCGCCGGTCGCCACCGGCTGGGAGGGCTCGGGCATGCGCCCATCGGAGGAAGCGCGTGGCAGATCCAACTCCCCCTGAACGGGAGCCTCCCGGCGCTGACCCGCCTGAAGCAGCGTCTGACGCCGCTCGGCCCAGCCCGACGCGCTGAGCTCCAGCCGGCTGACGGTGGGCACCCCAGCATGAGAGACCAGGGCGCTGCGCACCGCCCGCTCCACGGCCCGGAAGGCCGCCCGGGCATCCCGGAAACGCACCTCCGCCTTGGTCGGGTGGACGTTCACATCCACCATCTCCGCGGGCATCTCCAGGAAGACCACGGCGATCGGGAACCGCCCTTGTGGCAACAGGGTGTGATAGGCCTGGATGATGGCATAGCTCAGGCTGCTATCGCGGATCCAGCGGCCGTTGAGGAAGAGGGTCAGATAGGACCGGTTCGCACGGTGCAGGCTCGGCTGTGAAACGTAGCCATGGACCCGGATGCCGTGATATTCCTGCGGCTCCATGGGGATCATCTCCCGGGCGACGTCCATGCCGTAGATCTTGAGCAGCACCTCACGACGATCGCCGGATCCGGTGGTCTGAAACGCCAGCCGCCCATCGTTCACCAGGCTGAAGCGCCGATCGGGAAAGGCCAGAGCGTAGCGGCTGACCACATTCTGGATATGCGCCGCCTCGGTGGCCGGGCGGCGCAGGAATTTCAGCCGGGCCGGCGTATTGAAGAAGAGATGCTCCACCACGACGGTGGTCCCCGGAGGGGCCCCACGCCGCTCCTGTCCCACCATAACGCCGCCCTCAAGGCGAATCTGGACCCCCATCGCCTCATCGATGTGGCGCGTGAGCATGGTGACATGCGCGACCGCGGCGATGGAGGCCAGCGCCTCCCCGCGAAAGCCCAACGTCTCAATGTGGTCGAGGTCATCCGCCGTGCGCAGCTTGCTGGTCGCGTGGCGGGTGAAGGCCAGCGGCACCTCAGCGGCCGGGATGCCATGGCCATCGTCCACGACGCGGATCAGCCGGCGGCCGCCCTCCGCGATCTCCACGCGCACCTCCCGGGCGTCCGCGTCCAGGCTGTTCTCCACCAGCTCCTTGACCACGGAAGCCGGCCGCTCGACCACCTCGCCGGCCGCGATCTTGTCCGCGACCTCCGGCGGCAACAGTTGAATGGGCATAGGGGCTCACCGCTCCGTTCTCGTTGGGGGCATTGTACCACAGCCGGTCGGCGGCACAAAGGTCCCATTGGGTAGGATGGCGGGTCCAAAACGGGTGGCAACCTCCCAAGTCCCCCCGCAGCAACTTTCACCGAGTCGAAGAAAGAAAAAGACCGGCCGACCTCTCGGCCGGCCGGTCCTCAAAAGTGACCACACGCCTATCGCAGGGCCTTTAGAGCCTTCGCGTAATTCTCCGCCACCGCTTCCCAATTCACCACATTCCACCAATTGTTCACATACTCAGGTCGACGATTCTGATACTTCAAGTAGTAAGCATGCTCCCACACATCCAGCCCCAGGAGCGGCGTGTGGCCATCCATGTATGGGCTGTCCTGGTTGGCCGTGGAGTACACGACCAGCTTCCCAAAGGCGGTGAGCGCCAGCCAGGCCCATCCGCTGCCGAAGCGGGTGGCCGCGGCCTTGGCAAACCGCTCCCGGAAGGCGTCAAAGGATCCAAAAGCCTGATCGATCGCGGCGGCCAGCTCGCCGCTGGGCGCGCCGCCGCCGTCAGGTGCCATCACCGCCCAGAAGAGGGAGTGATTGGCATGCCCGCCGCCGTTGTTGCGCACCGCCGTGCGGATATCTTCGGGCACACTGTGGATATTCCGCAGCAAGACCTCCAGAGATACCGACTGCAGATCAGGATACTTCTCCAATGCAGCATTCAGATTGTTGACATAGCCTGCGTGATGCTTCGTGTGATGAATCTCCATCGTGCGAGCATCAATGTGAGGTTCCAGCGCGTCGTACGCGTACGGAAGCGTCGGGAGTTCGTGAGCCATCGGATCTACCTCCATAGAGATTAGGATGCTACTGCCGACCTATCGCCGCCCCCTCTCGGGCGCATCAGCCGGCCTTTATCAACTTATCAGCTTGTAAATTATACAGCCCTGGCCCACATTTGTCAAATTTACAAATTCACATGTTTATTTACAGGGGCCGCTCTGGGGTGGCTCGGAGGGGCGGTAGCCCCTTCGAAGAAATCTACGTTCAGCCCCTCATCTGCCCCGTGGGGCCGGAGGCCACCGGCCAAAGCCCCAACCAGGCAGGGAAAAGGCGGGGAAAAGCGTTTTCCTGCGGAGGGGCTTCCCCTCCGCGCCTCCCCTTTCAAGTGCAACTGCCCGTGGAGGGAAAAAGCGACAGGCGAGGGCCTCGCCTATGCTGTTAGCTGTTAAGTTGATGCGAATGGGATCGGCTGGGGGGCTCACCGTTGGAGGGAATCGCAGGGGAAAGGTCACATGAGCTGGGGGGATCCCCGCGCGGGCACACCAGGGCGGCCAGCTCTGGGAACGCCCTGGTGTCCGTCGGGTCCGCTTGTATCAGGGGCGGCTGGCCCCCTACCCGCTGGCCTGCCAGATCCCCTCAACCAGCTTGATCACGGAAAGGCAGGAGCGGCATTGGGCCTCGTCCTCTGCGGTGCGCTTGGCGTAGTGGCCGCAAGAGGGACACGTGATGGCCACGCGCTGCGCGGCCTGACGCATCAGCAGATGCAGCACGGACTCTTCATCCGGCAGATCCATCTCCTCTCGCAGCAACTCGATCAGTTCCTTCTCCTCCGGCGAAAGGGAGACGGACAAGGAGTTTGACTCGCTCATCCTGGCACCTCATCAACCTGCAACTCAGGCGGGGACCTCGCCCGGACGGCGTTGCACCGAACGGCAGGCGCAAACGGAGCAGGGCGCTCACACCAATGCATGCGATGCTGTCTCTGCATGCGATGCTGTCTCACCTACATCGTACCCGAGGAATGCCCCTGAGTGCAAATCGGGGTTCGGCCGCAAAGCGCGCAGGCTTCCTCGTCGCACAGACGGACGATGACTTGCCATCTCGGGACCACGTGTTATCATGTACGTGGCCGCTTGCCCCCCGCAAGGGCCGCGTATCGACATCTGATATGAAGATTCCAGGAGGCATCATCATGCAGCCGCCTTTCCCGCCCGTGATCACCATCGGCCCGATCACGATCCACTGGTATGGGATCCTCATCGTCACCGGCGCCGTGTTGGCCACCATTGTCGCCTCCGCGGAGGCCCGCCGCCGCGGCGAGGACCCGGAGCGCGCCTGGGATGTCCTGGTCTGGTGTCTGCTTCTGGGCATCCTGGGGGCCCGACTGTATCACGTGTTCTCACGACCGGCGGGCGGCTTCGTCGGCTGGGACTACTATCGGGAGCACCCCATTGACATCATCGCCTTCTGGAAGGGCGGCTTCCGGGGGCTGGGCATCTACGGCGGCGTGATCGGCGGCGTGCTGGCCATCTACATCTACACCTGGCGCCACAAGCTCTCCTTCTGGCGCTGGCTGGATATCGTGTCGCCGGGCGTC
>JAJRVX010000079.1:0-7396 GCA_024277095.1 Chloroflexota bacterium
CTATCTACCGGGAATCGGTGGATCACCACGTGCAGATGGACAACACGCGCCCCAAGATCGACAAGCTGGAACTGCGCACACCCGACGGCACGGTGGTACAGCCGTGCGGCGGAGCACCGGCTGGCACGCACATCTTACAGGTATTCGGCGAGTTCTCCGATGAGTACTTCCTGGGGTATCGCCTGCGGGTACGTGGCGGCAATCCGCCCGCCTCCAAGTACTACCCCAGCGCAACCGGCTGGCATCGGTACTGGGACGGGGCCCCATACGCCACGAACCTGGATCAAAACGGCACCCAATCCACCGGGCTGCAATACCTGCGTGACATCGATATGAACGATCTGGGAGCATCCTTCGTGGAATGCTGCTACGTGTTGGACCTGTGGGTCAGCGATGCCGCCATCCGCCACAACTTCAACCGATTCTACGCCTGGCCGGACCGCCCCTGGAGCTGGCCGAACAAGTTCCTCACCTTCGCGGCCGCCCCATAACAGCACGCGACGGGCAGAGATGCCCACGATCGCTCGCCGAGGCGCCCCATCTCTGCGATGGGGCGCCTTTCTTCTGCCCGCGTGACGATCTCCCCACTTAGTGCGGGTGAGCTCCGAGATTCCCCGATCCTTGAACCTTAAAAATGAGCCGATCGGCTTATACACCAACCGCTTGTCACATGATATATTGAGCTGTGGGCCGGACAGCCCTCCTGAATTCACTGCCGAGGTCGCATGCGATGAGCGGTACAGTCTCTGATCATGTCTCCACCCCACAACCAGATACAGCGGACCCAAGGACTCCCCCGGTCACCAAGGCGTCCTTACAAGAGATGCTCGACGGGATCGTGCGGGATAACCTGCGCCCGGTCACGGTCGGGTTGAGCGTGTTCTACTCCGTCCTGGGCCTGTGCTACCTTCTGTTCCTGCCCGCACCCCTCCACGTCCCGTTGGTAGCCACGGCGTTCGGAACGGCCGCCCTCCTGATCGGCATCTACGATCGGCTGCGGCGGAGCTCCCTCTCCACGCGCTGGGCGCATCCGCTGGGAGCAGGCGTTGTGCTCCTGGCGCTCGTCAACACGCTACTCTACCTGCGACTCACGGCCGACCTGGTACAGACGACGGTGCTCATCCTGCTCGTCGTCGGCGCCGCCCTCTTCCTCCTCTCCTGGCGCTGGCTGGCGCTCCTCCTGGCCATCATCCTGGTGGGCTGGGCCGTGACCGTCCGATCGGTCGCCCCCTCCCAACCATCCATGGAGTGGGTCCACTTCGGGTTCAGCCTGGGCGTGGCTATGCTCATGGCCATTCTGACGCAGCGATCCCAAATCCGGACCTACCGACGCTTCGCTAACCTGTGTATCCAGGACGCGCATCGACGGCGCAAGCTGGAGGACGCCCTGGCCATCGCCCGGGAGAGCGCGGAGAAATACAGAGACCTATTCGAGAACGCGAACGACCTGATCCAGAGCGTGGGTCCTGACGGATCTTTCCACTACGTGAACCGTGCCTGGCGGGAAACGCTGGGATACAGCGAAGAGGAGATCCCCCACCTTACCCTGCGCGACATCCTCCATCCCGACTCGATCGAGCACTGTACTAAGATCCTCCAACGCGTTCTCACCGGGGAGGCAGTGGAGGGTGTCGAGGCGAAACTTGTAGCAAAAGACGGCAGGATCATCATTGTGGAGGGAAACGTGAATTGCCTCTTCAAAGATGGTCAGCCCGTCACCACCCGGGGCATCTTCCGGAACATCACGGAACGGAAACTGGCAGAGGAAGCCCTCGAGAAGGAGCGAGACTTCATCACCAAGATCCTGGACACGGTGGGCGCTCTGATCGTCGTGCTGGATCGAGAGGGCCGGATCGTACGATTCAACCGCACCTGCGAGCGCGTCACGGGATACTCCTTTGCCGAGGTGAAGGGGAAACGGGTCTGGGAGATCCTCCTGATCCCCGAGGAGGTGGAGCCCGTCAAAGCCGTATTTGAAGACCTGCGCGCCGGCCGTTTCCCCAACGAGTACGAGAACTATTGGGTCACCCGGACGGGCGATCGCCGCCTGATCGCGTGGTCCAACACCGCCATCCTGGATGCGGAAGGGCAGGTGGAGTACATCATCGGGACGGGGATCGACGTCACCGAACGCCGCAAGATCGAGCGGGCCCTGGAGAAGGAGCGGAAACTGCTCCATACGCTCATCAACCATCTGCCCGACTTCATCTACGTGAAGGATTCAGAGGGACTATTCATCCTGGCCAACGAAGCCGTCGCACACCGCATGGGGGCCTCGGCGCCGGATGAATTGATCGGGAAAACCGACTTCGATTTCTATCCCCAAGAACTTGCAACCCAATATCACGAGGACGAACAAGCAATCATGAGATCTGGAAAACCACTGCTGAACAAGGAAGAGCCCGGTAGGGACGAAGCCGGTGCACCGAGATGGCAACTGACCACGAAGATCCCCCTGCGAGACAGCGACGGCCAGGTGATCGGATTGGTCGGGATCACCCGGGACATCACGGAGCGCAAACGGGCAGAGGAGAAGCTCCGGCTTCAGGCCACCGCACTGGAGGCGGCGGCCAACGGGATCGTCATCACCGACCAGGATGGGACCATCCAATGGGTCAATCCTGCCTTTACCCGGTTGACCGGCTACTCGGCGGCGGAAGCCATCGGGCAGAACCCGCGTATCCTGAAGTCCGGGAAGCAGGACCGCGCGTTCTACCAGGACATGTGGGACACCATCTTGTCCGGGAGGATCTGGCGCGGCGAACTCGTCAACCGGCGCAAGGACGGCAACCTATACGTGGAGGAGATGAGCATCACGCCGGTGTACGGGGACGAGGGAAAGATTACCCACTTCGTCGCGATCAAACAGGACATCACCGAGCGGAAACGGGCGGAGGAGGAATTGAGGCAGGCGAAGGAGGCGGCCGAGGCGGCCACCCATGCCAAGTCCGCCTTCTTGGCCAACATGAGCCACGAGATCCGCACGCCGCTCAACGCCATCATCGGCATGACCAGCCTGCTCCTGGACACGGACCTCGATCCGGAACAACGCGAGTTCGCCGAGATCATCCGCTCCAGCAGCGACGCGTTGCTGGTCCTCATCAACGACATCCTGGACTTCTCCAAGATCGAAGCCGGGAAGATGGATCTGGAGTATCAGCCGTTCGATCTACGCACCTGCATCGAGGAAGCCCTGGATCTCGTCGCAACCAAGGCGGCCGAAAAGGGGCTCGACCTGGCATACCTGATCGACAACGACGTGCCCACCACGCCGATCAGCGACGCCACACGTGTGCGCCAGATCCTGGTCAACCTCCTCTCCAACGCCGTCAAATTCACCCATGAGGGGGAGGTTGTGGTATCGGTGAGCGGCCGACCGCTCGATGACCGATACTACGAGTTCCACTTCGCCGTCCGAGACACCGGCATCGGGATCCCCAAAGACCGCCTACACCGCCTGTTCCAGCCGTTCACCCAGATCGACGCCTCCACCACGCGCCAGTACGGCGGTACCGGCCTCGGCCTGGCCATCTGCAAACGGCTCACCGAGATGTTGGGCGGCTCCATCTGGGTGGAAAGCGAGGAGGGCAAGGGGTCCACGTTCCACTTCACCATCCGGGCCCGGGTCTCCCAGACGCCGGTGGTCAACCCGTTGATGGAGCCACCGCCCCAGCTCGCCGGCAAGCGGATCCTGATCGTCGATGATAACGCGACCAACCGCCTCATCCTCACCCGCCAGGCCCAGTCCTGGGAGATGGTGCCGCGAGCCACGGCCTCCGGATCAGAGGCGCTCGAATGGCTCCGCCAGGGTGAACCCTTCGACCTTGCCATCCTCGACATGCACATGCCAGAGATGGACGGCATCACCCTGGCGAAGGAGATCCGCAAACTCCGTGATAGCGATTCCCTGCCGCTCGTGATGCTGACATCCATCGGCCGTATGGACGGAAACGACCAGGAGGTGGACTTTGCCGCCTTCCTGAGCAAGCCCATCAAGCCTTCACAGCTCTACAATGTGCTGATGAGCATCGTGGCCCACCAGCCCATCCCGATATCCAGGCCCAGCAAACCGCAGCGCATCGACTCCTCCCTGGCCGAACGATACCCCCTCCGCATCCTGCTGGCCGAGGACAACATCGTCAACCAGAAAGTGGCCTTACGCCTCCTGGAGCGCATGGGATATCGGGCAGACGTGGCCGCCAACGGCCTGGAGGTCCTGCAATCCCTCAGGCGCCAGCCCTATGACGTCATCCTCATGGACGTCCAGATGCCGGAGATGGATGGCCTGGAGGCCACTCGCCGGATCCGCCAACTCTGGGACCAGAATCGCCAACCCTATATCATCGCCATGACCGCTCACGCATTGCGAGAGGATCGAGATCGATGTCTGGCCGCGGGCATGGACGACTACATCAGCAAGCCCGTGCGAGTAGAGGAGCTGTCCGCCGCATTGCAGCGGGGCGCGCAGCGCAGAAAGGGGGAGCCCTCCACAGAGCCCCCGAAGGGGGATGAGGAACAAGGACCGGCGCTGGACAAAGACACGCTACAACAGTTCCGGGAGGCCATGGGGGAGGAGACCCTACAAGAGCTCATCGCCAGCTATCTGGAGGAGGCCCCACAACTCCTGGCGCAGATCCGAGAGGCGCTGGCCCAAGGGGACGCCCCCACCGTGCAACGAGCTGCCCACACCTTCAAGTCCACCAGCGCCCTCTTCGGGGCGACCCGGCTGGCAAACCTCTGCAAGGAAGTGGAATTCATGGGGCGCGAGGGCCGGTTGGAGAATGTAGAGGAGAAGGTCAATCAGATCGAAGCCGAGTATGAGAAGGTCAAGGCCATCCTGGAGCGGGAGCAGGAGGCCGCCCTGGAAGCACAACCGGCCTGATCTCCCCGGCCTCCCGGTAGAGGCACAACCCTTTGCAAGGTCCCCGGGATCTCGACGGTCCCGGGGACCGATAGTCTCCCTCATAGGTGTTGCCGGGGCGGGGGCGATTCATGAATCGCCTCTGCCCACAGGTAGGTGGCGGCAGATCAATTCCCCGTCTGGGAAAAAGCCCACAGGAGACGCCATTCGTGCAGCGCTGATCACAAAATGGTCTCCCGTGGGCTCACCAACACGAAACAGGGAGATTGCCCGGGGACCTTTCCTCACAAAGCGTCCTCACAAGGGGGAGGTCCGCCTCCCTGCTGGATACGGTCCCACCCCGCGTACACGTGCATCCGCCGCCCACGAGCGTAGCCTACCAGGGTCACATGCCACGCTCGCGCCAGCTCAACAGCCAGGGACGTAGGGGAATTGCGGGTCACGACCACGGGCACCTCCATGCGAGCCGCCTTCCCCAACATCTCGCTGGACACCCGACCGGTAGTCAGCAGGATCGCATCACGAGTGGGAAGGCCACGCAACAGGCACTCACCGGCGATCTTGTCGAGCGTGTTATGCCGCCCGATGTCGCTGACCACGACGGCCAGATCCCGTCCATGGCTCAATCCGCTGGTATGAAACCCACCCACCTCGCGATACTCGTCCGCCACGCTCGCGATCAACATCTGCATCAGCGCAGCCAGTTGACCAACCGACACCTGACGCCTGGAGGTCACCGGAGCGCGCCGAACGGCCATGTCCACGAAGGTGATCCCCCCTCCACACCCGCTCGTCAGCGTACGATGCTGCGGGAGATCCACCTCTGTATTCCGAAGCTCGACCTCGATCAGGGCCTCAGGCGCCTCCTGGATCCTCAAGCTGCGCACATCGTCCAGCCCTTGAATGATCCCCTCGTTGAACAGGAACCCCAGCACGAAAGCCTCAAGATGAGTGGGAGTACAGAGCAACGTCAACCAGTGTTGACCATTGATGACCAACGGCCACGCCGTTTCCAGTACGATGGCCTTGCGCGCCGGGGAAACGGCCTCCTCTTCGATCTCGATGTAAGAGACGGGCTCGCTTCCAGCGAGGGTCAGCTTATCGGTGACCAATGACCACCAGCGGGAGGGACGCAGATCTGACGAGCGCGCGGGGCCATCATCCCCCCTCTTTCTCTTCACACCTTGCTCACACATCGTCCCTCGTCCACTCCGCCGTCCACGCAACGGCATCCTCTTGCTCTGGCCAGCGCATCCAAATGCGCCGTCACCACATCTCGACCGGGAGCGCCGTCGACCCGCCCAGAGCCCGCTCGTCCATCGTCCTGATACAACGTCCGCACGCCTGACAGCAGTATACGCGGTGCGCAAGGGTTGTGTCAAACAGGCAGCAGGAACCGAAGCTGATCCGCTGAGGGGCTACGCCCCTCAAAGCTCTCCGCCGCACCTCCACCGAAAAAACCACGCGACCGCCGCCCGGACGATCTGGTCAAATACATCAACATGCCGTATTATTTAGGAGGGTGTGAACCGCCCCGCGTCCACATGGGTCTCCTATGGACGGCGACGCCGATGACCGTGCTCGCCAGCGAGCGGCTCCATCCAAAGCGAGCCGATCGCGAGCCCAGGCCGCAGCCTGGCCTATGTTCCCCGGCGTCGGTCCTTCTACGCATCTGAGGTCTGATCACCACCACGATATCAAGACCATCGGAGGAGCGACATCTATGAAAGTCTTCTACGCCGAGTACCCGCTTCAGGATGGCTACATCCACAACTGGCTTGTGGCCGGCCCCCAGGCGATCGAGGTCACCGATCTGGATCGTTTCCAGGGCGAGGATCTCAAACAACAAATCGCCCGCCACTACTACATGGAAGGGTCCGGCATTGAGCAGCCTCCCGTGGACTGGACCAAGTTCAAAGTCGGGGATACAGAGCTCACCTGGAACTACTATCGCTGCCGAGATGACCACTTTGTGGATCAAACCGCCTACTATCCCACCTGCCACTACCTGCGAAGCTGGGCATATGCACAACTGCGAACCTCGGCCGGACAGGATGTGACGTGGATCCTGACCACGAACGGCCCCGCAGATGTCTGGGTCAACGGCCAACACATCCACCGACAGGAGCATTTCCACCACCCACTCCCGCACAGCGTCTCCTTCCAGGTCACGCTCCAGGAGGGCACGAACGAGATCCTGGTGCGCTTTGAGGAGGTGGCGACGCGCGAATGTCCCTATGTGATGGCGCTGCAGATCGTGGGCCTGGAGGACGAGAACGTCTTGGCGCTGATCCCCACGCAAAACGAGGCCATCGCCCGCCGCCACAAACTGGAACGGGCCTTTGAGCGAGCTTACATCGATCGGGATGTCTATCGGTTCCACGACGAGATCACGGTACGCTGGTCGGACGATATGGCCGAAACGTGTCTCCTGGCGGTTCGTTTCCAGGAGACCACTGGCCCCATCTACGCCGAGGGATGGCCGACCGCCAAGGCCGGAGCCTCGCTGGGGGTGCTCCAGGGCTTCCAGGTCCC
>JAJRVX010000080.1:0-4912 GCA_024277095.1 Chloroflexota bacterium
ATCTACAAACACTCGAGAACCGTGGTGGTGTATCCAAAATGGTGGAAATTCCGCGAGGCCCATCGCAAGCCCACAGGGGAGGTGCTGAGGGACCTCCCTCCGCCCAAACATCCTCTTTTTCCGCTTTGCACCGGCTCTTTCCCGGCCTGATTCGGGTGGGCAAGGCCGGGCGAGGCAGGCGAGGGGCGGAAACCGGGAAGTCTCTTTTGAGGGGCTGCGCCCCTCAAAGCTCCCTGCTGTACTTCCACCCAAAAAGATACACCGCCAGAACCGTGGTGGTGTATCCAAAACGGCGGAAATACGGCGGGGAGCGTGGTCCCCCGTGAGCGTCGTGTTAAGCCGCTGCAGTCGCCTTGTGGCGCTCGGGGGCTATCGAATCAGGGGGCGTGATCCTGTCGGGATGGGGATGTGGGATCCGGTTCGGAGCCGAGGCGGATGGGCGGGCGCAGCCACTCCGCGTTGGGGCGCCCATATCGGACGTAGGCGCTGATCCCGGTCGCCAGGAGGACGGCGCAGGCCACGCCGATGAGGACGGGCGGGATCCCCAGCCAGTCCGCCAACCCGGCGATGGTCAGCATGGGAGGGATGCCGACCAGGTTGTTCAGCATGTATTGCACGGCGAACACCCGCCCGCGCAGTGGAGCGGGCGTCTCCTCCTGCACGATGGTCTGGGCCAGGATGTTGGCCGCGGACATGCTCATCCCCAGCAGGAAGCTCAGCCCGATGACGGCGGAGAGCAGTCCCAGGCCGGCGGTGGTGTCCATTTGCGCCCGATGGATCAGGAACGACCGGCTCAGGATGCCCAGGCCGGCGAAGGAGAGCCCGGCGGCCAGCAGCGCCAGATGCCCCAGCACGTCCTTCCGTAGTCGATACCCCCATCGTCCCAGGGCGCCGGTGGCCAGCAGCATGCCCACCCCGGCCGGGGCGAAGACCAGCACGGCGTCCTCCGGCGCCATGCCCAGCACGCGAGCCGCGAAACCGGGCGTCAGCATCGCCAGGATCATGATCAGGGTGGCGATGACCGTCAGATGCGACATGGCGACCGCCACGGTCCGCTCGCGCAGGACGAACGCCCATCCCTCCTTCAGGTTGGCGCGCAGCCGCTCCCATCCGGCTCCTACCCCCTCCTCCTCGGCGGGATGGGGACGCACGCGATCCCTGGGGATCTGGGCCACGGAGAGCGTCGCCAGCACGTACATCACCGCGATGACGATGAAGCCGCCCCGGATGCCTACCGCCTTCACGATCAGTGGCCCCAGGATGATCAGCCCGACGACCTGGGAGCCGGCCAGGGTCAGGTTGAACAGGGCGTTCGCCGCGACCAGGTTGTGCCTGCCGACCAGCAGGGGGATCGTCGCCGCCTCGGCCGGGCTGAAGAATTGCCCCACGGTAGAGGCGACGAAGGCGATGGCATAGACCGCCAGGAGCAGCGACCATCCCTCCCAACGTCCCAGCACAAGGAAGTATCCCAGGGTCAGGATCACGCGGAGCGCGTTGGAGGCGATGAGCACCCACTTCTTGGGGATATGGTCCACCACCACGCCGGCGATGGGGCTCACCAGGATCCCGGGCAGGGTGAACGCGAGGATCATCAGGCCCAGATGGGTGCTGGAGCCCGTCATGTGCTCGATCAGCACCATCTGCATGAAATTGATCCCGTTCTGGGCCGTCTGCGCCAGCGCCTGGGCGGTCCACAGGGCACGGAAGGGGCGGTTGGCGAGGACCGGGCCGAAGCCGCTCTGGGATTGGGCCGCCATCGTCACGGCCTCGGATCACGACCGGTCGGCGGAGGCGGCCGGATCTGCGGACCCCTCCGATGCCGCACCGCCGCGCCTTACCAGCGCCTTCATGCGGCGTTGGAATCGGCTGCGGGGCAGGAGGACACGACGCCCGCACTGGCAACATCGGATGCCGATGTCGGCGCCCAGGCGTACCACTTCCCACTCATAGCTGCCGCATGGGTGCGGCTTGCGCATGCGAACGATGTCGCCGATGTGAATATCAAGCGTCATGCCATCTCCTGTTCAGGGTGCTTTGGCGTTCTCTCTGATGATGTCTCTCTGAACAGGACGGGCGATGGGACGGATCGCCGATGTCCGGTGGGGAGATTATAGCACATCTTGCGGATAGATCCCGATTCGGCCTTGTGCTGCCCCTTTTCGGCCGCTTGCCATTTCCCCCTCCAGAGCCGTCGCGCCCGGAAGGGGGGTGTGGAAGGGCCTCCCCTCCGCAAAGAGCATGTTTTTTCGCCTTTCCCTCGCGGGCGATCACAGGTAGCGAACCCAGAGATACAGGGTGGAGATGAGCATGGCCATCAGCGTGGTGGGGATCCCGTAGCGCAAGAAATCACGGAAGCTGATGGGGTGGCCGCTGCGCTCGGCCAGGCTGGCGATCACGACGTTGGCGGAGGCGCCCACCAGCGTGGCATTGCCGCCCAGATCCGCCCCCATCGCCAGCGCCCACCACAGCGGCCCGATGGGCATGGCTCGCCCCATGCTCTCGATGAAGGGGATCATCGTGGCCGTGTACGGGATGTTGTCGATGATGGCGGACGCGAAGGCCGATAGCCACAGGATCGAGATGGCCGCTAGGCGGAGATCGTTGCCGATGATCCGCAGCGCGGTCTCGGCGATGGCGTCGATGAGCCCGACCGCCACCACCCCCTCGACGGCGATGAACAGGCCGACGAAGAAGAACAGCGTCGGCCACTCCACCTCGGCCATGGTGTGATGGAGATCCTGTCGCGTCCAGATGAGCAGGATGGTGGCGCCGGTCAGGGCAATCGTGGCGGGTTCCAGGTGCAACACCCCATGCACCAGGAACCCGATGATCGTGCCCGCCAGGACGATCAGGGACCGTTGCAGGAGCTGGGGCTGGGTGATCAGGGTGCTGGTATCCACCTCCTTCAAGCCGGTGACGCGTCCGGCTTCCGGCCTCAGCTGGCGATGAAACAGGACCCACGCCAGGCCGAGGAAGGCGATGAAGGTCAGGATCGAGATCGGCCCCATGTGCCAGAGGAAGGTGGCGAAGTCGATCCCCGCCGCGCTGCCGATCAGGATATTCGGAGGATCGCCGATGAGCGTGGCCGCCCCGCCGATGTTGGAGGCCAGGATCTCCGCGATGAGATAGGGCAGCGGGCTGACGCCGAGGTTGGAGGCGATGAAGAGCGTGATGGGGCCCACGAGGATGACCACGGTGACGTTATCCAGGATGGCGGAGCTCACGGCGGTGATGAAGGACAGGATCACCAGGATGCGGAAGGGGCTGCCCTGTCCGATGATCACCGCGTGCACGGCGATCCATTGGAACACGCCGGTCTCGCGCAGCACGTTGGCGATGATCATCATGCCGGTCAGGAGGAAGATCACGTTGAAGTCGATGGCCTGGAAGGCCTCGTGTTGCTCCACGACCCCCAGCCAGATCATGGCCAGGCCGCCCAGCAGGGCGGCCAACGTGCGCGGCACGCGCTCGCTGACGATCAACGCGTAGGTGAAGAAGAAGATCACTCCGGCGATCAGCGTCTGGTTCATGGATGCTACTCCTGCCGCTCCTGTCCTGCGCTCTCTTTGGGCTCACCCTCCGGCTGGCCCTCCGAGGCTGAGAGCCATACGTCCAGGAGCCCCAGCAGGTTGATATAGCCCACGACGTGATACTCGTCGTCGACGACGGGCAATCCCTGGAGGCCCTGGACGCCCAGCTCGTGCATCTTGCGGAACGCATCCTCCACGGTGTCATCCAGCTTGACCCAGACGGGGGGCAGCATGGCGGCCTTGACCTGGCGCACCTGACTCCGCTGGGCGAAATCGGCGACGCTGTCCCAATCGGTGACGTGGGAGAGGAACTCCTCCGGTATGATGTGCAGGAACACATCCTGCGCGATGGTGGAGAGGGGGAGGACGCCTACCAGCCGGTTTTCGTCGTTCACCACGCAGGCGCAGTGGACGCTGGGCTGCCGGATCATCGCCCGCGCGGCCTCCTCCAGCGTGTCGTTCTCATGCACGATCACGGGGGGGAGCTTCAGGACGGCCGAGATGGGCGTGCGGCGGGTGATCGTGCGCGGCTCCGTAGGGGCCAACATAGGGGGCTGTTCGGGGGGCGGCTCAGGAGGCTGCTTGCGCACCCCCAGGGAGAGGGCAACCGGCAGTACCAGCAGCAGGCCGCCATGAGGCTGATCGAACCCGCCCGTCACCTGCTTCGCCTCCGCGATCGCGTGCTCCAGGATGGTCTCGTCGTCGATGGCCGCCAGCACGATGCGGCCGCGCACTTCCTCCGCCTGGAACAGGCCGCGCAGCGCCGCGGGTAAGGGCAAGCCGCTTCGTTCCAGCCAACGACGGGCCCGGAATCCGCCGACGCTGTCCACGATGGTCACGCCGGGTACTCCCGCCTTCTCCCACGCCTGCATGAGTTGCGGCACCTGCTCCAGGTGGCTCAGGATCACGATCAGCAGATGGGATGACATCTTCCCCTCCCTCGAACGCCTCACAAGCCAGATGGATAGCCAATGCCCAGGGGGGCTTTGAGGGGCGTAGCCCCCCGAAGATCCTCCGCCGTGTTCCCGCTTGGAAAGGAAACCATCGCCTCTGCCGTCGTTCAGGAGCGTAAGGGCGATCGTCCCCACCCTTGAGCTCTCGGGGGGGATTGCGTCATGGGCACCGGTGTGCCCTGCGTCGTTGCTGGGGATGGTTGGGCGGAGGCTCCACAGTCGTCCTTATACGATCAGAACCTTCACCCCGGTGGACTTCTCCACCGCCTGGGCAAAGGGGGTGACCCCCTGCTGGTCGAACACCTGCTTGGCGGCTCCGGCCTGAGGTCGTCCCAATACCAGAAGGTCTGCTCCTACCTCCTGAACGAATTGCGGGATCACGTCGCGAACCTTCCCCTCCCGGACGACCACTTCGGACTCCACCCCTTG
>JAJRVX010000081.1:0-5466 GCA_024277095.1 Chloroflexota bacterium
CGCGTCGAAGAACCCCATGGTGCTGTTGGACTTGGGCGCGGTGGCCAGATAGATGGTCGCCTGGGCCAGGTGGAAGCGACCTTCGGGCAGGCCCACGTAGTCGAACGCCTGGGCACAGGCGGTCACCACCTGGATGGCGTTGGGATCGGCCATGCCCACATCCTCGCTGGCGAAGATGAGCATGCGCCGGAAGATGAAGCGCGGGTCCTCGCCGGCATATACCATGCGCGCCAGCCAGTAGAGCGCGGCGTCGGGATCAGAGCCGCGCAGCGACTTGATGAAGGCGCTGATGGTGTCGAAGTGGGCGTCGCCCTCCTTGTCGTAGAGGACGGCCCGTCGCTGGATGGACTCCTCCGCCACGGCCATGTCGATGTGGATCACGCCGTCGGGGCCGGGCGGCGTGGTCTCTACCGCCAGCTCCAGCGCGTTGAGCAGCGCCCGGGCGTCGCCGTTGGCCACGTTGACCAGGTGATCCAGGGCGTCCTCGTCGATGTGGACCTTCAGCTTGCCATAGCCACGCTCGGGATCCGCCAGCGCCCGCCGGGCGATCTCGCGCAGGTCATCCTCGGTCAGCGGCTTAAGCTGGAAGATGCGAGAACGGGAGATCAGCGGCTTGTTGACCTCGAAGTAGGGGTTCTCCGTGGTGGCGCCGATCAGGATGACCGTGCCGTTCTCCACCCAGGGCAGGAGAGCGTCCTGCTGGGCCTTGTTGAAGCGGTGCACCTCGTCCACGAAGAGGATGGTGCGCTGGCCGAACCGGCCGCGGCGCTCCTGCGCCTCCTTGATGGCCGCGCGAATATCCTTGACCCCGGCCAGCACGGCGTTGATGGCGATGAAGTGGGCGCGGGTGGTGTTGGCGATGATGCGGGCCAGCGTAGTCTTGCCGGTGCCCGGCGGCCCGTAGAAGATGATGGAGGAGAGCTGGTCCGCCTGGATGGCGCGGCGCAACAGCCGGCCGGGGCCGATGATATGTTCCTGGCCGACGAACTCGTCCAGCGTGCGCGGCCGCATGCGGGCGGCCAGCGGCGCCTCCTTCTCGGTTAACTCCTCACGTCGCGCGTCGAACAAGCTTACAGACTCGCTCATACACGACTATTCTAGCACAGATGAGCGAATCGAAAAAGCGATCTTCACCACCGGGTGGCGCCACTGCCACAGCCTCGCCCGGGCCCGGGCCGCCATCGGGGCCGGGAACGGTAGGACAGGCATCGCGAGCCGTTCCACGGGACTTCCATTCCTCCGGGACATACGACCGATACGCCATCGCGTTTGGGGTGAAGGATCAGACATGGTATACTGGCCCGCGTCACGCCCGGGCAACTGTGCCCTCGTGAAATCGGCCCGGCATACTTGGTAAACAGCATGGAGGAGAAGCACAATGCAGTATCGTCGTCTGGGAAACGCGGGGATGAAGGTCAGCGAGATCTCGTTGGGAGCGTGGTTAACGTTTGGAGAGAAGGTGGATGAGAAGGCCACCGCCGCGTGCATCGGTGCGGCCATCGATCAGGGGATCAACTTCTTCGATCTGGCCGACGCCTATGCCCGCGGCGAGGCGGAGCGCGTAATGGGCAAGGTCATCAAAGCCTATCGCCGCAGCGATCTGGTGATTTCCAGCAAGCTATACTGGCCCATGAGCGATAATGTGAACGACCGGGGGCTCAGCCGCAAGCACATCATGGAATCCATCGAGGGCACGCTGCGCCGCTTGGACACGGACTATATCGACATCTATTTCTGCCATCGGTTCGACCCGGAGACCCCCCTGGAGGAGACGATCCGCGCCATGGATGATCTGGTGCGCCAGGGCAAGGTGCTCTACTGGGGGACCAGCACGTGGACGGCCGCCCAGATCGAGAAGGCGGTGGGGATCGCCAACACGTTGAACCTCTACCGGCCACAGGTCGAGCAGCCCCGCTACAACATGCTCGATCGTCATATCGAGGCGGAGATCATGCCGGTGTGCGCCAGCCACGGGATCGGGCTGACGGTGTATAGCCCGCTGGCCCAGGGCATCCTGACGGGCAAGTACAACGACGGCATCCCCGAGGGCAGCCGGGCGGCCGAGCGCGAATGGCTTCGCCAGTCCATCGAGGAGAACATCGACAAGGTGCGGCAGCTCACGGCCATCGCCCAGGAGTTGGGGATCCGCATGAGCCAGCTCGCGCTGGCGTGGATCCTGCGCCGCCCGGAGATCAGCAGCGTGATCACCGGCGCCAGCCGGCCGGAGCAGGTGATCGACAACGCGGCCGCCTCCGACGTCACACTGAGCGAGGACGTGCTCGCCCGGATCGAGGAAATCCTGGGGAACGAAGCGCAATCGGGATGAGTCGCGTGAGGGCTGCCACCCTCACGGAAACAGGAGAGGGCCATGGAGATCCAGATCTTTCCCACGAAAGAGGAGATGGGGCAGGCCGCCGCGAAGAAGGCGGCGGAATGTCTGAACGAGGCCATCGCCCGCAAGGGACATGCCGTATTCGTGGCCGCCACGGGCGCCTCGCAATTCGAGTTCCTGGACGCGCTGACGTCCATCCCGGACATCGACTGGTCCAAGACCACCATGTTCCACCTGGACGAGTACATCGGCCTGCCGGAGACGCATCCTGCCTCCTTCCGCCGCTACCTGAAGGAGCGCCTGATCGATCGCGTGCACCCGGGCACGGTATACCTGATCCAGGGGGACGCGCCCGATCCGGAGGCGGAATGCCGGCGATTGAACCAGATCATCGCCGATTATGAGATCGACGTGGCCTTCGTGGGGATCGGGGAGAACGGGCACCTGGCCTTCAACGATCCCCCGGCCGACTTCGAGGTGGAGGACCCTTACATCATCGTGGAGTTGGACGAGGCCTGCCGGCGACAGCAGCTTGGAGAGGGATGGTTCGCCTCCTTCGATGAGGTGCCCCGGCGCGCCATCTCCATGTCCGTCAAACAGATCATGAAGGCCCGGAACATCGTGTGCACGGTGCCCGACCGCCGCAAAGCCCAGGCGGTGCGGGACTGCCTGACCGGCGAGGTGACCCCCTGGCACCCGGCCTCCATCCTGCAACAGCACGAGCGGGCCTACATCTTCCTGGACGCCGAGGCCGCCTCGCTGCTGAAGGGCGAACGCGGCGAAGGATAAGACGAGAAAGCGGGACAGGGCCGATGCCTTGTCCCGCTTTTCAACCCTCCCCGCCCGGCGAACCCCATCCGCCGCCCCCCGGCGTCTCCACGATCAGCACATCCCCCGCGGCCACCTCCAGCGTGGCCTTCCCGGGCAACGACTCCTCCCGATCCGCACCGATTCGCCGCAGCCGATTGCGCCCACGCGCGCCCGGCCGGCCGCCATGCAATCCATAAGGCGCCAGCCGGCGGCGCTCGGTGAGCAGGCTGACCGTCGCCGGGGTCAGGAACTCGATCTCGCGCACCACGCCCTCGCCTCCGGGATGACGCCCGGGGCCGCCGGAGCCCTCTCGGAGCGCGTACCGTCGCACGCGCAGCGGCAACGTGAACTCGATCGCCTCCACCGGCGTGTTCAGCGTATTGGTCATGTGACTGTGGCGCCCGGAGAGGCCCGGCCCCGACGGCCGCCCGCCGCCTCCCCCGCCCAGGGTCTCGTAGTAGGTGAACGGCCGCCCACGCTCCGGATCGAAGCCGCCCACCGCCAGATTGTTCATCGTCCCCTGGCTGGCAGCCGGTATGCGATCGGGCAACGCCTGGGCCAGGGCGCCCAGCACCACATCGACGATCCGCTGGGACGTCTCCACGTTGCCCCCAGCCACCGCCGCGGGCGGCCTCGCGTTCACCAGGCTCCCCTCCGGAGCCAGCACGTGCACCGGCCGGCTGACGCCCGCGTTGGCGGGCACATCCCCCCCGATCAGACAGTGGACCACGTACAGCACCGCGGATCGCGTCACCGCGAGTGGGCAATTGATCGGCCCCACGCGCTGTGCGGCCGTCCCCGTGAAGTCCAGGGTCATCTCCTCGCCCGAGACGGTGATGGCGACGGAGATGGGCACCGGCTCATCCTCGCGACCGTCGTCGTCCATGTAGTCCATAAACCGGTACACGCCGTCCGGCACCTGCCCGATGCGCGCCCGCGTCAGCCGCTCGGCGTAATCCAGCAGCGCTTCCGCGTGCGCCTGCACCGCAGCCAGCCCGTACCGGTCGATCAACTCCAGAACGCGCCGCTCGCCCACCCGATGGGCCGCGAGCTGCGCATCCAGATCGCCCCGCCGCTCCTCCGGCGTGCGCACGTTTCGACAGATCAGCTCGATGAGATCACGACGCAGCCGCCCGGCCTCGGCCAGGTAGATCGGCGGGATGATGAGCCCCTCCTGGTAGATCTCGCCGGCGGTCCCCATCGAGCCTGGAGCCATCCCGCCCACATCGGCGTGATGCGCGCGGCTGGCGACGAAGTACACGGGCTCCTCGCCGCCCTCGGCATGAAATACCGGCGAGACCAGCGTGATATCGGGCAGGTGGGTCCCCCCAAGGAACGGATCGTTCAGGATGACCACATCACCCGGTCGCCAGCGCTCCACCGCCTCCAGAGCCGCCTGCACGGAGGCGGGCATGGAGCCCAGATGCACCGGGATGTGGGCAGCCTGTGCGATCATCTGGCCCCGATGGTCGAAGAGCGCGCAGGAGTAGTCCCGCCGCTCCTTGATGTTGGGCGAATAGGCCGTGCGCCCCAACGTGACGCCCATCTCCTCGGCCACGGCGGCGAAGAGGTGCCGGAAGATCTCCAGGCTGACGGGATCCGGACGCGGATCAGATCGATGTCTCACCATGCGACTCGCTCAAGATCAGATTCCCCCAGTCGTCCACCCGGGCGGACCAGCCAGGCGGGATGGGCACCGTGCTGTCGAGCTGGACGACCAGCGCGGGGCCCGCCAGTCGGACGCCTCGGGCCAGATCCTCCCGCCGGTAGAGGGGCGTATCGGCCCACTCCGCCTCCCAACGCACCGGGCGGACGGCGATCGCCTGCGGGGTGAGGGTTCCGCCCGACCAACGCAGATCGGGAGGAGAAGCGGGCAGGCGAAGGCGGACGCGCAATGTGATCGCCTCCACCGGCCGGTCCGGGTGCGCATGCTGGAAGCGCGCCTGATGGGCGGCATGGAACCGTTCCACCGCCGCCGTCCAGGGCTCCTCCCCCGGGACGTAAGGCACCGTCAGCTCATACGACTGCCCAACGTAACGCAGGTCCAGCGCCCGCTCGACCTGCACGCCCACGGAGGTCAAGCCCTCCCCACGCCATGCCCTCCAGACCTCATCCTCCAGCTCCTGATAAGCGGCCAGCAGCCGCTCATCGGTCACCCACCCCGGCTCCCACATCACCGTGCGAGAGTGATCCTTCACGACAGCGGCCAGGAGCAATCCCAAGGCCGAGGTCAGCCCCGGATATCGGGGGATCAGCACGTACGGGATGCCCAGCGCTGCGGCCAGAGCGGGCGCGTGCAGCGGCCCCGCGCCGCCGAAGGCCAC
>JAJRVX010000082.1:0-12190 GCA_024277095.1 Chloroflexota bacterium
AACCTCCTCTTTTTCCGCTTTACACCTGTCCTTTCCCGGCCTGATTCGGGTGGACAAGGTCGGGCAAGGCAGGTGAGGGGCGGAACCGGGAGGTTTCTTTTGAGGGGCTGCGCCCCTCAAAGCTCCCTGCTGTATTTCCATCGAAAAAGATACACTACCACGATACGAGCCCGTTCAGGATGCTCTCAAAGCCGGCCATGCTCCCAGGGCCTTTTCAAAGTCCAGCGTTCATATCGGCATACGTGACACCTGCAGGGGTGAAGATCAGCTCGCTTGATCCCCCTTCTCCCGAGCCCGGGCGAGGGGGATCTGGGGGATGAGGGCCGTTTTCCCTCGGTTGACGACCAGGGGAATGACTTGCCTCGGGCAACAAGCGGGGGCGTTCTTACCACCCCGATTTCCACCACCGGCTTTGAAAAAGCCCCGACATGTCCCCCTGATACGCTTGGGCATTGGTCGGGCCTGTGCTATACTACGCCCGGCCTGGCCGACATAGACGTGGGAGCACGCATGATGGGATGGATGGCTCGTTTGCGCCGCTTGCGTCACAAGCGTTCCGATATCGTCCGCTCCTGGGAGGGCGATCCCTTCGTCGCCCTGAGCGATCCTCACCCCCGGCGGCGGTGGGAGGCAGCCAGCGTCCTGGGACAACACCCCATGCCTACGCGGGCAGCCGAGGCGCTGGTGCGCGCCCTGGGCGACCCCGAGCCGTTCGTTCGCTGGCAGGCCGGGCGGTCCCTCCTGGACCTCCCCGAGCATGAGGCGCTACGCGCCCTGCGCGATGCGCTGAACGACGCGTCGCCCGTCCGGCGGGCAGCCGCGGCCGAGGCACTGGGAGAAGCCCCCTGGCGACAGGCCCTCCCCCTCCTGGTCGAGGCGCTATCCGACCAGGACGCTGGCGTACGCGTGGCGGCCGCGCTGTCCCTGGGCCGGATCGGGCGGGTGGAGGTCATCGAGCCGCTTGCGACGCGCATGGAACAAGAGCCTTCGCCGGGCGTGCGCTGGGCGCTCGTGCGGGCGCTGGGGATGGTCGGCGTCCCCGCGGGGGCGGAGCCGTTACAACGATGCCTGACGCGGGACGGCGAGGAGGCGCCCGTGCGACGCAGCGCCGCGTGGGCCCTGGGACAACTGAGCTGGGACCCGGCCGTCGTGAACGGGCTCCTGACGGCGCTGGACGACCCGGACCCGCAGGTGCGATGGCACGCCTGCCTGGGGCTGGGAAACATCACCCAGACCGCCCTCCGCTCCCGGAACACGGATCGAGAGCTCCTGGAGCGGGTGCAGGAGGCGCTGGCCCGCCGGAGAGAGGATGGGGCCGACGCCGGGCAGGGCCTGGTCGGCGAGGCGGCGTCCCAGGCATTGGCGCAGATCCATGCGGGCCAGTGGAGGCGCCGAAAGCGCTAACCTCTCAGCCGGAAGCGGATCCCTGAAAGCAGATATCCCCCCATACCAAACACCCGGAGTTG
The DNA here is from genome assembly GCA_024277095.1 of Chloroflexota bacterium. Lineage (GTDB taxonomy): Bacteria > Chloroflexota > Anaerolineae > DUEN01 > DUEN01 > DUEN01. The sequence goes on from JAJRVX010000082.1 coordinate 1,467, forward strand.
AGACCAACATTGGCCTATCGTCGAATCGAGGTCGGGAACGCGATCGTCCACATCGTGGATGACGGTCAGGTGTGGATGGACGCCGGCGGGCTGTTCGGGCTGGTCCCCAAGCGGCTATGGAGTCGTGTAACGGAGGCCGACCCCGAGAATCGGGTCCCCATACCGCTGCGCTGTCTGCTCATCGAATCCCAGGGGAAGCGCATCTTGGTCGACACGGGATATGGGGACAAGATGACCCCGCGGGTGCGTGAGATCCTGGGGCTGCGTCCGGACGACCGCGACCGCCTGCTGCGATCGCTGGCCGAGGCGGGGTTCGGGGTGGACGATGTGGATATCGTGCTGAACACCCATCTCCACGCCGACCACTGCGGGGGGAATACCCGTCAGAGAGAAGACTCCGAGGAGCCGGAGCCCACCTTCCCCAGAGCCGCCTACTGGATCCAGCGGCTGGAGCTGGCGGACGCCTCCTTTCCCAACGAGCGGACGCGCGGCACCTACTTCGCCGAGAACTTCCAGCCGCTCGCCCAGAGGGGCCAGCTGCACGTCATCGACGGGGATGTGCAGGTCACCGACGAGGTGCGAACATGGGTCACCCCCGGCCACACACGCGCTCACCAATGCGTGATCATCGAGAGCCACGGTGAGGCCGCCATCTTTCTGGCCGACGCGATCTCGTGGGCCGTCCACCTGGAGCGGCTGGCGTGGGTGCCCGCTTATGACGTCGAGCCGCTGGTGAGCATCCAGACCAAGAAGCAGATCATCGCCTGGGCGATGCGCCATCGAGCCCGGCTGATCTTTCAACATGATCCTCGTGTGGATGTGGCGCATCTGGTCAAGTCGGGCGATCGATATCAGGTCGTCCCACAGCCCGCGTGATCCTTTAGTCGGCCGGGGCCTCCCGGTTCGCCCACCACAGCACCCCTCCCCCCACCAGCGCCAGCAGAGCCAGCGCGATCAGCTTGTATATTCGCGGCCCCAGGACAAGCGCCAGTATCCCAAACCCCGCGGAGAAGAGGTAGTACCCGGCCACGATCGCCCGGGGGGATAGCCCCCGATCCACCAGACGGAAGTGGAGATGATCCCGGGCTCCCCGGGTCAGACGCCTTCCATGCCTCCAGCGGCGCCAGATCAGCCACGCGACATCCAGGATGGGCAATCCCATGACCAGCAGCACCGTGGCCACCTTGGCGCCGCTGATGATGCCCAGCGCGGCCAACGCGTATCCCAATACGTAGGCCCCCGCGCTTCCCATGAACACGCGGGCGGGGTAGAAGTTGAACGGAAGGAACCCTAGCGTGGCGCCCAGCAGGGCCAACGGCTGGAGCACGACGCTATACTGCCCCTCGCGATACATGTGGAGGGCCAGCAGCGCGCACAGGATGGCGGCCACGCCAGCCGCGAGCCCGTCCAACCCATCCAGCCAGTTCACCGTGTTCATCATCCCCATGAACCAGAAGACGGTCACCCCCCACACCAGCGGAGTGGGGAGCCCCTCCGGGCCGAAGAGCAGCCGATTGGTGAGCGGGTTGTTCACGTGCTTGATGTGGATGATGAACGCGATGGCGATCAGGCTGGCGATTAACTGGACGGCGAACTGGGGCAAAGGGCCGAACTCGTAACGATCGTCGACCAGCCCGGCCAGGAAGACGAAGGTGGTCCCCACGAGGAGGCCGGTCAGCCGGGTCATCTCCTTGGGATCCAGACGGGGGGGCAGCCACGCGTCCGGCAACAGGACGGACAGCAGGAGCGCGCCGACGAACGCCAAATACAGCGCGATCCCGCCCAGCCGGGAGACCGTCCCATGATGCTGTCGGCGCCCCCCGGGGCGATCCACGATATCCAGACGGTGCCCAATCCGATCGGCGATGGGGACGCTTAGCGCCGCCAGGGCCAGCGCGGCCACGAAGACGATCAGGTAGGCTGGGTACACGTTTCAGCCACCCTTCGCCGCCATGAGGGGAAAGACACGAGCGCAGGTTGATGAACGGCTGAGCGCCCACGCCGGGCGTGTTGCCGACATGGGCGCTTCGACGGTCGGATCAAGGATATAAGCGGGTAAGCGTGCGTGGGTAGGCGATGGTCTCCCGCACATGCTCGATGCCGCAGATCCACGCCACCATGCGTTCGACGCCCAGGCCGAACCCCGAGTGAGGCACCGAGCCATACTTGCGCAGGTCGATGTACCATTCATAAACGTCCTTGGGAAGCTGATGCTTCTCGATGGCCGCGATGAGTTTCTCCAGATCGCTCATGCGCTCCGACCCGCCCGTGATCTCGCCATACCCCTCAGGGGCCAGGAGGTCTACGCTACGGCACACCTCGGGGCGATCCGGCTCCGGCTCCATGTAGAACGCCTTGGCCTCCGTCGGGTAATGATGGACGAACACCGGCCGATCGAACTGCATGGCGATAAACGTCTCGTGTGGAGCGCCGAAATCGTCGCCCCACGTGATCGGGGGCAGCGGCTCGTCGCTCGGAGGCACCACCTGTCCCCTGGCCGCAGCCTCGTTGATCATCTCCACGGCCTCATCATAGGAGATGCGGGGGAAAGGAGGCTGCACGTTCTCCAGGGAGGACAGGTCACGCTGTAGAACCTTCAGTTCATTTGCCCGATTCCGCAGCACCGTCTGGATCACGTCGCTGATGAGCTGCTCCTCGATCTCCATCAGCTCATCGAGCTGGCAGAAGGCGATCTCCGGCTCTACCATCCAGAACTCCTGGAGGTGTCGGCGGGTCTTCGACTTCTCCGCCCGAAACGTGGGCCCAAAACAGTACACCTTGCCGAACGCGAAGATGTTGGCCTCGTTGTAGAGCTGCCCCGATTGGGTCAGGAACGCCGGCGTCCCATGATAGTCGGTGGGGAAGAGCGTGCTGGTCCCCTCCACCGCGGCCGGGGTGAGGATCGGCGTATCCACCAGCAGGAAGCCATGGTCGTCCAGCCAGTTTCGGATGGCCTTGATGATCTCCGCCCGGACGCGCAGGATGGCCCACTGACGGCTGGAGCGAATCCACAGATGTCGGTGATCCAGAAGGAACTCAACCCCGTGCTCCTTGGGCGCGATCGGGTAATCCTGAGCGAGCTGGATCACCTCCAGATCCTGGACGTCCAGCTCGTAGCCACCCGGAACCCCCGGCGCCCGATCGTCCTGGCGTACGGTGCCGGTGACGATCAGCGATGACTCCTGTGTCAGCTTTCGGGCGTTCTGAAACGCCTCCGGGCTCACGTTCCGCTTGAAGACGACAGCCTGGGCGATGCCCGTGCCATCCCGTACCTGGAGGAATTGCAGCCGGCCCTTGTCCGTCCTATGGTACAACCAGCCGCGCAGGACGACCTCCTCCCCCACATGCTGAGCGATGTCCTCGATTCGTATGATCTTAGCCACGGAATCCCCCTATTCCTGAGGTGTCAAAGCGGCCTCGGGCCGCTTTGCAGGCAATCGTGTGATGCGCACCCTCTCGATCTTAGGGCCCTTCATCTCCAGAATGGTGAAGCTAAGGTCCCGCCAGCGGACCTCCTCGCCCTCCTGCGGGATACGTCGCAGCAGATACAACAGGAATCCGGCCAAGGTCTCGTAATCCGGCGATTCCGGCAACTGCAACCCCAGCTCAGCGTTCACCTCGTCGACCCGGAGCATGGCGTCCACCTCGAAGGTCCCCTGGCCGAGCGCCTCCACCTCAGGTTCCTCCTGAACCCACTCGTCGCTCACCCGGCCGACGATCTCCTCCGCCAGCTCCTCGATGGTGACCAATCCGGCCGTCCCCCCGTATTCGTCGATGACGATGGCCATCTGGGTCCGGGTGCGACGCATCTCCTGGAACAGATCCCCGACCCGGCGACTCTCCGGCACCATCAACACCGGCCGGATCAGCCCCAGCTCCGCCAGCGGCCGCGATCGGGGCACCTCCTGGTGGGACATGAGCATCAACACGTCCTTAATGGAGATCAACCCCACGACGTGATCCAGATCGCCGTCATACACCGGGAACCGGGAGTGCTGATGTTGGGTGAAGGTGGACAGCAGATCGCTCAATGTGGCCGTGCGCTCGATGGCGACGATCTCCGTACGCGGGATCATGACCTCCCGCACGTAGCGATCGCTGAATTCGAACACCCGCACCAACATCTCCTCCTCTTCCTCCTCCAGGATGCCGCTCTCCTGGGACTCCCGGACGAGGATCTTCAGCTCGTCCACGGTGTATACGCCATGCTGTGAGGTCACCCCCGCAACCCCCAACAGCCGCAGCACGGCAGCCGTCGACTGATCCAGCGCCCAGATAAAGGGGCGGAAGACGATGTAGAAGACGTTGAGGGGCGGCGCGACCCACATGGCGGTCTGCTCGGGATAGCGAATGGCCAGGATCTTGGGGGCCTGCTCCCCCAAGACGATGTGCAGGGACGTGACCAGGGTAAAGGAGGTGATGGTGCCGACGGTCAAGGCGGCGGCCTCACTCCACCGCCCCAGGAGCGCCTGAAGCGGCGGCTCGATCAAGGCCGCGATGGTGACATCCCCAATCCACCCCAACGCAAGAGAGGCCATGGTGATCCCCAGCTGGGCGGCCGCGATGTAGGCATCGGTGTGTTCCATCATATGCTTGACCAGCCGGGCGGAGCGTTGCCCCTGGGCGATCATCTGGTCTATGCGCGCACGCCGTGAGGTGACCAGGGCAAACTCGACCATGACGAAGAAGCCGTTCGCGGCCACCAACGCCATCACGGCCAACAAACGGGTCAGGATAAAGCCTGCCGTTACCGCATGCGTCTCCATCAGTTCACAATCGCCTTGACCTCAACGGACGCCCCGGAACGCCCGCATCCAGGTCACTCATCGAAGAGGAAGGTGGGCTCGCTATAGAACCGGATGGCGTTGGCCGCCATTCGTTCCAACAGCCAGTCATGCAGCCAGGCGCGCTTCTGCTCCAGAGGCCAATCTGCCTCCAAGACCGACAAGGGGATATTGATCCGCAGCGCCCGATTGGGGATAATATGCCGGGTGATGCCGCTGGGCACCTTCTCCCCCTCCCGGGCCAGCGCGATGATATCCGCCGGGCGATAACGAGGGAAAACGACCAGGGCGGTGATGTCCGGGTAGTATGGGGCCTGCTTCTCATAGACGTCGTTGGAGGCCCGGTAGATGTTGGCCCGTCCCTTGTACGCCCTGACCAGGTCATTGAGCAGGCGGATATCGGCCAGCCGGTCCCGATCCCCGTCCCCCACCCGGTAGACGGTATCTTCAAAGACGATATAGGCGGCCGCGTCACCGACCGCCAGAGCCTGACGGGCCTCATGCAACGTGGAAGGGATCAGCCTCAGGCCGGTCACCTCCTCCAGCGCGGCCATGAACGCCTGGCGGGACATCCCCGTGTCGACATGGTACCATGTATGCAGCTCCACCCCCGGATCATCGTAGCTGACCACCTGAGCCACCACGTGCGGGATCCCCAACGCGCGTAACGCCAGCGTCCGATTGGCGCCGTCCAACACCACGAAGCGATCGGACAGGGGGATCGGGGCTACGACCGGAGGGTTCTTCAGCCTTCCATCCTCCCGCAGCTTCCGCTGCAGGGCCTCGACCCGGCGAGGATCACCGTGCTCATGCAACACCAGATCGGCCACCGGCAGCATCTGAAGATCAGGCAGAGTCGTGCTATCGCGCAGCATAACCTCCTCGATTGGCCATGCTCATGGGTCCCGCGATCTCTCCGGCCACGCTAGAACTTCTCGTAGTGGACACGAGAGGGATCAAACTGAGTACGCGGCGGCCTCGACTCGGCCGGATGCCCGATGGCGATCAGGTTCAAAGGCGTGATCTCCTCCGGGATGCCAAGGACATCGCGCACGTGAGCCTCGCGCTCCGGCTTGGGATGGACTCCAATCCACACGGATCCCAACCCCAGGGCCGCCGCGGCCAGAAGGATGTTCTCCGTAGCGGCGCTGGTGTCCTGCACCCAATACTCAGACAACGCCGGTTCCCCGCACACGATGATTCCCAGCGGAGCGCGAGTTAAAGGGCTCGCGAACGTGTGGGTGCCAGCCAATCGATCCAGCGTGCCCCGATCGCGCACCACGACGAAATGCCACGGCTTCGTATTGCGTGCCGACGGAGCCGCCATCGCGGCTTCCAACAGCGCCTGTACATCGGCATCGCTCACCGGCTCCGAGGTGAATTCACGGATGCTACGTCGAACGAAGATGAAGCGCAACCGCTCATCCATTCGTCTTCGCCTCCTCAAAGGGGTGTTTCCTTCGTATCAGCCCTCCATGCCTATGGCGAACATGCTCTCCAGATCATGGCGGGAATACACGCGGAACGCGATGAGGGTCTCCGATCGGATGATGCCCGGCACGCCGCGAATGCGCTCGGTGACCAGATCCGCCAGATCCTCATTGTCCTTAACGCGAATAATCGCCGCCAGGTCGTATCGCCCCGCAATGGAGTAGACCTCGCTCACCCCGTCCATGTCCGCCAGTTGCTCGGCGACATCGTTCACCTTATCGCGCTCCACCGTCAAAAGGGAGATCGCGGTGACCATCCGTCCACCTCCGTGTCTACGGCATTCTCTTGACCCTCGATTGTTATAATACCAAACCGGGGCAACTACGCAAGTAGAAGGTGACGCGTCCTTCGGCACCCTGTTCGCATCAACTGAACAGCATGGGCGAGGCCCCCGCCCGTCGCCTTTTCCCTCCACGGGCGGTCGCACCTGAAAGGGGTGGCCCGGGGGGGAAGCCCCTCCGAGCCACCCCAGAGATGCGAGGCCACGCTTCCGTATCGCTTAATTTGATACCAATGTGGCGCGTCCTTCGGCAGCCCTTCTCCCGAGTCTGGGGGAGAGGGGCTCATATGAGTGTTTTTCCCAAACAAAGCGAGGGAGGCCTCCCGCATGAAGGCCTCCCTCGCCTCTCCATATCGACAACGGGCGCTACCCCTTCAAGAACTCATCGATGACGGATTTGCTGATGCGGATCTGGCTGCCGATACGGCGGGCCTTCAGCTCACCGCTTTCGATCAAAGCCATCACGTCCTCTTCAGACACGCGCAGATAGGCGGCGGCCTCGGCCGGGGTCATCACCTCGGGAACGCCGCTCGGCTGCGCCCCCGCTCCCCGCGATGCCTCCTGTTCCAGCTGCTGGCGGGTCTGCGAGCTCATCGCCTGCGTGATCGCCTGGGCCATGGCAGCGCCCAGCCCGACTCCGGCGCCCAGCCCCATGCCCGCGCTGGCCATGCCGCCTCCGGCGCCCTCGTTCGCGGCCGCGTCGCGCATCGCCCGGGCCGCCTGGAACTGCAGATACCGCTGCATGTCACCGATGGCGCCCATGCTGGCCCGCTCGTCGATCGCCTTGGCCGTCTCCTCGGTGGGGCTGATGGAGTTCACGTAGAACTGCTTCAGGGTGAGCCCCAGCTGAGCGAAGGCATCCTGGATCTTGGCCTTGACAGCTGCCCCCATCTCGTCGAAGTACGCGGGCAGGTCAAACAGCCCCTTTCCGCTCTCCCCCAACAGGTCGGTCAAATTCGAGATGATGATGCCGCGCAGGAAGTCCTCGATCTGGCTGGTCTGGTAGATCCCCTGCGTGCCAACGATCTTGGTCACGAACATCTGCGGATCGTTGACCTGCATGGAATACGTGCCGAAAGCACGCAGGCGCACCAGCCCCAGATCCGGGTCACGCAGGGCGATGGGCTCCGGCGTCCCCCATTTCATGTCCAGGAACTCCCGCATATTGACGAAGTACACCTCCGCGGTGAAAGGGCTTCGCCCGTCAAAGGCAGCTCCCAGCAGGTTGATGAGCAGGGGGATGTTCGCCGTGGTAATGGTGTGACGACCGGGTCCGAACGTATCCAGCGCCTTCCCATCCCGATAGAACACGGCCGTCTGGCTTTCACGCACAATCACCTGGGAGCCAATACGGAAGTCCCCCGCCCCGACCTCCGGCACACGTACGACGATGTCGCGTTCCCGCTGATCGGGGGCTTCGATTACATCAAAGATCCTCGGCATCTCGTCGCCTCCTTTCCCTACCCATGGTCGCTACACAGACGCTCATTGCACGGCGTCTCGCATGGCGTCGCGCCGGCGGCGCCATTGCTGATTCAGATCGGAGAGCAGTTGAATCAGATCGCGGACGGCCTGGGGGATGTTCTCCTGATCCTCGATCGCCCGTTCCACAGCGTCCACCTTCGCCTGCAACTCCTCCACACGGCGCACCATCTCCTGGTCGAACCGGGCGAGGGCTTCTAACTCGGCCTCTCGCACCTTGCTGGCGTCGAAGAACCCGGCATATCCATACGCCGCCGACCGCACCCGGTCGATGAGAAGCTGCAACTTCCCGATGGCCCGCTCCACGTCATCCATCCAGTCCAGCCCACCGCTGCCCAAAAGATCCAGCTGAAGCCCGGTCAGGCGGCTCCTCTGCTCCTCCAGCAACTGAGCCAGCGCCTCCCGCACCTGCCGGTCGGCCTCGCGTCGCAGCTCCTTCTCCTTGTATTCCCGGATCCCCGGCAGCCCGGCCAGGGCCCGCTCGATCGCGTTCATCTGTGACTTCATCTTGTCCGTCAAACCCATCTCTCTCCCTCCTATCCTCAAATCCGCGCCGGGGAGAACACCAAAGGGAAGGCGAAGCGCGCTCGCGCTTCGCCGCCGATCAGCCGCGCCACAGCGTCGTCACCGCGGGCAGCCGATGCAACATCCAGATCCCCACCGGCAAGCCGATGATGCTGGCGCATAGAAGCCAGGCCACCGCCGCCCAAGCCAGGCTCAACCACCAGCCAACGAGTAAAAAGTACGGCAAACGCACCAGCCAGCTCCGCTGCCGCAGCTCTCCGGACCGCACCCAGACCCCACCATCCCGAATCTCCGCGATGACCACACCGCTGCGTGGTTTCAGGGTCAGCACCTGGGGGACGCGGTCCAACATCCACAGCCCCAGCGGCAAGCCGATGATGGTCAGATTCAGGAACCAGGCGACCAGGATCCAGACGCCTGTGAGCTCCCATCCGAAGAAGAGGAACCACAGCGCCCGTACGATCCAGGGAAGCCCTCCCCCCTCGCGAACGAGGACGCGTTCCGTGCTCATATATTCTCCCCCATCAGGTGGAGAGGAAGACCTGCGAGCCGCAATACGGGCATTCGATCACCCCCTTGCCCACCAGCTCCAGCTGCCCGCCACAGTTCGGGCACCGCTGATCCGCCCGCATCTGGCTGGCTTCTCGGGAGTAGAGAATCCCGTCCTTCCAGTTGACGGCGCCGCTGAACAGCCCCTTGCCCACGAGGTCCCGCACCCACGCCTCCACCTGATCGCGTGAGGCGTTCATCTCCAGGGCCACGTCGGAGATCCGCACCTGCCCCTGGGTCAGGACCATGTTCAGCACCTGCTTCTCCTTCTCCACCTCGGCGAACTCGATCGCCTCTTGACGGCCGCGCACGGCCACATATCCGCCCACACCCACCAGGATCAGCACCACCGGCAAAACCAGCACCATTCCCAACAACCCTGCCGAGATGGTCAGCCGCCCGGTCAGGACGCCTGAGGCCAGAAACACCCCCACGGCCAGACACAACACGATCCCCGCGATGACCAAGATGATGCCGGTGATCCGGCCCATACCCACCATGTTCCCCTCCGAGTCCTATGTCGAAACCGGCGAATCACATCTGGGATCCGGATTCCACGTCGACGTTCGTCTCCCCACGGATCATCCGAATCCGGCCGAGCCGCCACCGCCGCCGCCACCGCCGACGGAACCGCCACCGCTCCACCCGCCGCCGCTGAACCCGCCACCACTCCCCGACGACGAGGGGCGGCTGCTCAACGTGCTGGAGGCGCTGTTCAGCATGGTGAAAAGCCCGCCCGTCATGGCCTCCAACCCGCCGAATGTCCCTCGCGTCATCCCCTCAAGGGAGGGCATCTGTCCTTCCCGTCCACCTTCGGTGGGCATCTCGGCAGCGTGGCCCGACGGACGGCCCCCTCCGCTTGATACACGCCCCGGCCGAACATACGGCCCCTCCACCGGATAAGGCATGTACCACCCCGGGGCGGGCGTATCCACCGCGGCGAACTTGCGCACATACTCCTTCTCCATACCGAAGGCGATGGCATACGGCAGATACCGCTCGAAGATGTCCTTCGCCTCCTCCAGGTTCGCGTATTGATCGATGTTCTCCAGATATCGGCGAAAAGCCCGCCAGCGGGCCGCGGCCTCCGCCCCCTCCGGCGTCTTACGCGGCATCACGCGAGCCAACACGATCAGCCCGACGAAGGTGATCCCGATCCCGATGGGAGGGCAAATGGCGTAATCGGTATACGCGGAGAGAAAGGCCATCAAACACACCGTCAATGCGCCGGTCAGCACCAGGCCAACCACGCCCAGCCCCGCGTACCGATTGCGTATACGCTCCGGGCTGGCCCTGAAGTATCCCTCCTTCACCACCTCCGCATAAAGCTGGCGCTTGATCTTGGGGATCGCCCGGTAGAATTTGTTCTTCAGATCCGACAGCCGCCGTTCCCTACGCCCGTTGAAGATCTCCTCGATCAGCGTCTCCTCGAACGGACGCAATCCCTCCGTGGAACCCACCAGCCGATAGACGAAATCGATCTTCTCGCCGATGCCCAACAGCCCCGGCTCGCGCACCTCCTCGATGGTGATGACCCCGCGCCGGGCCAGATCGACGATGGTGGCGACGATGTCCTCCATATCCGCCTGCTCATCCAGGAGCGTTCCGGCGAC
>JAJRVX010000083.1:0-2552 GCA_024277095.1 Chloroflexota bacterium
ATTCTATCGATGCCTCCCCACGTGAGCTATGATCTAGCGCACCTTCCGGAGAGTTTCCATCCCCCACCCGAGGAATCCGAGAGACCTCGCCGCGCGGCCGATCAGACCAACTCGATCGACACGGAGATCGGATCATCGCGCAAGGGCACGCTCAGGACGGCCACACCCTCGTCGAGCGGGGCCGCTCCGTCCTTGGCATAGGGATTAAAGGGTAGGACGGGCCAGGTGAACGTGCTTTCCGACGGCATGTGGAGCCGCCAGCCGTGATGCGACACCCAGCCGCCCGCGCGCTCAGCGCTCAGAGCCAGGCGCTCGCTACCCAGGACGAACTCCCCGCCAGCGCCCGTCTGCAGCGCCTCCCCGGGGTGCAGTTTGAACAGCAACTGCCCGCGAGCCCCTCCCGCAGGAGCGCCATGCAGGCGCACCTCGATGCGGTCCTGATCCACCACGCTCGCCTTCACGGAGCAGGGTCGGTCTGCGTACGTGAGCGTCACAACGTCATCGGCATCCCCTGGATGCAGGGCGGCCGCGCTGGGCAGGTACACCGCATTCGATCCCTCGCCGATCACGAACGTGCTCCACTCCGGCTGCCCCTTGGAATTGCCTCCCCCCACGATGAGGCCGGTGCGCTCGTGCCAGACGCTGATGAAGTTCTGCCGATCCTGGCCCCAACGGTTGTCCACCGGCGGGGTGACGATGCCGCTCAGGCAGTAGAACCATCCACGTGAGCGTCGGATGATCGCATGCCCTTCGTCGTGGATATGATACTCAGGACGATCCTGTGGGATCGGCTCCTCCGGGCCCACACGATAATGGGCATAGGCGGATGCGAGTCGGGGGCTGAGGCCGTAGTCGATGTTCACGATCCGCTTGCCGCCCGGGGTCACCACGTAAGACACATGCGGCCCCGGCTGCTCCTCCCTCCGCCGCAGCATATTCTCCACCAGAAGGCGCACATACCGCCGGCCACGAGGGAACAGGCGAAAGGCCACTTGAGCGGTGTCCGGGACCCGGTCGTGGTACTTGACCCGTCCATCGATGGTCTCAACGGCGCGGCCGTCAGGATAGGTATAGCGGATATGGAACTCCGTCGCCCGCTCCAGGCAGGGGAGGACGCCCTCATCGCCGGAGAAGATGTGGTACAGGCCAATGGCGTGCACATATACGAAGTTGTACGTGGTGGTGGGGCCGTGATGCTCACGCCAATATCCCTGGGGCGTCTGTGCCTGCACCGCCCTGTAGATCACCTCCCGCCCCTGGTCCTGCCACGCAGGCCGCTCGAAGACCTGCCCGGCCCGGTAAAGCGCCATGCCATTCCAGGTGGGTATGTTGTGTACAGCAGCCTTCTCCAGCTCGCCGGCGATGCCCGTGTAGGCGAGGATCAGGCCATCCTCCCAACGGGCGCGCCGCTGCGGATCCAGGAGATTCTGCAGCAGGGCATACGTCTCCAGCCAGTGATACATGGACCAGGGCATATACGTGGGGCCCCACTTCGACCCATCCACCTTGACGAACTCCACCCGGCCGTCGGGATATTGAAAGTCACGCCAGGCGTCCGCCCCCCGAAGGACATAACGCAAGATGCGCTCATCCCGATAATAGGGGTTCCCCACGTCATCGGTGAGATAGAGGAGGGCCAGGGGATAGACGACGTCCTGGTTGGTCACCGCCCAGCCGCCATCGGTCAAAAAGCGGCCGGTACGCTCATCAAAACGCTCCAGATTCCGTTCGACGTCCTGCGTCAGGATACGGAGGTACGCCCGCCGCACGTCCATGAGGTCGCCTCCTTTTCATATCTCACCGGGCACAAAAAACGGCCCGGAGTCCCAAAGCCTCCGGGCAGGGGACGAACCGCTCCGCACTATAGCGTCAGCACGTGAACCCCCCACGCCACGGCCAGGATGACCAGCTCGATCAGGGTCACGCGCAGAAACCGCCTGGCCAGCACCCCCTTTGCGGCACCGATACGATAGTAGGACTCCATATACAGGATCCCTACCAGCCAGATCAGGCCGAAAAACACGAACGACCACTTATCCACAGCGCCGTAACCCCACTTGCCGAGGCACAACACCACGTACAGCCGCAGGATGGCCTCCCGGGCGCCGACGAGGTCAGCTATCCCCAGGGCGCCGGTGATTCCCCACGCCAGATAGATCGCCGCGTATCGCGCTGCCGTTCGAATCGTCGTCGCCCTCCATAATCATGCTAGTCGACGCCCCGCAGAGACAGCTGATCGGCGAGGTGGCAGGAGACGAAATGGCCGGGGGAGATCTCCCGCAGAGGCGGTTCCTCCATCGAGCACACATCCTGCGCGTACCGACAGCGGGGATGGAAGTAACAGCCGTCGGGAGGGCTGGAGGGATCGGGCACATCGCCGGTGAGGATGATCCGTTCCCCCTTCGCCATGGGATCCGGGCGGCGCACGGCGGAGAGCAACGCCTCCGTGTATGGGTGCTTGGGGCTGAAGAACAACTCCTCCGTCTCCGCCGTCTCCACCAGCTTGCCCACATACATGACGGCCACGTGGTCGCTCACATGCTCCACCACGC
>JAJRVX010000084.1:0-12063 GCA_024277095.1 Chloroflexota bacterium
AGGAGACGTACATGCTCGCCCTGCAGGGGCCGAAGGCTCAGGCGATCCTGCAACGGGTGACGGATGTGGATCTGAGCCAACTGCCGTTCCACGGCGTCATCGAGGGGACCGTGGCTGGGGTGCCGACGATCGTAGGGGCCACGGGATACACGGGCGAGTACGGTTATGAGCTCTTCTTCACGGCGGACGAGGCCGCACATGTGTGGGAGGCGCTGCTGGAGGCAGGGGAGCCGGACGGGCTCATCCCCTGCGGCCTGGCCGCCCGGGACACCTTGCGGGCGGAGGCGTGCCTGCCCCTTTACGGGCACGAGATCCACTCCGAGATCGATCCGATCAGCGCCGGGCTGCGGTTTGCCGTGCGCTTCGACAAAGGGGATTTCCTGGGCCGGAATGCCCTGCTGAAAGTGCACCTGGAGGGGCCGGAATATCGGCTCGTCGCGTTCGAGATGGTGGAGAGAGGGGTGCCCCGGCAGGGATATGAGGTGGCGGCCAACGGCATATCCGTGGGAGAGGTGACTACCGGTCTGTACAGCCCCACCACCGATCGGTATGTGGGAATGGCCTATGTGCCGGCGGAATTTGCGGCTGTGGGGACCGAGCTGTCCATCATCATCCGGGATCGCCCCCGTGCCGCCCGGGTGGTACGTCGGCCGTTCTACGTGCCCGCCTATCGAAGAAAATAATACGCAACACGCGACACGCAACACGCAATAGAGAGGAGGCGAAGATGGATTACAAGTTCGACCCTACCGTGCGATATGGCAAGACCCATGAGTGGGCCCGTGTGGAGGGAGACGAGGTGGTCGTGGGGATCAGCGATTACGCTCAGGACGCCTTGTCCGATGTCGTCTATGTGGAGCTGCCGGAGGTGGGGACCACGGTGAAGCAGGGGGAGCCCTGTGCGGTGGTGGAGTCGGTGAAGGCGGCCGAGGACGTGTATTCGCCCGTGACGGGCGAGGTGGTCGCCGTCAACGAGGCGCTGGCGGATACGCCGGAGCTGGTGAACGAGGATCCATATGGCAAGGCCTGGTTCTTTCGCGTCAAGATGGCGGACCCAGGTGAGCTGGATAACTTGATGGATGCCGAGGCATACAAGGCGTACCTGGAGAGCGAGGCGCATTGATCCGGGCATAGAGCGTGGAAGCCCGGTCGTGGAACGCAAAGAAGCGCGAGGTGATGTGGAGATGAACTACATACCCAATTCGGACGCGGATCGGGCGGCGATGTTGGAGGTCATCGGCGTGCAGAGCGTTGATGACCTCTTCCGTGATGTGCCGGCCGAGTATCGCTATCCCAAGCTGGATCTGCCCGCGCCCGTCTCCGAGATGGAGGTCTTGCAAGAGTTACAGGCTCTCAGCGAGGAGAACATAGATCTGGATCATGTCACATGTTTCCTGGGCGCTGGTGCCTATCGCCATTTCATCCCCAGCGTGGTGGACTTCGTCCTGTCCCGTTCGGAGTTCTACACGGCCTATACGCCCTATCAGCCGGAGATCAGCCAGGGTACCCTGCAGGCTGCATTCGAGTATCAAACCATGATCTGCGAGCTGACGGGCATGGATGTCTCCAACGCCTCCCACTACGACGGGGCCACGTCCACGGCCGAGGCGGTCATTATGGCGTTGAACGTGCATCGCCATCGGCGCCGCAAGGTAGTGCTGTCGCCGGCCGTGCACCCTCAGTATCGGGAGGTGGTTCGCACCTACACGCAAGGAATGGGGCTGACCATCGTCGGCGATGACGGGGTGGGCAACGGCCCGGAGGATCTGGCGGCGCTGTGCGACGAGGATACGGCCTGCGTCGTCGTTCAGTATCCCGACTTCTTCGGGCGTGTGTTGCATCCCGACCGTCTGCGGACGCTGGCGGAGGACGTGCATGCGTGTGGGGCGTTGCTGGTCGTCGTGGCCAATCCCATCGCCCTGGGGCTGTTGCAGCCGCCCGGCGCCTGCGGGGCGGACATCGTCGTGGGCGAGGGACAGGCCCTGGGTAACCCGCTTAGCTTCGGCGGCCCATATCTGGGCTTCTTCGCCTGTCGACAGGAGCATGTGCGCCGCTCCAGCGGTCGCATCGTGGGTGAGACGGTGGACGCCGAGGGGCGGAGAGGCTATGTGCTCACCCTGAACACCCGGGAGCAGCATATCCGCCGCGCGAGGGCGACGTCGAACATCTGCACCAACCAGGCGTTGAACGCGCTGGCGGCTGCCGTGTACATGTCCGCCCTGGGGCGCCAGGGGCTGCGGCGCGTGGCCGAGCTGTGCTATCACAAGGCGCACTACGCCGCCGCTCAGATCTCGGCGTTGCCCGGTTACTCTCTCTGGTCCCAAGACTTCTTCCACGAGTTCGTCGTGCGGTGCCCGAAGCCCATCGAGGAGATCAACCGTTACCTCCTGGAGGAGTGGGGCATCATCGGCGGCTACGATCTGGGGCGGGATTATCCGGAGCTGGCTGGACACATGCTGGTGTGCGTGACCGAGGTGAACACGCGAGACGACATCGATGATCTGGTGGAGGCGCTGCGCGAGGTGGCGGAGCAAGAGGAGGAACGATGACGGAGCCGTTGATCTTCGAGATCTCTTCGCCGGGGCGGATCGGCGCGTCGTTACCCGAGCTGGATGTGCCCGAGGCGGAGTTCCCGACCGGGTGGGCTCGTGACGACCTGCCCCTGCCGGAGGTGGCCGAAGTGGACGTCGTGCGCCATTTCGTGCGTCTCTCCCAGATGAACTACGGCGTGGATGTGGGCTTCTATCCGCTGGGATCGTGCACTATGAAGTACAATCCCAAGATCAACGAGGTGGCGGCCCGGCTGTCCGGCTTCGCCCATGTCCATCCGCTACAGGACCCGGATACCGTGCAGGGGGCCATGGCGCTGATGCACGAGCTCCAGCGCTTCCTGGCCGAGATCGGCGGGTTCGCCGCCGTGACGTTGCAGCCCTCGGCGGGGGCGCACGGCGAGCTCACCGGCGTCCTCATGATGCGCAAGTACCTGTACGATCGGGGCGAGACCCAGCGCACGAAGATCCTGGTGCCGGACTCGGCTCACGGCACGAACCCGGCCTCGACGACTATGTCGGGCCTGGAGGTGATCGAGATCCCGTCCGACGACCGGGGCAACGTGGATCTGGAGGCGTTGAAGGCGCACCTGGATGACAGGGTGGTGGGGTTGATGCTGACGAATCCCAACACGCTTGGCCTGTTCGACGAGCACCTGCTGGAGATCACCCGGCTGGTGCACGAGGCGGGCGGCCTGGTCTACGGCGATGGCGCCAACTTCAACGCCATCCTGGGGATCTGTAAGCCGGGCGAGATGGGTTTCGACGTCCTGCACTATAATTTACATAAAACTTTCTCCACGCCGCACGGTGGCGGTGGCCCCGGCTCTGGCCCTGTGGGGGTATCCGAGGAGCTGGCCCCGTACCTGCCCGGGCCGATTGTTGATCAGGAGATGACAGACGATGGCCCCAGATACGTGTGGCGCATGCCGGAGCGCAGCATCGGCCGGGTGAAGAGCTTCTGGGGCAACTTCGGCGTGATGGTGCGGGCGTACACGTACATCCGCATGTTGGGGACGGAGGGGCTGCGGGCGGTGGCCGAGAATGCCGTCATCAACGCCAATTACCTGGAGGCCCGGCTGAAGCACGTCTACCCGGTGCCGTACAGCCACCGCACGTGCATGCACGAGTTCGTGGCCCAGGGGAAGATCGAGGGGGCGCCGGACGTGCGGGCGTTGGACATCTGCAAGCGGCTCATCGACTACGGCTTCCACCCGCCGACGATGTACTTCCCGCTCATCGTGCGCGAGGCGCTGATGATCGAGCCTACGGAGACGGAGAGCAAGGACATGCTGGACGCCTTCGTGGATGCCATGCTCAAGATCGCCGAGGAGGCTCGCACCGATCCCGAACTGCTGCGCACGGCGCCGCACAACGCGCCGGTGCGGCGGCTGGACGAGGTGCGCGCTGCCCGCCATCCGGTGTTGCGGTATGCGTAAGCAAGAACCCCGGCTCTGAAACGAGGTAGGGACGAAGCCTTCCTCCCGTGATGCTTCTCGGAGAGGGATGTTGCATCTGGGCGGGTCCTCTCTGTGCGCGCCAATCTGTGGGGAACGCCTCGCCCCTACTCCAGCGCCTCCAGGGTCTTGCGCACAGTGCGAGCGTCCGTAACGAAAGAACCCCGGCCTCTCCAGAGGGCCGGGGTTCTGAAGTCGTGCGGGATTGCGTCAATGTTCCGGTGGGAGCACGTAGATGCAATCCTCCAGCAGGCCGACGGAGACCTGGCTGCCCTCCGGGTAGATGGTCACCTGGCGGGGATCGTACTCCACCGCCGTGATGAGCTGGCCCGCCACCTCGACATCGTACTCCACCTGGCCGCCCAGGTAGGAGGCCCGGCGGACGATGCCCTGGTAGTGGCCTCCTTCCTCCTGCACCCGGATGGCCTCCGGGCGGACCACCAGCGTGACCTCCGTCCCAACCGGCGGCGTGTGCTCCACCTTGGGCACGTGCAGCGTCCTCCCCAGCACGTCCAGGCTCACCCGCCCGTCCTCGATTCCCGTCACCCGGCCGCGCATGAAGTTGGTACGGCCGATGAAATCGGCCACGAAGGCGGTGGCCGGCTGGCGGTAGATCACCTGCGGCGACCCGATCTGCTCGATCCTCCCCTCGTTCATCACCACGATGCGATCCGAGAGCGTCATCGCCTCGATCTGATCGTGGGTCACGTACACGCTGGTGATCCCCAGCGTCTTCTGGATGCGGCGAAGCTCCGTGCGCATCTGCTCGCGCAGCTTGGCGTCCAGGTTGGAGAGCGGCTCGTCCAATAGCAGGACCTTGGGCTCCATGACCAGGGCCCGGGCCAGGGCCACGCGCTGCTGTTGCCCGCCCGAGAGCTGGTTGGGCGCCCGGTTCTCCAGGCCCGTCAGCTCCGTCAGCTCCAGCACCTGCGCTACCTTTCGCTCGATCTCGCTCCGGCTTAGCTTCTTGATCTTCAACCCGTAGGCAATGTTCTCGAAGACGCTGAGGTGCGGGAAGATCGCGTAGCTCTGGAACACCATGGCCATGTCGCGCTGGTTGGGCGGCAGATCGTTGATCTCCTTCCCGTCCAGGATGATCTGCCCCTTGGTCGGGAACTCAAATCCTGCGATGAGGCGCAGGGTCGTCGTCTTCCCGCAGCCTGAGGGGCCCAGCAGGGTGATGAACTCCCCCTGTTCGATCTCGATGTTGACGTTGTTGACGGCGACGACTTCTCTCTCTCCGCCGCGCCCGGCGAAGACCTTGCTCAGATTGATTAACCGCAGATACACACTCATCCTCCACCGATGGTCAAGTCTACGCCTTCCTCGGCTGCGAAGGCCCGCCCGACCAGCAGGTACGTCAGCCCGATGGCGACCAGTACGATAAAGATCAGGATCATCGAGTAGGCGGCGGCCGTACTCATGCCTCCCTGCTCCACCTCGCTCAGGATCCAGACGGTCAGGATCGGCCACTCGGCCGTGGTCAGGAAGATGATGGCCGAAAGGCTGGTCATATGGCGGGCGAAGGCGAAGATGAGCCCGGCGATGAACGCGGGCAGGATCAAAGGCATGGTGATGTGTCGGAAGGTGTATTGGGCATCGGCGCCCAGGCTGGTGGACGCCTCCTCGATAGCCGGATCGATCTGCTGAAGCGCCGCGACGCCGGCGCGCACCGAGGCCGGCAGGCTGCGCACCGCGTACGCCGCGATCACGATATATGGCGTGCCCACCAGCGCCAACGGTTTTCCGACGAAGGTGAGCGCCGCGCTGAGCGCCAGGAACGACAGCGCAACCCATTGTTTCGTCCCCTCCCGGACGCGGGAGATCGCATAGATGCCCAGCGCCAGCGAGGTGAAGCCCAACATGGCCATGGTCGGGCGGGTGAACACCCGGATGGCGGTGCTCGTTCGTGTGATGATCTTGGGCCAGGTCGTCCCGGGAAGCGTGCGGCCCCACGCGGCCAGCGGCTGAGTGATGAGGGGGCTCAGGTTGTATATGGCCAGAAGCGCAGCCATGATGAGCGGCGCCAGCATGGCGCTCCGGCGTCGTTCGGGCGGCGCCCAGCGCGCCGCCGCGGCGGCGATCCCCAGGAAGGCCACCATCAGCAGGTAGCGCCAGGCGTTCTCGTACAGATAGATGCCGGGGAGCCACGTCAGCCCGTAACCGATCAGCGAGCCCACGGCCAGGATGGCGAGCCGCCGCCGCCAGTCGGCGACGGCGTTGGCGACCAGGTAGCCGGCCAGCATGCCGTAGATCAGCACGACCACCACGATGGGCGCCTTGATGAAGGCGATGATGTAGCCGATGCCCAGGATCGTGCCCGGGACGGCACCGCCCAAATTGGAGACGAAGTCCAGGGCCTGCTTGCCCGAGAAGGCCTTTCGCACGACCAGGAAGGCGATCACCATTCCGGCGATCCCGGCGATGGGGGTGGCCACGGCGGACAGGAACGTGGTGGAGAGGATCGCGTTCAAGCCTCGTCCCAGGGCGTCGCCGTAGTGGCTGAGGTCCAGGCTGTAATCAATGCCCCATAGTCGGGTGATGGAGCCGACGAAGATGGAGAGATAGAGCATGAGGATCAGCAGCAGCATCAGGGTGGCCACTATGATGAAACTCCATCGGATGACCGGCTCCTTGACCTGGAGCTGACCGCCGGTGGGCTTCCCGGTGACGGCGATGTAGGAGCGACGGCTGACGTAGTAGCGCTGGAGCAGGAACACGGTGAGCGTCGGGATCAGCAGCACCAGGGAGAGCGCTGCTCCCTTCTGTTGGTCATACTGGCCGTTAATCGCCAGGAAGATCTCCACGGAGAGCACGGTGGTATTGCCCCCCAGGAGCAGCGGGTTGCCCAGGTCGGCCAGGGATTCCACGAAGAGGAGCAGGAAGGATCCGGCCAGGCCGGGGATCAACAGCGGCAGGGTGACGGTGCGGAAGATGTGGAACTTGCTGGCCCCCAGGCTCAGCGCCGCCTCCTCCACCGACGGATCAAGGCGTTCCAGCATCGCCCGGATGATCAGGTAGGCCACCGAGAAGTAGGTCACGATCTGGACGAAGACCAGTCCGTCCAGCCCGTACACGTCGTTGGCCCCGGGGCCGAATCGCATTCCCAATAATTGCTTGGTGATAAGGCCGTTCCGCCCGAAGAGGAGCACCGTCGCGATGGCGATGGCGAAGGGCGGGGAAATGGTCGGCAGCAACGTCAGGACGTGCAGCAGCCGGGGGAAGGGCACGTTGCAGCGCACGATCGTGTAGGCGAAGATGAACCCCAGCGCCGTGCCCCCCGTAGCCGTCATCAGGCCCATGACCATGGTGTCCCGCAGCACCTGAAGGTTATGCGCCTGATAGTAGGGATCGAAGTATTGGGCGAAATACTTCATGCTGAACTCGCCGCTGACCGGGTCGAAGAAGCCCTGCCAGGCGACGCGCAGGAGCGGGTAGGCGACGAATAAGAAGACGAAAATGCCTACCCCCATCAATCCCATGGCCAGGACGGGGTCCTGGCCGATCATTTTCAGCTCACGGTAACGTCGCCGCAGGCCCATGCGCCAGCCGCGCGCGCTGACCTCTGCGGCGGTCGGTTGGATGGCGATCTCGCTCATAGGAATTCGCTTTCGGAGTGAGATAGTGGATCGGCCATGTAGTGCCGATGAGAGCAGTAAGGGGGCGAGTCGGCGACCCGCCCCCCATTTCCTGTCGCTTGGCCGCCGATTACTTCTTCAGGTTCTCGGCCCCGGCGATCTCGTTGGTGAACTTGTCGATGAACTCCTTCTTGTGCTCGCCGCACCACTGGAAGTCATAGTCGATGAGTTTGACTTCCAGCAGCTCCGGCCGGGAGGCCTTGGCGCCCTTCACCGTGGGAGCCTGATAGGCGTGGTACTTGGGGCCGAGCTCCTGGGTCTCGGGCTCCAGCGCCCAGTCGAACCACTTCTTGGCCGCATCCAGGTGCTTGGCGCCCTTGATGATGCCCATGCCACCGATCTCGTAACCGGTGCCCTCCTCGGGGAAGGTCAACACCAGCGGCGCCCCCTTCTCGATCTCGGCCACGATGTCGTGGGAGAAGACGATGCCGACGGCCGCCTCACCCTGTCCGACGAACTTGGCGGGCGCAGCGCCGCTCTTGGTGAACTGTAACACCTGGCCGGCGTACTTCTTCAGGAACTCCCAGCCCTCCTCCTCGCCCTTGATCTGCAGGATGGTGCACAGGGCGGTATAGGAGGTGCCGGAGCTGGACGGATGTGCGACCATGAGCTGGCCCGTGAACTCAGGCTTCAGCAGATCATCCCAGCTCCGAGGGGGCTCCACGCCGGGATGCTCCTCCAGCCAGTTCTTGTTGGTGGCGAAGCCCAGTGAGCCCACGTAGATGCCGACCCAGTAGTTGTCCGGGTCCTTCATGAGCTTGGGATCCTTGATGTTGGCCGCGTTGGGCGACTCGTACGCCTCGAGCAGGCCCTCGTTCTTGGCGGCGATGAAGCTGTCGATGGGGCCACCCCACCAGATATCGAACTGGGGGTTGTCCTTCTCGTTGCGCAGCCGTGTCAGCGACTCACCGCTGGACATGCGCACGAAGTTGACGGTGATGTTGGGGTATCGCTTCTCGAACTCCGCCTTCATGCCCTCGCACCACTCGACCTGCGGGGTGCAGAGAAGGTTCAGCTCGGTACTCTCCTGCTGCGCTGGCTGTGCGGCCTGGGGGGGTACGCACGCACCCAACAGCAGAACGAGGACCATCATGGGGGTGATCCACATGAGATGGCGACGCATGGTATACCTCCTTAAGCGTAGTGTCCGATTGGCTGTGGAGCGTTCATTTGAATGCTGTCGTCTGTCCGAAGAAGTATGCGCCGTTGCACCTCCTTACTCTTTTCTGTTGTGGTCGATGCTGATATCGAGATCGCAACTTCACGAAAACGAGGGACACCCAAGACGGGGGATGGTCTGGGTGTCACGGGGTGAGGCAAAAGATCACGGAGGGTAATCGTGATGACTTCTTCCGTCCTCGGCTTTTATTATAGCATGCCTCGGTGGAGAAACGCAATCGCGGCGAGGCCGTTTTAAAGCCCGAAATGCCCTGCCTCGATACGGCATAAGCAGAATGTTGCAGACGGAAGTCTGAAAAGGGGCGTCCCACCGGGGGAGGCCCCTTTCCCACTGACGATCCGCCCTTGACGCTACAGGAGCGCCCGGAGCGTCTCGGCGCTCTCGACGATCTCCGCGGTGGGATCGTGGTCGCCGGTCTCGATCTCGATGCTCAGCGGGCCGTCATAGCCGACCATCTTCAGCGCCCGGATTACCCCTTCCACGTCCACAACGCCTTTGCCCAGGGCGCAGCACCGATGCCCGCCGCCCGGCAGGATATCCTTGAAGTGCACGTGGACGATGTGTCCTTGCAGCTCGTAGATGGCCTTCACCGGGTCACCGCCCGCCGCCGCCATGTTCCCCGTGTCCATGGTCACGCCGATCCAGTCCTCGTAGCCCTGGATGGTCTCCAGCAGCTCCTGGGCCGTCCTCTCCGGGTGGTTTTCCACGCCGACCTTGATCCCGTACTTCTGACACAATGGGTAGACCTTGTCGGCCATGTCCCGGTCGATCCAATCAGCGATGACGGGCGCTCCCAGCACCCGGGCCGCCTGGAAGGTCACCTCGGTGCGATCCAGGTTCTCCCGGGCGTCGCCCAGGCCGCTGGCGAAGGAGATCACGCTCAATCCCCGGCGCTCGATGATCTGGCGCAGCGTGACGAAGTCGGCCAGCTTCCACGTCCAGGGCCCGGCGTGCGCCTTCCATACCTCGACGGCGTTCAATTTCGCCGGCTCCAGCCGGTCGAGGATCTCGGCGAATACCTGGGGGGTGGCGTGCTCGGTGGTGGCGCGCTCGGCCTCTGCCCAATTGAACTCGACGCTCGGGTAACCGATGGCATCGCACACGTAGCTGGCGCTGACGAACGAGATCTGCATGAGATCCTCCCCCTTCCATGTACTGTTTGCTGCTTGCGCTTCTATTCCTTCTCCATCGCCTCCAGCTCATCGATCATACCGGAGATGACGTCGAAGCCGCCCTGCCAGAAGGCGGGCGAGGTGATGTCGATCCCTGCCTCGCTCAGCACTTGCTGGGGGCTTGCCGATCCGCCGTAAGCGAGGATCTTCAGATAGGCGGGTTTGAAGGTCTCCCCCTCCTCTTTGTATCGCTGGTACAGGGAGAGCACCAGCAGTTGTCCGAAGCTGTAGGCGTACACGTAAAACGGCGTGTGGTAGATGTGCGGAATGGAGACCCACTCCCAGCGGAATTCTTCGCTGATCTCCACGGCGTCGCCGAACTGGTCGTGCAGGTTGGCCAGGTAGCGCTCACAGAGCTGATCCGTGGTTCGCCCCTCGGCGACCAGATCGTGCGCCTCACGCTCGAACAGGGCGAAGTAAGCCTGGCGCAGCACGGTGGCGTAGGTGTCGTCCAGGGCGGAGGCCAGCAGATCCCGTCGCACGGCTGCGTCCTTCTCCTCACGCAGCAGCCGGTCCGTCAGCAGCATCTCGCCGAAGACGGAGGCCGTCTCAGCCAGCGGGAGGGATGGGTGGAAGGTGAGGACGGAGTGGTGGCCGGCCAGAGAGGAGTGGATCGCATGCCCCAACTCATGGGCCAGCACGGCCACATCCCGGGCCTTGCCGGTATAATTGAGCAGGATGTAGGGGGTGACGCCCGGCAGGACGCCGTAGGAGAAGGCCCCTCCCTGCTTGCCCGGCCGCACCTGGGCGTCAATGTGACGATCGGTGAAGACCCGTCGGGCGTGTTCCGCCATCTCCGACGAGAACGCCTGGTAGGTGTCGAGCACCAGGTCGACCGCCTCACCGTAGTCGTAGCTCTTCTCCGCGCTGACGATGGGGGCGTAGATGTCGTACCGGCGCAGCCGCTCCATGCCCAGCCAGTGGGCCTTCAGCCGGAAGTAGCGCTGGAAGACGCCCGCGTTCTCCCGACATACCCTCAGCAGGGTATCCACGGCGGCGTCCGGGATGTCGTTGGCCAGGTTCCGGACGGCGATAGGGGAGGGGAAGTGGCGCAGTTTCAAGTTCTCGTTGTACCAGTCCCGCACCCGGTAGGCGTAGATCTGTCCCAGCAGGCCGCCCTGTTCCTCGTAGACTCGATATAGCTCCTGATAGGCGGCCGCGCGGACCTCGGGGCGTGGATCCCGGGCGTACACCATCAGCTGTTCACGGGTGAGCAGCTTTTTCTGTCCGTCCACCTCCAGCTCGAAGAGGAAGCGGTTCGTGATCATGTCGTAGAGGGTGATGAGCGCGTTGATCCCGTTGACGTCTTTGACGTTGATGATCTGTTCTTCCGGTTCGCTCAGGGTGTAGGGCTTGAAGCGGCGCAGGCTCTCCAGGAAGTAGCGGTAGTCCCCGGCGTGGCGCATGAGGCGCTGGGCCGGCTCGTCGTCCAGCCCCTTCCACCACAGGCTGAAGAACAGGATCCGATTCTGGACGTCGGCGCCCAGTTGCTCAATCCGGCTGCGGAAGGCGAGCGCCTGCTGATCCTGGGTGTCCTCAGAGAACCAGAGGTAGGCGTAGCCGCCCAGGCGGTGCAGCGCCTGCGAGATCGCCTCATATTGACGGACGATGGCGAGGAAGTCCTCCTCCTCCATGTCGGGGGATAGCCGATCACGTTGCGCTTCCATCTCCTCCACCAGCCGTTCCAGATCGGCGATGACCTCATCGGCGGCCTCAGGCGAGGTGAGCAGGTCGCTCAGATCCCATCGCGTGGATTCGGATACAAGAGGATGCATACGCAATAGCTCCTTCCATGGACTGTGCTGGGGTAAGCTTTCGTGGATTCTATCATGCCCCGCCTCGTCGCTCCGGTCAAGTTTCTGAGAGCATGGGGAGGCCTTCCACGCCTTCCCGGTTTCTGGACATGGCCGTCGCATGCGGAGCGTGGGAGCTCCATCCGCTCGGAGATGGGCGGGCGTTCCACCGCTCATGGGTTTCCGGACCCCCTTTGGGACATCCCTGGCTGCACTGCGGTAGTGTATCTTTTTCGGTGGAAATACAGCAGGGAGCTTTGAGGGGCGCAGCCCC
>JAJRVX010000085.1:0-33983 GCA_024277095.1 Chloroflexota bacterium
AGCACGCTGGATCTCCGTCTGGCCGGCACCGAGGATGCCATCCTCATGGTGGAGGCGGGCGCCCATGAGATCCCCGAGGATCTGATGCTGGAGGCCATGCGTCTGGGCCATGAGGCGATGCAGGATGTGATCCGGCTTCAGAAGGAGATGGCTGCGGCCCTGGGCAAGCCCAAGATGCCCTACACGCCTTTCCTGCCTCCGCCGGAGGCGAAGGATGCGGTGAGGGAGCGCGTGGCCGATCGCATTCAGGAGATCCTGCGGCAGGGTTTGCCCAAGCATGAGCGCTCCGAGGCGTTGGATGCGCTGCGGGAAGAGGTCGTTGAGGCCTTGAGCGAGACCTTCGATCCGCTGGCGATCAGCAACGTGTTTGACGATGTGCTGAAGGAGATCGTGCGGCAGCGCATCCTGGACGAGGGCGTACGGCCGGACGGCCGGGATCCCAAGACGATCCGCCCCATCTCGTGCCAGGTTGGGGTGTTGCCGCGCGTGCATGGCAGCGGGCTCTTCATGCGGGGCGAGACGCAGGTGCTGACCATTGCGACCCTGGGGACCCCGCGAGACGCGCAGCTGCTGGACACCTTGAGCCCGGAGGAGAGCAAGCGGTTCCTGCATCACTATAACTTCCCGCCCTACTCCACCGGAGAGGTGTGGCCGCTGCGTGGCCCGAAGCGGCGAGATATCGGGCATGGCGCCCTGGCCGAGCGGGCACTGCTGCCGATGATCCCGCCGGAGAGCGAGTTCCCGTACACCATTCGCCTGGTGTCGGAGGTCCTGTCGTCCAACGGCTCCACGTCCATGGCTTCGGTCTGCGGCAGCACGCTGGCGCTCATGGATGCCGGCGTGCCCATCGAGGCGCCGGTGGCGGGCGTGGCCATGGGGTTGGTGACCGATGGCAGTGGGCGATACGTGGTGCTGAGCGACATCCAGGGCATGGAGGACGCCCTGGGGGATATGGATTTCAAGGTCGCCGGCACGGAGCACGGGATCACCGCCCTGCAGATGGACATCAAGATCAAGGGGCTGCCCTACGAGATCATGGCGGAGGCGCTGGCCCAGGCTCGGGAGGGGCGCCTGTTCATCCTGGGCAAGATGCTGGAGGTGATCCCCGAGCCCCGCAAGGAGCTCTCCAAGTACGCGCCGCGCATCATCACCATCCGGATCGATCCGGAGAAGATCGGCAAGGTCATCGGCCCGGGTGGCAAGGTGATCCGGAAGATCCAGGAGGACTACGACGTCAAGGTGGATATCGAGGAGGATGGGACCGTCTACATCGCCGCCACCAACGAGAGCGCCAGCGAATCGGCCGTGAGCATGATCGAGACGTTGACCGAGGACGTGGAGATCGGCAAGATCTACACCGGTCGGGTGGTGCGCACGGAGCCTTATGGCGCCTTCGTGGAGATCCTGCCGGGCGTGGATGGCATGGTGCACATCTCCCAGCTGGCCGACTACCGGGCGGCGTCTGTGGAGGACGTCGTCAAGGTGGGGGATGAGGTGATGGTGATGGTGGTGGATATCGATCCCACCGGCCGGATCCGGCTATCACGCCAGGCCGTTCTAGAAGGATGGACGGCTGAAGAGGCGCGAGAGCGTGATCGTGGCGGCTCGCGTGGCGGTCGCTCCGGCGGGCGGTCATCCTCCAGGCGTTCAGGTGGAGGTCGTTCGGGAGGCAATAGCGGTCGCGGCGGGCGAGGTCGCCGTCGCTGAGGGGGTGGCCGAGGCACGGCGCCGCCGTGCCTCTACCCAAGGAGGGTTCCTTCAGTGCCATGGGAGCCTGGCTGCGGCTTGGTCGTATTTCTTAGGAGTGCGTCTGGAGGGTAGTCTCCCTGTCTCGTGTTGGTGAGCCCGCGGGAGACCATTTTGTGAGCAGCGCTGCATGAATGGCGCTTCCTGTGGGCTTTTTCCCAGACGGGGAATTGATCTACTGCCACCTACCTGTGGGCAGGGGCGATTCATGGATCGCCCCTGCCCCGGCAACACCCGTGAGGGAGACTACCGTCTGGAGCATGCAGCCCTCGGCCAGATCCCTGCGGAAAGGGCCGAGAAAGGTGGGTGTAGGTCGGAAAGAGGGATTTCCGCCAGGGGACGATAGCCCGGGGATAGGGGATTCCCGACGAACGAGTTTTCGGGAGTGAGCCTATCGGCCTAGGACGGAAACTGCATGTTTGCGGTACAATAGAGGCAGCCGGGGCGGTGCCCTGGCTGCTGCCTTTCCTCCACATGGTGGAAAATCTGAGTGCATTGAGGTCATCTATGAGCGGAACGGAAAACATGCAGGCTACGTCGTCGACAGCGCAGCCATCGTCGCGACCCGGGTGCGGTGGCCGTCTGTGGGGCGCGTTTCGGGAGGTGATGGAGACCGTCATCCCGGCCATCCTGATCGCGTTGGTGATTCAACTCTTCCTGGCGCAGGCGACGCGCGTCTATGGGCAGAGCATGGAGCCCAATCTCCACACCGATCAGCGTCTGGTCGTGGAGAAGATCTCCTATCGCCTCCACTCCCCGCGACGCGGCGACGTCGTCGTGCTGCACCTGCCGGGACACAGCCGTGAGCTGCTGATCAAGCGGGTGATCGGCTTGCCGGGGGAGACGGTGGAGATCCGCGATGGTGTGGTGTATATCAACGGCAAGCCGCTGGACGAGCCGTATGTCACGTATCGGTCTACGGAGAATTACGAGCCGCGGGTGATCCCGCCGCTCAGCGTGTTCGTGTTGGGCGATAACCGGGCGGCGTCCAACGATTCGCGGGTGTTCGGCCCGGTGCGCATCGAGGACATCGTTGGGCGTGCCTGGCTTTCCTATTGGCCTCCCTCGATGATCGGGTTCGTGGAGTGAGGTCGGGCCGGGCGTGGATGCTCGGCCTGGTGTCGGGTTTTACGGCGGCGACAGCGGGAAAGCTGTCGCCGTCGATCGGCCGGGTCCGGTTCGCGGCCGGATATGAGCTTTGGATCCGCGAATGTGAATTCCCATAGCGATGTCGGCACCCGTGCTGGCGCTCCCGTTCGGCCGGGTGCGAGAGCGGCCTGGAGGCGCCCATGACTCATCGTCGCCCTGCAGGCGCGATCCCCCCGCGTCTCCACGATCTGTGTCCTGAGTCGCTGCCTGATTCTCTATCACCCTGTTAGCCCATGTCACCCCGGTGGAGTCCGCTCACCAAACAGATCGTCGTCATCAGCGGCCTGGCGGCCATGGCCTGGATGATCTCCAAGTTCGGCGAGATCATCGGTCCGCTGGTGGTCGGGATCATCCTCGCTTATTTCCTGAACATCCCCGTCCGTTGGCTCGTTCGGCGTACCGGCTGGCCGCGCACGGCCGTGGTGATCGGCGTGTATGTGGCCTTCCTGGTGCTGTTGATCCTGGCGCCCGCCCTGCTGACGCCCCGGGTGGTCGGCCTGGTGCGCGCGCTGGTGGGCACGCTGGCCGATCTGACGCAGGAGATGGGCCAGCGGATGCAGCAGCCGCTGGTGCTGTTCCCTGGCATCCAGATCGAGCTGTCCTCCCTCTACGATCAGCTCAGCGGCGCGTTGCAGGCCGTCCTCTCGCCGTTCGCCACCAGCGCGCTGACGCTGGTCTTCGGGGTGGCGTCCGGCCTTCTGTGGCTGGTCTTCGTGCTCGTCGTCTCCTTCTGGCTGGTCAAGGATCATTCCATCATCATCGGCTACATTGTCGATCACATCCCGGTGGCCTATCGCGGCGAGATGGTGCGTCTGGCGCAGGAGCTGGCGCACATCTGGGATGCGTTTGTGCGCGGGCAGCTCACCGTCGGCATCATCGTGGGGACTTTCCTGTCCGTGGCGCTCTCGATCATCGGGATGCCCAACGCGGTGGCCTTCGGCATGTTGGCTGGCGCCATGGAGCTGATCCCCTCCATTGGGCCCACGGTGGCCGGCGTCTTGACCGTCCTGGTGGCCTATTTCCAGGGATCGAGCTATCTCCCTTTGAGCAATCTGTGGTTTGCCGTTCTGGTCGCCGCTTTGTTCATCGCCGTCTTCCAGCTGGACGGCGTGATCCTGATCCCGCGCTTCGTGGGGCGGCGCGTTCGGCTCCATCCGCTGGTGGTGTTCGTCGGCTTGATCGCGGGGGCCCGTGTGGCCGGGGTGCTGGGGATCCTGCTGGCCTCTCCCACCATCGCCTCCCTGCGGGTGATCACCGGGTATGTGGTGGCCAAGCTACTTGACCAGGAGCCCTTTGAGCCGCTGCCCTCGCCCCCGGATCTGGAGACGCGATGGCGCGGCCTGCTGCGCGGCCGGGCGGTCGAGGCGTTGCTGTTCGACCTGGATGGCACGTTGGTGGAGACGGATGAGGAGCTGGTTCGGGTGTGGGCGATGCGGATTGCCCCGCTGAAACGGGTGATCCCGGCGCTGGACCCGGAGCGGGTGGTGCGTTGGTGGCTGGCCCGACTGGAGGGGCCGATCAGCATGGTCATCGCCCTCCTGGATCAGCGGTCGATGGATGAGCGGGCGCTGGACTGGATCGAGCGGTTGCACCGTGTGCTGGGGTATCCCTCGGCGGAGGCGTTCGTGCCGGTCCCGGGCGCGGTGGAGGCGATTCGCCAGCTGGGCGAGCGTTACC
The DNA here is from genome assembly GCA_024277095.1 of Chloroflexota bacterium. Classification (GTDB taxonomy): domain Bacteria; phylum Chloroflexota; class Anaerolineae; order DUEN01; family DUEN01; genus DUEN01. Next base: position 4,573 of record JAJRVX010000085.1, read on the forward strand.
GGGTGGGGATCGTGACCACCCGCCGGCTGGCGGAGGCGCAGGAGTTCGTCCGGCAGAACGGGCTGGAGGAGTGCGTGGAGGTGATCGTGGCGCGGGATAACTACCCGCGCCTGAAGCCGCATCCAGGCCCGATCCTCCACGCCGCGCAGGAGTTGGGCGTAGAGGTGGAGCGTTGTGCGGTGGTGGGGGACACCGCGGTGGACATCGCCGCGGCGCAGGCCGCGGGGGCGCTGGCCATCGGCGTCCTGTCGGGATTTGGACAGAAAGATGATCTTGAAAGCGCGGATTTGGTGGTCGATTCGGTTTTCGATCTGCTGGATTGGTTGTAGGATGGCCATGGAAAGGGGCGATCATGGCCTATCGATTGGTCCTCGTGTTGGATAATCTGGAAGGGGGATCGGGAAGAAGAATGAGGATGCATGAGGGATGAGCACGCATGATCTCCTGAGCTGGGATATTGATCTCCTGAGCGGCCTCTTGGACAGAACTATCCAGGAGTGGGAAGGCAGGCCGGTCTTCGATCTGGTGACGCGTATCTTGGATCAGGCCAAGGAATGGCGCAGGACCGGCGCATCAGGGGTATTTGACAGACTTGTCACGTCTTGTGAGGGATTGCCGGAGGAAGAGGTTTCGCCGGTCCTAAAGGCTTTCACCACTTATTTCCATCTGATCAACCTGGCCGAGGAGCATCATCGGATACGCGTGTTGCGGGCGCGTGAGCGGGAGGCTGGCCCGCATCCATTGGTGGACTCCATTGCCGAGGCCATCCACGAGCTTCGGGCCCAAGGTGTGACGCCGGAGGAGATGCAGGATCTGCTCAATCGACTTTCCATTGAATTGGTTTTCACAGCCCATCCCACCGAGTCAAAGCGTCGTAGGGTGTTGGAGAAGCTACGGGCTATCAGCATGGCCCTCGATCAGCTACACTATTGCGATCTGTTGCCTCGGGAACGAGAACAGCTCTTGGCTCATCTGCGGACCCATATCGCGCTGTTATGGCTTACAGACGAGGTGCGGGCGCGTCGTCCCTCGGTGCTTGACGAGGTGCGTAATGGCCTCTGGTACTTCTCCGAGACCCTATTTGATGTGATACCCGGGATCTATCGTTCCCTTCGACGGGCTTTGGCTCAAGCCTATCCAGATTATCCCTTCCACGTGCCGGCCTTCTTTCGCTTCGGATCCTGGATCGGCGGGGATCGGGATGGCAACCCGTATGTGACAACGGCGGTCACTTCTGAGACGTTCCGCCTTCACCAGACCCTGGCTCGACAGCTCCATCGCAAGCAGGTGCTTCACCTCTTCCGCGAGTTGAGCTTGGCTGTATCTCGCATCTCAGCGACGCCGGAGTTACAGCATTTCTTGGCCGAGCAGAGCACGCGCGTGCCGTCCCTGGCCCAGGTCTTGGCCAAACATCACTCCGATGAGCCTTATCGTCAGGCTTTGAGCTTCATTGCCTACCAGTTGGGTGAGCGGGAATTCCTGGAATGGTTCCCCAAGCTGACCGACGAAGCCGAATGGCCCCTGCCCGCCTATCGCGATAGTTCCCAACTCATCATAGACCTGAGACGGGTGATCGAGAGCTTGCAATGGGCTGGAGGCTCGCTATTGGTAGAAGAACGCCTGATCCCCTTCCAGTATCAGGTGGAAACGTTTGGCCTGCACACGGCGCGCCTGGATATCCGTCAGCACAGCGCTGAGCACGAAGCCGTGGTGGCCGAATTACTCTCCCATAGTGGCATCACCTCGGACTACACGAGACTCTCTGAAGCGGAGAAGACCGAGCTGTTAGGCCGGTTGCTGGATACGAGCACGTTTCCAATCATTGATCCGATGCGCCTGTCTGATCTGACGAGGGAGGCGTTGAATTTATTCCGGCTGCTCCGGAGTGTCTCTGAAGAGGACCCGCATGCCATCGGCTATTACCTGGTCAGTATGGCTCATGGCCCCAGTGATATATTGGAGGTGCTGTGGCTGGCGGGAATGAGCGGGTTCTATCGTCCGCAGGCGGGATTCACAGGATTGAACGTAGCGCCCCTGTTCGAAACCATCGCCGATCTGGAGCGAGCTCCGGAGGTCTTAAACGCGGTATTCCATGTCCGCGCTTATCGGGCGCATTTACGCGCCCAGGGGGATCATCAATTGGTCCAATTGGGTTATTCCGATAGCACGAAGGATGGCGGCTATCTGGCTGCTAATTGGGCCCTATATCGTACGCAGCGGGCGTTGGCGGCTGTGGCGCGGCGACACGGAGTTCAGTTGACGTTCTTCCACGGTCGAGGCGGCGCGGTCGGCCGCGGTGGCGGGCCGACCCGTCGAGCGATTCTGGGATTGCCACCGGGCACGGTGAATGGGCGTATCCGCCTCACTGAACAGGGGGAGGTGATCTTTGAACACTTCGCCCATCCGACCATCGCACAGCGGTATCTGGAACAGGTGATCGGCGCCGTGCTCAAGATCAGCGTCATCCAATCAGAGGCCAACTCTTCGGAACGGGAGAGGATCATGGAAGCCCTCTCCGATATCGCTTATGATGCTTATCGTGATCTGGTATACGAGACTCCAGGCTTTCTGGATTACTTCCACCAGGCTACGCCCATCGATGTGATCACCGGTCTGACTATAGGGTCTCGGCCAGCACGACGTGCCGCCACGGAGCATTTCGAGAACTTGCGAGCGATCCCCTGGGTCTTCGCCTGGATGCAGAGCCGTCACACTCTGCCGGGGTGGTATGGCCTGGGCACGGCCTTTTCTCGCTATATTCGGGAGCACACCGACGGTCTGCAGACGCTGCAGACTTTGTATCAGGACTGGTATTTCTTCCGGGCTGTAGTGGATAATGCCCAAATGGCGTTATGCAAAGCCGATATGGCTATCGCGGCCCGCTACGCGGAGCTGGTGGCCGATCACGAGCTGCGACGACGCATCTTCGATCGAATCGCTGCCGAGCATGCCCGCACGCGGGATGTGTTGCTGGCCGTGACGAGACAGCGAGCATTGCTGGACAACGAGCCGGTGTTGAAGCGAGCGATCCAGCTACGCAACCCGTACGTTGACCCCCTTAATCTGATTCAGGTGAGGTTGTTGCGCCGCCTGCGTGCTCTCCCGGAGGGAAGCGAGGAGCGAGAGAGGATCATGGACCCACTGCGTCTGAGCATCGTGGGGATCGCCGCCGGTCTGAAGAACACGGGATAAGCAAGAGACGCAATGGCGAAAGGGGCGCAAGGTCCTCCGGGTGCATTCCGAACGCCCCGAGCCCGAGGTCATCGCTCGAGCGGGGGCGTTCATCAGGGAGGGTGGGTTGATGGCCTTTCCTGCTGGGACGGTGTATGGGCTGGGGGCCGATGGCGGACATCATTCCGCCTATCGTCACGGCTGGCGGGGGCATCGTGGCGGTCCGTCGTCCGGCCCCTCCGGTGGCGTTAGCCTTCATCAAGGCCGCTGCAGGTGATGCGTTCAGGCGGCTCCGACGACTCGCCAGGCCTCCAGCACTTGTTCTCGCGTGGCCTCATCGGTGACGGTGACCCGCCCGATATCCTCGGGGATGACGAACCGTAAGCGTCCTCGGGCGCGTTTCTTGTCCGTCCCCATCGCCTGATAGAGCGCTTCCGCCGTGTGCCCGTGGATCTGAACGGGCAGGTCGAGTCGCCTCAGCAGATGCGTCAGTCGGTTCACCAGCGCGGGCTCGCAGCGCCCCAGGATGGCGGACAGATGGGCCGCCGCCACCATCCCTACGCTCACCGCCTCGCCGTGGCGCATCTGGTAGTTGGACAGCCTCTCCAGCGCGTGGCCGAAGGTGTGTCCCAGGTTGAGTACGGCGCGCCGCCCTCGCTCGAACGGGTCCTCCTCCACGACCTCGATCTTCACCCGCACGGCGTCGGCGATCAGGGATGTGAGGGTGGCGGGCCCGCGCCCTTCGAGCTGGCGGAACAGCTCCGGTGAGCCGATGACGCCGTGCTTGACGATCTCGGCCAACCCGGCGCGGAACTCCTCGGCCGGCAGCGTGCGCAGCGTCAGCGGGTCGATCAGCACCATCTCCGGCTGCTTGAAGGCGCCGACCAGGTTCTTGCCCTGGGGAAGATCTACGCCGACCTTCCCGCCGACGGAGGCGTCCACCATGCTGAGCAGCGTCGTGGGGATCTGGACAAAGGGCACGCCGCGCAGGTAGGTCGCGGCGGCGAATCCGGCGATGTCGCCCACCACGCCGCCGCCCAGGGCGATGATCGGGCTACGGCGATCGAGGCCAGCCTCCACCAGGCGCTCGTACACGGAGCGAACGGTGTCCAGCGTCTTGTGGACCTCGCCCTCCGGGATCTCGATCACGATGGGATGGAAGTCGGCCTCTCTCAGCGCCTTGATCAGCGGCTCCGCCCAGTGTTTGCCGACGTCCGGGTTGGTGACGACGGCGGCGAGGCCGGATGTGAGCCGTCGGGCCAGTAGCTCCCCGGCCCGGTCCAGCACGCCCTCTCCCAGGACGATATCGTACATGTATCCGCCCGGTGCCTGGACGGGCAGGCGGCGGGCTTCCGTCAGTCCCCAGACTAGCGCCAGGGCGCGCTCCACCGCCTCGGCCTGAGAGAGTTCGCTGGTGTCCAGTTGCAACCGGATGGCATCGTATGCGGCCGCGCGCTCATCCAGCAACGCCTCGATGCGCGCCCGCCGGTCGGTGCCGTCCAGCTTGGGGCGGTTCGTGCTGGCTCCCACGCGGGCCATGATGACGTCCGGGGAGGCGCGCAGGCAGATGATATCGCCGGTGGCGCCCAGGGTGGCGCGATTCTCGGCGTTGACCAGCGCGCCGCCGCCAGTGGCGATGACCAGCCCGGAGCGGGCCGCCAGCTCCCGGCAGAGTTCGCTTTCCAGGCGGCGAAATGCCTCCTCTCCCTGCTCCTGGAAGATCTGCGGGATGCTCATGCCGGTGCGTTCCTCGATGACCGCGTCCATATCCACGAACTCGCGGCGCAGCCGCTGGGCCATCAGCCGCCCGATGGTCGTCTTTCCCGTACCCATGAAGCCGGTCAGGATAATATTTCGATCCTCGTCCATGATCGTGAGCCCTCTACCGTTGTTTCGGACAGCAGGTCGGTGTGGGAGCTTGCCCTATCGTATCACGTCTTTCACACTGCCGCGAGAGGCGCTTTCCGTAGCCATCTCTGTCGTGTTTTCTCGGGCAGGTATGGAAACCGGGCCTCCCACTGCCCTACCACACCATGATTTTCGTCGTTCCCATCTTCTCGTCGAAAGGCGGCGGGCGAGCACCATTATACAACAAATCCCGGCCGCCAGCGAAGAGGGCACGCCTTGGGCGATCGTGTAGCCAAAATGGTGGAAATTCCGCGCCGGGCGAGGCAGTGAGGGGCGCAGCCCTCAAAGCTCCCCGCTGTCCTTCACCCGCTCTGTGGGGCCGGAGTCCACAGGCCAGAGTTCCAATCAGGCAGGTAGAGGCGAGAGGAATCCTCGCTGCCCATTCGTCGTCCCCCGAGGATAACAATTGGCGAGGGCAATTCACGGAATGGCCCTCGCCAGGCTACGGAATGATCGGGAGGCTTCACCCGCTCAAGGCTCGACCGTTCATCTCGGCCACGTGGGCGGCCAGGTCCTCGCCCTCCCCCAGGATGGCGTGGACGTGCACCATCCACTCGCTGATGGGGATCGACTGGGGACACTTCGCCTCGCACTCCTGGCACTGGATGCACGCCTCGGCCTGCTCCTCCGGCGAGAGGCGCTGATAGTGCCGGCGGGCCTCCTCCAGGCGGTCGAACATGGCGCCCTGGTTCAGGATCTCGAACAGGCGGGGGATGTTCAACTCCACCGTACACGGCAGGCAATATTCGCATTTGGTGCACGGGATCGGGCACAGCTCCTGGTATGTAGACCTTACGCGATCTACCAGGGCCAATTCCTCCTCCGATAGTTTGCCCACGCCCGACCACCCGGCTACCGCCACGTTCTCGATCACGTGCGCCATGGTGCTCATGCCGCTCAGCACCACGGAGACCTCCGGCTGGTTCCACAGCCAGAGCAGAGCCCATTCCTGAGGCGTTCGCACCACGGGGGCCTCGTCCCATACCGCCTGCACCGCATCCGGCGGATTCACCAACCTGCCGCCGAGTAGAGGCTCCATGACGACCACGGCCAGCCCCTTGGAGGCGGCATACTGCAATCCCTGCATACCCGCCTGGTTCTCGATGTCCATGTAGTTGTACTGGATCTGGCAGAAGGTCCAGCCGTCGTAGCCGTCGATGATCTCCTTGAACACGTCAAAGGTGTCGTGGAACGAGAAGCCCAGATAGCGGATCTTGCCCTGGGCCCGGACCTTCTCGGCCCAGCTTATCAAATCCAGCCGCTGGATGAGCTCCCATCGCGCCCGGCGCAGCCCGTGGAAGAGATAGAAGTCGATGTGATCCGTCTGCAGCTTCTCCAGTTGCTCGTCCAGGATGCGGTCGGCGTCCGCCGTCGTCTCGATGGCCCACATCGGCAGCTTCGTCGCCAGGTGGACTTTCTCCCGGTAGCCGTCCTGGAGCGCCCGCCCGAGGAACCGCTCCGACTCGCCGTCGTGGTAGGGATAGGCGGTATCGATATAGTTGACCCCGTGGTCGATGGCGTAGCGGATCATGCGCGTGGCCTGAGGGTCATCGATCTTCGAGCGGTCTTCGGGGTCCGTCGTCGGGAGGCGCATGGCGCCGAATCCCAGTGCTGAAGGCCTCCAGTCCAGCTTGCCGAAGTGACGGTATTGCATGATTCCTTTCCTCCTCGCGTGTCCAGGATGCACACATCGCCCAGCATATCCATATCTCATATCGTATCTAATGTAGCCTGATTCGTTCATCTTAGCAAGTCGAGCGCGGCGGTGATTACCCAATCTCACCGCAGGGTCGCAGAGGACGCTGAGGAGAAAGGAAAATAAAGAGGGCTTTGCCGCATCCTCGGCGTCTTGTCGTCGATGATCGCGGAAAAGCAGATATCCGGAGCCCCGGCTCCCTGGCGGAGTCGGGGTTCTGTTATTGGGCATGCATGTTGAAGCCGCCGTTGCAACGATGATCGCTGTCGTAGTAAAATGGGGCAGGCGAAGGTCGTAAGGAGCGTCCTGATGGATAGAAACCGTGATACCTACATCCAGGGTGATATCCAGGGCGGTGTGTGGGTCACCGGCTCCCATAACGTTGTGCTGCTGGCGGCTCAGCGGGCGCGGCGCCAGGAGCAGAACCCGGCCCGCATGCTGCGCATCCTGGCCCTGGTAGCCGCGCCGGTGTATGATCTGCGCAACCCCGATCGCCCGCCCCAGCCCTTAGACTTGCGAGACGAGTGGCAGCGCCTGGCCCGGGCCGTGCGCGACGCGCAGGCTCCCATCCTGCTGGCTCGCCTAACCCCGCCCACTTTGGACGCCTTGCGCCGCCATCTTTCTCCGCGCCGGGCAACCCAGGAACTCTTCCCTCATGTCTTGCACTTTAGCGGCCACGCCTGGGCCAATGGACTGCTGCTGGAGGACGAGTATGGGCAGAGCGCTCCGGTCACTGTGGCTGCCCTGTTGGGAGATCTGTCCCTGCCTCGCCCCCTGGATCTGGTGGTGCTCAACGCCTGCGAGAGCGCGGCCCACGCCCACTCTGTGGCGCAGACCCTGGTGGATCGCGGCCTGGCCCGCGCCGCCGTGGGGCATCCTCGCCCCGTGTATGATCGTGAAGCCATCGCCTTCGCCCGCACTTTGTATGCCGACCTGACCGATGGCTACCCCCTGGCCGAGGCCGTGACGCGGGCCAATCGCCATCTGAGCACCCACGACGCCGTGCTGGTGGGCGATGGCGATCTGTGCTTCCCCGATCTGACGCATGGCGAGCCGGTGGTGGAGGACGGCCGACCTGGGGGCAACCTTCCTTCCCGGGGCGGCGTGGGTTTCTTTGGTCGCGGGGTGGACCTGGTGCACATCGCTCGTGCGCTGGGGGAGCGGCGCAGCTTGGCCCCGGTGGTGCTGATCTCCGGCCCGCCGGGCATCGGCAAGACCACCCTGGCGCTGGAGGCGGCCCATCGGAATGTGTGGCGCTACCCCGGCGGCGTGGCTTACGCGGAAGCGACCGAAGGCGCCACCGCTCATGATTTGCTGACAGCTCTGGCTGCCGCTTTGGGCCTGGAACGAGAGGATGATCTGCTGCCCGAGACCATGGCCCGGCCCATCCTGCTGGTGTTGGACGCCCTGGAGGCCTTGCCTTCTGAAGAGCGTAAGATCCTGGCCGGGATCTTGGAACATCTGGGGGAGGGGAGTGCTGCCCTGGTCACCTTGCGGCCCCCGGACGCGGCGCTGGAGGGCCTCCCCACGGCCCGCCCGATCCCGTTGCACGAGGGTCTGGATCTGGAGGCCGCCGTGGACTACATCCTGGCGCTGGCCCGGCAGTGGAGGATTCCTCTGGATCGCTCCCAGGCGCAGACCCTGGCCGAGGCTGCCGGTGGGCACCCCGAGTTGCTGCGCCTGCTGGTGGCCCAGGCCCGGCGCCGGGATATGGAAGCTCTTCTGAAAGAGGTGCGCGATCGTCGGGGGGATTATCAGGCGCAGTTGGACGTGGTGTACGCCTGGTGTGCGGAGCGGATGGGAGAAGCCGGGCGTCGCGCCTGGCAGGCCCTGGCGTTGTTTCCGGCCGGGCATGCTCCCGAAGGCCCCCTGCGGGCCGCGGCCGCCGAGGAAGAACCTGTCGCGGCTCGCGCCCTGGAGACCCTGCGGGCCGCCGCGGTGGCCGACTTCGATCCGGCCCGTCAGGTCTGGGCCTGGCACGCCACCGTGGCCGAGTATGCCCGCCGGCACTGGCCTCTGGGCGAGGCCGCGCGTCGCGACTGCCTGGCCGTGCTCCTGCCCGCCTGGACTCGCTGGCTGCGATCCCTGTCGCCGGAGACCTCGGAGACTGCTGCTCGACTGACGGCCCAGCAGGCTAACCTGGACTTGCTGCTGGCCCGCGCCTCCGACCTGCCTCGCGAAGAGGTGCGAGCCTGGCTGCGGGCGTTGCACCGGGCGTTGCCCCCTCCTGATCGCACTCTGGCCCTGCGGCCCTGGGAGGAGAGGGTGTATCGGGCGTGGAAGAGGATCGCGGCTGACGAGGCGGAGCAAGCCATGGTCTCAAATATGCTGGGCTATACTCTTTCCGCGCTGGGGCGGCGAGAGGAGGCGTTGGGAGCGACGGAGGAGGCGGTGGGTGTGTATCGGGAGCTGGCTCGAGGGAATCCGGACGCCTTTCTGCCGGATCTGGCCAGGAGCCTGGGGGCTCACGGCTCGGTTCTCCGGGGGGTGGAGCGTTACGCCGAAGCCATGGAGGCTTTCGGGGAAGGCGTGCGTGTGTTAGCGCCCTTCTTCCGCCGCCTGCCCGAGGCCTTTGCCGGGCTCATCGGAAACTTACTTAACGACTATCTCAGCGCATGCCAGGCCACAGGCCGGGAGCCGGACGAGGAGCTGCTGGGGCCGGTGGTGGAGGCGTTTCAGATGGGCAGGGACGATTCATGAATCGCCCCTGCCCCGGCAACACCCATGAGGGCCGCCGTGCCCCTACCAAAAGCCAAGTTCTTTGGTATCTTGGAGGCTTCACAACAGCTTAGACGGCGTTTCTCAGGGATAACGAAGCAATCCGCTATCGGCTACCGGCTATTGGCTATCGGCTACTCCAGGGGCGTGTACCCAAACCGCCACGGCTCGCCGTCCATGGCCAGGTCATCCAGCCGGGCCCGGCGCAACGCCCGGAAGCGGGGCCGCATCTCCTCGACGCTATCCCCCCCCAGCTTCTCGATCAGCGCGTCGGTCAGCGCGAAGCAGGCCATGGCCTCCAATACCACGCCGGCCCTCGGCACCGCGCAGAAGTCCGACCGCTCGTAGCTCGTCGTGGCCGGCTCCCCGGCGGCCAGGTCCACCGACCGCAGCGGGTTCAGCGTGGTGGCGATGGGCTTCATGGCCACGCGGGCGATGATGGGCTCGCCGGTGGTGATCCCCCCCTCGAACCCGCCGGCGCGGTTGGTCCGTCGCACCAGCCGGCCGTCCTCCAGGAAGATCTCGTCGTGTACCTGCGTGCCCGGCCGTCGCGCGTTCTCGAACGCCGGGCCGATCTCCACCCCCTTCATGGCGGGCACGGACATCAGCGCCCAGGCCAGCCGGGCGTCCAGCCGCCGGTCCCACTGCACGTGGGAGCCCAGCCCCGGCGGCACGTGCAACGCCACCACCTCGATCACGCCACCCAACGTGTCCCGCTCCTCCATGGCCCGGCGGATGCGCTCGCGCACGGCCTCCACCCGGTCCGGGTTGGCCACCCGCACGTCGTTCCCCTCGGCGGCGGCGAACCGCTCCGGATACGGCATGTCCTCCGGCGGCCTGGCGTCCACCCCGCCGATCTCGAGGGTGTATGAACCGACGACGATGCCGAACTCGGCCAGCAGCCGACGGCAGGCCGCGCCCACCGCCACCCGTGCGGCCGTCTCCCGGGCGCTGGCCCGCTCCAGCGCCAGTCGCAGCTCCCGATACCCGTACTTGATGGCCCCGGTGAGGTCGGCGTGCCCCGGCCGCGGCACGGTCATGGGCGGGACGTCCCGATCCCGCCACTGGGCGTAGTCCCGGTTGACGATGCGGAAGGAGATGGGGCCGCCGGTGGTGTGTCCGTTCATCACTCCCGCGGCGAGCTCCACCGCGTCCTTTTCGATCTTCATGCGGCCGCCGGAGCCGTACCCCTTCTGACGGCGCGCCATATCACGGTTGATGTCGTCCGGCGAGAGGGGGAGCCCCGCTGGCATGCCCTCCAGGATCGCCGTCAGGTATGGCCCATGGGACTCCCCGGCCGTCAAAAAGCGCAGCATGTTCCTTCCCCATTTACGTTTTACTCTTTACGCTTCCCACCAGTATATCACCGCGGCACCAGCCTGAAAAGGAAGCGCCGCCGCACCATCATCCACAGCAGGAGCACGGCCCCGATCTCCAGCGCGCTCCGCCCGATCGGGGGTACCCATGCCCGGGGGATGTTCAGCGCCACATAGGTCAGGATGATGTGCATGAGGTACACGTAGAGCGAATGTTGGCCCAGCGGGATCAGCACGCGGCCCACCGTTCGGGCCAGCGGCCCCCACAGGCGATCCAGCGTCAGGAACGCCACCAGGAAGACCACCAGGAAGTTGGCGACCCGCCCGGGCCCCAGCAGGCTCTTGTCGAACCAGAGGCGGTAGGTGGGGCGGTCCAGGTACAGGTAGCCCACGTTGAGCAGTTGTCGGTAGACGAAGAAGACGGCGAAGGCGCCGAACAGGAGCCCGTAGAACGGCCAGCGCGGCGTCCTCGCCCACCACCAGCCGATCCGATCCCGGTGGTGGCCGGCGGTCAGCCCCAGGAAGAACAGGAGCTGCCAGGATGCGAACGGGAAGACGGGATCGGAGCCGCGCTCGCCCAGGAGGATGGGGAGGGAGAGCGCGTAAGGGTGCAGGAGCTGGTACAGGTAAACGGCGACGGAGGCCGCCACGACCCACACGACGCGGCCGGAGGCCAGCAGCCACAGGACGGCTGGCGTGACCAACAGAAAGGCGATGTACATGGGGAGCACGTCGAACAGGGCCGGCTGGTAGCGCAAGGTGACGAGGTCCCAGATGGCCGTCCTCAGCGTTCCCATCTCTCGCGGGGACCAGAACCCCGCCACGGTCAGGTAGACCAGGAAGAGCAACAGGAACCCCTGGTGGGCCAGGTAGAGTTGCCCGGCGCGTCGCCACAGCCGGAGGATGACCATCCTCCATCCCCGCTCCCGCAGTCGGCGGGTGTAGACGATCCCCGCCACCAGGCCGGAGATGAAAACGAATCCCTCCGCCCCGGTCACCGTGCCGATGAACTCCTTGGTGACCAGATGCAGCGCGGAGGGCCATAGATGGTCGATGACCATCACGGCCAGGCAGAGGCCGCGCAGGAAATCCAGGCGCAGGTCCCGCCGGCTGCCCCGGGCGTCGTAGCGCCAGTGAGCGATCCTGGCGTTCAGCCGGGCGGCCAGTGCGCGATACGGGCGGAGCAAGGGGTGGGCGGCGAGGGCCTTCATGGCGCATCAGGAGAGCGATGGAAGCGGACCACCGGGAGGGGGACTCATCGGGTCGGGCCGGCCGGCGCATAGGGCGGATCGCCTGCCTGCTATCTTGTGGTTAGTGCAGTGGGAGACCTCTATATGTTGTGTGTTGTCCCCTGCGGATAGGGCGCTTTCGCTAGGGCTCCGTCGGCTTTCGGGCCATGATCCACAGGAATTCGACATAATCTTCGTCCTCCATCTCCCCTTCGATCTGGGCGACCTCGATCCGGAATCCGGCCGCCTCCACCAGGCGTCGGTTTGTCTCGCCGTCGAAGTGGCTGAAGAAGGTGGGCGCTCCGAGCCAATCCGCTTCATAGCAATCTGCCAGGTCATGGGCCCCCATGGTGCCCAGGAAGATCCCCCCGGGACGCAGGATGCGAAGGATGTCCGCCAGCAGCCCGGCGTGTTCCGCGCGGGGCACGTGGATGATCGCGTAGAAGGCGGTGACGGCGTCGAAGGCGGAGGCGGGGAAACAGGGCCGTGCGATGTCCCCGCGCACCAGATGGGCGGTCGGAACCCGCTGGCGGGCCAGCGTGAGCTGTTGGGGGGAGATATCCACGCCCACCACGTCGTACCGCTGCGCCAGCATCCGGGTCATGGGATCGCCGGCGCCGCAACCCAGGTCCAGCACGCGGCCTCCGGCGGGCACCCGGCTCATCAGCATCTCCAGGTATCGCTGCCGGGCCGCGGCGGGGCGCTCCCGGATCCAGCGCAGGTAGCGCTCCGCGATGCGGTCGTAGCCGGAGGCCACGGCTCGCTTGGGATCGGGGGACAGGTCGTTGGCCTGAGACATGCTACTCTCGAGCGGATCGCCGCAGGGCGGCGAGCAGCGCCCGGGTCATGACCTCCGTGGACGGCTCGATGCCCGTCCAGCGGCGGAAGGAGGCGGCCCCCTGGTGGACCAGCATGCCGATCCCGTTGAGCGTCGTGCAGCCGGCCTCCCTCGCCCGGGCCAGCAGCCGGGTCTCCTCCGGACGGTAGATCAGATCCATGACCAGACACTGGCGTGGGAGGGGCAGATCCTCCGGCCATGGACATGCGTCCGTGTGCGGCCACATCCCCACTGGCGTGCAGTTGACGATGAGGTGTGTGGGTTCCCGGATCAGGTGTAGATCGTCGGGGAGGCGGTGAGCCTCGTACCTCGTCTGGGGGAAGAGGGCGCCCATGTCCCGGGCGATGGCCTCTGCCTGCTCCGGCGTGCGGTTCCACAGGCCTACCCGCTCGGCTCCGGCGGATCCCAGCGCATAGGCCACGGCCCGGGCGGATCCGCCTGCGCCCAGGATGGCCGCGTGCGAGCCCTGAATGGCGAAATCGACCTCGTGCAGGGCGGCCAGGAACCCGTGGGCGTCCGTGTTATCCCCGTGGAGCGTTCCGTCCTCCTCGACCCAGATGGTGTTCACCGCGCCGATCGCCCGCGCCGCGTCCGTTTGATCGGCCAGGTGGGGGATGACCGCCTGTTTGTGGGGCACGGTCACGTTGGCGCCGGCGAAGCCCAGGGCTCGCAACCCCCGGAGCGCCGCCGCGATCTGATCCGGCGGGACGGGCAGCGGCACATAGCACCAGTTCAGCCCCAGCGCCTGGAACGCCGCGTTCTGCATGGGGGGGCTGAGGGAGTGCTCCACCGGCCAGCCTATGACGCCGACCAGCCGTGTGCGTCCGTCGATCATCGTGCCTCCCATGGCGCCCGTCACGTGTGGCTCACCCGACCACGCTGGCGCCCAGGGCGGCCAGGCATTCGGGGAACTGCGGGAACGATTTGTCGATGCACTCCGCCCCCTCGATCACCGTCTCCCCCTCGGCGATGAGCCCGGCCACCGCCAGGGCCATCGCCAGCCGGTGATCCTCGTGTGCGTCTACCGTGGCGCCCTGAAGCGGGGTGGGGCCTCGCACGGTGAACCCGTCCTCGGCCGGGTCGATCTGCGCCCCCATCTTGCGCAGCTCCTCCACGACCGTGGCCACCCGGTCCGACTCCTTCACCCGCAGCTCGGACGCGCCCCGGACGATGGTCTCTCCCTCCGCCTGGGTGGCCAGCACGGCCAGGATGGGGAACTCGTCGATCATGCGGGGCACCCGCTCGCCCTCGACGGTGACGCCCTCCATACCTTCGGCGGCGCGCACACGCAGGTCCGCGACGGGCTCTCCCCCGCCGGACATCCGCTCATCCAGTCGCTCCACCCCGGCGCCCATGGCGGGTAGGACCTCCAGCAGCCCCGCCCGGGTGGGGTTCACCCCGACGTTCTCCAGGGTGATGTCGGAGCCGGGGACCAGCAGCGCCGCCGCGATCAGGAAGGCGGCCGAGGAGATGTCGCCGGGGACGTCCATCGTCAGCGGCGCCAGCGGCGTGGTGGGGGGTGTGACCCGCACGGACTGTCCGTCCCGGGCGATGAACACGCCCATGGCCTGCAGCATGCGCTCGGTGTGATCCCGGCTGGGGGCGGGCTCGCGTACCGTCGTGGTGCCGCCCGCGAACAGCCCGGCCAGCAGGATGGCGGATTTCGCCTGGGCGGAGGCGACCGGCAGCTCGTATTCGATCGCCGACAGGTCGCCGCCGTGGATCGCCAGCGGGGGGAAGTTGCCATCGTCCCGCCCCAGGATGGTGGCGCCCATCTGTCGTAAGGGGGTGACCACGCGCTTCATCGGGCGGCGGCGCAGCTGCTCCGAGCCGTGAAGGATGGTCGTGAACGGCTGCCCGGACACCAGCCCGGACAGGAGCCGCATGGTCGTGCCCGAGGACTCGCAGTAGAGGATGTCGGTGGGCTCTCGCAGGGAGTGCAGCCCGCCTCCCCACACGACCACCTCGTCCTCCTCCGGGCGCTCGATCTCCGCTCCCAGGGCGACCATGCAGCGCAGGGTTGCCAGTGTATCGTCAGAAGCCAGCCAGCCGCGGGCCCGGGATTCTCCCTCGGCCAGCGCGGCCAGCATGAGGAATCGGTTGGAGATGGATTTGTCACCGGGTACACGTAGCCGCCCGCGCAGCGGGTTACCCGGTCGGATACGCAGTTGGGCCATCAGTGTTCGCTCCGTTGGGCCAATGAGATTGGGAAATCGCTGCCAGAGGGGAGTGGCTCGCGTCAGGCCCCCACCCTCCAAACCGTCTCGCGAGGGGCAAAACGTTACCCTATTTCTGGACGATCTCCCGCGGCGGTATTGTAAATGCGTATTCCTGATCCGTCAATGTCGGATGCCTCTCTCCTGTTCCCGAGGTAGGTTTGGCTTTGGTTTTGATGCTGATGAGGACTGTGGGGAAGGGTTCCTCCCACCACGAGGAGGGCTACTGATTCCTGGCGACGTCACACGGTTCCCCCGCAACGAGCTGTCATGGGCAAGAGGTTACCGTAGACAAGTTACATGAGGCCGGAAGTCGGAGGGGGCTTGACAGAGACCTTGGAGATTCCTATAATTGGTATGACCATCAGTCTTTCAGCTTATCATGAAACCAGGTAGTCAGGAGGCAACCCGCCTTATGGCCAACCTTACACTCGAACCTCTAAAGAGAAGCACTATTGCCCATCGTATCGTCCAACAGATCATGGAACGCATCCGCAATGGCACATTGAAGCCAGGGGATAAACTCCCGCCCGAACGGCAATTGAGCGATATGCTTGGTGTAGGACGCTCTTCGGTACGAGAGGCCCTGCAAGCGCTGGCAACGTTGGGATTGATCGAATCGAGGCCTGGCGAGGGTACGTTCGTCAAAGAGCCAAAGCCCTACCTGGCACTGGAGATGGAGTTGAACGCTATCGCACACAACATGCAACGCAGCGACCGCCTGCACTTGATGCAGGCGCGTACCGTCCTCGAAAAAGGCATCATTGAGCTGGCCATTGCCAACGCCAGCGATGAAGATATGGAGCACCTAGAAGATGTCGTCCAGCAGTGGCTCACACATTTTAGCAAGACAGACATGCACTGGCCCTTGCATGACCAGATTCATCTCGCCATTGCTGAGATGACGGGCAATCCTCTGTTGGTGCAGGTGCTCCAGATGCTTTTGCAAACGTTGCCTGGGGAGGTCCGGGCGCATGGGTTGATACCCGAAGATGACCAGCCCTATGACGAGGAGGCCTGGCAAGAGGAACGTGATCTCCACGTCAACCTGGTACGAGCTATCATCTCTCGCGACACACAGAAGGCGCTCCAGCTCTTCGAACAGCACCAAGCGTTGGAACGTCGACTGATCAGCAAGTATTACGGCCAGCAGTGACCAATCCAGAAAGGATATCCCCTTCATGCAAAAAACGGATGTTCCAACGCCTGCGTTGCTGGTGGACGTTCAAAAACTACGCAGCAACATCGAACGCACCGCACAGCGCGCGCGTCAGGCGGGCGTCGCTTTGCGCCCCCACATCAAAACTCACAAAACGCCGGCCATCGCCCACATGCAGATCGCGGCCGGCGCGATTGGGATCACCTGCGCCAAGCTCGGGGAAGCCGAGGTCATGGCGGCCGCCGGCATCCAGGATATCCTGGTGGCTTATCCGATTGTGGGCACCGATAAACTCGAGCGCTTGCTGAATCTGGCCTGCCTAGCCAAGATTTCCACGGTGATAGATACGCTGCCAGCCGCTATTGCCCTCAGCCAGGCCGCCGCTGACCGCGACCAGCAGATCGATGTCTTGGTCGAAATCGATACCGGTTACCGGCGCTGTGGTGTACCCCCGGGGCAGCCCACGGTCGACTTTGTCAGGCGGATCGTGCAGATGCCCGGCCTGCGCTTCCGCGGGCTAATGATCATGGCAGGCCACATCTACAAAGAGCAGGATCGCGAGAAACGCCGCGCGGTTGCCCAGGCCGAAGCCGATCTTGGCGTCGAACACGCGCACCTCCTACAGCAGAATGGCATTGAGGTGGAGGTCATCTCGGTTGGCTCCACGCCCGCGGCTCAGTTTCTGACCGAAGTGACGGGCATGACCGAAGTCCGGCCCGGTGCTTACGTCTTCAACGACATCATCAACGCCGACCTTGGCGTCTGTCAACGAGAGGAAATTGCGCTCTCCGTCCTCACGACCGTCGTCTCCGTGCCCAGCCCTGATCGGTTCGTCATAGACGCCGGCTCCAAGACTTTGACCTATGCTGTCAGTAGTCGCACGCCGGGCTACGGCCCCTTTGTGGACCTGCCTGGTGTTTCCGTCACATGGTTATGCGAGGAGCACGGCATCGTCAACCTGCCCTCGGGCATCGCCCCACCGGCATTAGGAACGAAATTGGAGATCTTGCCGAATTACGTGTCCGATGTGGTCAATTTGGCTGACCGCTTGTGGGTGATGGATGGCGACCAGGTGATTGGCACGTGGGAGGTTCAGGCGCGGGGCAAGAACGTTTGAAAGGAAGGACACGACGATGTCCCTATCGGCGAAGGCAGGCAGGCTGGCGGGGAGCGGACAACGTGTGGTGGATCTGCGCAGCGATACCGTCACCTGGCCGACGGAATCCATGCGCCGGGCCATGTACGAGGCTGAGGTCGGGGACGATTGCTACGGCGAAGACCCCACCGTCAACCGACTGCAGGAGGTAGCTGCTGAGAAAACGGGCAAAGAGGCCGCTCTGTTCGTGGCTTCCGGCACCATGGGCAACCTGTGTGCCGTGATGGCACATACCCAGCCCGGTCAGGAAGTTATCCTGGGCGACGAATCTCACATGTTCCTGTGGGAAGTGGGAAGCATCAGTCGTATCGGCGGCTGCGTCACCCACATCATCCCCTTCCACAACGGCCTGCTCGATCCTGACGAGGTGGAACGAGCTGTCCGTCCGATAGATGATATCCACGCCGCGCAGACCGGGCTCATCTGTGTGGAGAACACCAGCAACCGGGGAGGAGGCACCATTGTGCCACCCGAGCACCTGGCTCGCCTGGCGGACGTGGCCCAGCGCTATGGCCTGCCCATCCACATGGATGGCGCGCGGGTTTTCAATGCTGCCGTCGGTCTAGGCGTCGACGTGAGGGAACTGACCCGACATGTGGATTCGGTTAGTTTCTGTCTATCGAAGGGCCTCAGCGCGCCAGTGGGTTCTGTTCTGTGTGGCAGTCGCGAGTTCATCCGGCGAGCGGATCGCGCTCGTAAGATTCTGGGCGGCGGCATGCGCCAGGCAGGCGTCCTGGCCGCTGCCGGCCTGGTCGCGCTGGAAGAGGGTGTAGCGCGCTTGTATGAGGACCACGCCAACGCCCGTAGGCTGGCCGAGGGGATAGCGAGGAGAATTCCCGGCTCGGTCAATCTGGAGCAGGTGCAAACCAACATGGTCATAGTCAATACACGTCCTTTGGGTTGGACCGGCCAGGAATTCGTGGAACGCATGGCTCGTGGGGGCATCCGCTTTCTGGCTATAGATCCATACCGGGTTCGCCTGGTCACACATCGCATGATCAGCGTAGCCGATGTCGACTATACTCTGGCGGTGCTGGATCGGGTGTTGGCTGAGGAAAGGAGGTGATAGGCACATATTACATCTCTTGTATCCCCGTGTGGCAGTCGCTCGCAGCCCATTAACGCCACTCCGCCAAAAGCAGGGGCGACGGCCCTCGCCAGAAGGCGCGGGAAGGCCGAAACGCCTTTCCCGAATGCCGAGGAGGAAGATGCCATGAAGAAACAGGCGCTTACCCGCAGAGGTTTCCTACGGTTGTCCGCTGGTGCAACAGCAGGGGCGATTCTTGCCTCTTGCGCGCCTGCGGCGTTCCCCACGCCCACCACCGGTGAGAAGCCGTCGGAAGAGAAAGCGGTGGAGGTGGTGGAAATCCGGACGATGTATCATCAGATGTGGCCGGAGTGGCGAGCGCATGCCAGGAAGGTCTTTGACGCTTTCGAGCAGGAACATCCCAATATCAAGGTCAGAGATGAGTGGGTCCCTGAAGCCTGGGACAAGATTCAAACCGAGTACGCGGCGGGCGGTGGCCCTGACGTCATCATCAACCAGATGGACTGGGTCATTCCCGGCGCAGCCCGCGGTATGTTCGTCGATCTCCGCCCCTATATCGCGCGGGACAACATTGACATAGATGCTTATTGGTATGACCATTCGCTGGAATGGGAGTGGCAAGGCGGGCTCTATGCGCTCCTCCTCTACGCAGGCGGTCAGGCACTCTATGTCAACACCGATCTTCTCGACAAAGCAGGTTTGTCTTTCCCCGAGGATGATTGGACCTGGGATGATCTGCTGGAATACGGCAAGAAACTGACTAACGCCGATGAAAACCAGTGGGGCATCCTTGGCGCAAACGCCAATCCACCCTACTGGTCGTCCTCCTTTATCCACGGTGCCGGTGGTTCCGTGCTAAACGAGGCCAGAACGGAGTGTACCCTTGACCAGCCGGAGGCTCGCGAAGCTCTCCAATGGCTGGCAGACCTCATCTTTGTGCACAAAGTGATGCCCTCTCCCGCCGTCATCGCTGGCCTCGACAATCCCTTCCTGACCGGCAAAGTAGGCCTCTACTTCGGCGGCACCTGGATGGAGTCCGAGGTGCGCAAGGCCGAATTCAACTGGGACTTCGCTCGCATGCCGGTGCATCCCACGACTGGTATCCGCAGCGTCCAGTTGGGTTCCAACGGCTGGTCTATCCTCTCCACCAGCAAGCATCCCGATGAGGCATGGGAGCTGGTCAAGTACCTGGGTACCGAGCCCGGACAGAAAGCGTTCATGGGGCAGGGCCTCCCTGGCCTGCGCAGCGTGATCGAGAGTCCCGAGTATATCGAAGCTCACGCACCTCAGCATGTCCTGCGGCTGATAGAGGACTTCTCATGCTGCGGCCACAACTACTACCCAACACCGGACGCGGGCGAATGGTGGTCGGCCGTCACCAACGAACTGGACGTCATCTGGAGCGGCGAAGCAACGGTCGAGGAGGCTACGGCCAACGCCTGCAAGGCAGTCAACGAAATCTTCGCCAAGCGACCACCCGAGTGGGGCATGTAGGCAAACAACAGCATACGAGAACCGGCTGTCCTCCTATGAAGAGGACAGCCGGTCCATATAAACCGCAGTGCGTTGCCCACGGGGAGAGAGGAGGGTTATGGTCAACCTGTCGGAGATGGTGAGGAGGGGATCAAAGTGGTCGCCGACAACAAGAGAGGCTGTAGAAGGGTATATCTTCATCATGCCCTGGCTGCTGGGATTTTTGATCTTCATGCTCGGTCCCATATCGGCTTCGCTTTACTTCAGTTTCACTAAATATGAACTTGCCAGACCCCCGATCTTTCAGGGCCTGACGAATTATGCAAACCTCTTCCATGACCGCCTCTTCTACCAGTCATTAAAGGTCACCTCCATTTACACCTTTGTTAGCGTTCCTCTCAGCATCACCCTTTCATTTCTCACCGCACTCATGTTAAATCAAAAGGTGAGATTCCTGGGCACGCTGCGCACCATCTACTACCTGCCCAATCTAATCCCCCTCGTAGCCTCGGCTATGCTCTGGGTGTGGATCCTCAACCCTGAGTTCGGCCTGTTGAACACGTTCCTGAAGCAGTTTCTTGGCATCCAGGGACCGCTTTGGCTACATCACACCAAGTGGGCGCTGCCCTCATTCATCATGATGAGTCTGTGGGCAAGCATAGGGGGGCCCATGCTGATCTATTTGGCCGGTCTGCAAGGCATCCCCACAGAGCTGTACGAAGCCGCAAGCATCGACGGTGCAAACGCCCGGCAGCAGTTTCGGCATATCACCATCCCTCAGATGACGCCGGTGATCTTCTTCAATCTAGTGATGGGCATCATCGGCTCTTTCCAGGTGTTCGCGCAGGGCTACTTGATGACACAGGGAGGGCCTCGTTACGCAACGCTCTTCTACGTCCTCTACCTGTACAACAATGCCTTTAAGTGGTTCAAGATGGGTTACGCTTCGGCCCTGGCCTGGGTGCTCTTCATCATCATCATGGCCTTCACCGCCTTGATATTCAAGTCTTCAACAGCGTGGGTTTATTATGCAGGCGAGTTGAAGGGACGGAGATGATCTGAAATGGAGCGCAATCCAGCCCCCAAGTCAGAGACGAGGGTGCTCCCACTGCGGTTACTCCCCATCGGCGAAGGAGCCATGTGGAGGCTTGTGCAGAGGTTGCTCAACAGGATCCTGCTATACCTCATCCTCTGCGCCGGCGCGGTGATCCTCCTCATCCCGTTGGCGTGGATGCTCTCCTCCTCTCTAAAGGACAGTGCCCTGATCTTCGCCTATCCGCCTCAGTGGATACCGAAGCCCATCATTTGGCGCAACTTCCTGACCGTGTGGGAGATCATTCCTTTTGCTACTTATCTCAAGAACACCCTCATCATCACCGGCTTCTCCATGTTTGGAGCCACACTCTCCGCCTCTTTCGTAGCCTATGGCTTTGCACGCCTGCGCTTTCCCGGTCGCGACATACTATTCCTGATCCTGTTGGGCACGCTGATGATCCCCTTTCACGTAACCCTGATCCCCTCCTTCGTGCTCTTCAAATTCCTGGGCTGGCTGGATACCTTCAAGCCGCTGATCGTCCCACCTTTCTTCGGTGGTAGTGCCTTCCATATCTTCCTGATACGCCAGTTCTACATGCAGTTGCCGCTGGAACTGGACGACGCGGCGCGTATCGATGGCTGTGGCTCCTTCGGCATCTACTGGCGCATCATCCTGCCCCAGGCGAGACCGGTACTGGGCGTCGTCGCCATCTTCCTCTTCATGGGCAACTGGAATGCATTCCTATTGCCACTCATTTACCTGTATTCGGAGTCGAAATTTCCCCTGGCCTTGGGGCTAAACCTGTTTCGCGGGTTTTACGGGACGGAGTGGAACCTGCTAATGGCCGGCTCGCTTATGATGAGCATCCCGCCTATCCTGCTCTATTTCATCGCGCAGCGCTACTTCATCCAGGGCATCGTCTTCACAGGCCTCGACAAATAGCCCTCTTGTTGATTCGCACCCGAAATAGGATGGACGCTGCTACCGTCCTTCTTCCGACAATTCCACCCCGCACGAGCGAGGTAAAACATGCGGTAACGAAAACCGCCCACCTGGCCACCCTGAGTGCATGGTCATTATCCCTGGGAACCACTTCCTGGCGAACTTACTATACGAGGAGGTACACGAAATGGGCGACATCGGCATCGGCATCTTGGGTCTGGGTCAAGGACAGTCGCACCTGCGGGCTTTCCAGGCCATCGGAGGCAATCGGATCGTTGCGGTCTGCGATGTGGAACGTTCACTGGCAGAGCGGGTGGCGCGGGAAAGGAACGTGCCGAAGGTCTACACGGACTACGAGCAGATGCTGTCGGACAAGGACGTGAACGTCGTGGTGGTCGCGACACCCGACCATTTGCATGGCCAGCATGCCATCATGGCGCTGGAGACTGGCAAACATGTCCTCTCCGAGATCCCTATGGCCCTGACGCTGGAAGAGTGTCAGCGCATCATCGACCTGACCGACCGCCACGGCCTGAAGTATCACATGGGAAATCAAGTTCGCTACGCCTTCTGCCTGCAGGATATCCGCCGGCTGATCGCAGATGGCGCGTTCGGAGAGATCTTCTATGGCGAAGGCGAATACCTGCATGAGATGACAGACATCGTGCGCCAACGGGGGCCAGACCACTGGCGTATCCGGCCGGAGAGACCGCAGACAACGTTGCTGGGAGGCGGTCCCCACGCCATTGACACCCTGCGCTGGCTGATGGGTGTCCGCTTCGCCGAAGCGCAGGCTTACCACGCAGCACATCGCACCCGCTGGAATACGTTACACACTACCGTCGCCACCTTCAAAGCCGATAACGGCGCCGTCGCCAAGGTCACCGTCTCTTACGGCATGATCCGTCCCTACTGCCTCTACTATTCGGTCTACGGCAGCGAGGGCAGCTTCGAGCGCACACGCGATCAGAGCGGTGCAACGGAGGACACGATCAACCTGCTCTATCACAGCAGGCTGTCGGGAGCCAGGCGCATGGTCCCGGTGCAGGTGCCCAACTGGAGCAATCCTCACATCTCCCGTCAGTACAGCCTGGGCCACGGGACGATGGAGATCGAACAGGCAGAGAGTTTCCTTCGTGCGCTTCGCGAGGACAAAGAGCCGGATATTGGGCCGCGCGAGGCGGCCCGATCCATCGCCGCGGGCATCTGTGCCTTGCAATCGGCAGACCAGGGTGGCGGTTCCATCCCCATCCCCCAATTCGACTGAGAGGTTGACCATGCTCCTTATCCACGCGGTGACCGATCCCCACAGCACCTACAGCCATTACCTGGCCGAGATCCTGAGAAGTGAGGGCTTCGTCGACTTCGCCGAAGCCGACCTTTCAACTCTCGATCCCGCGGCAACAAGCTGCCATGATCTCCTCATCCTGCCGCGCCTCAGCCCTACCCAGGTTCAGGCCGACATGCTGGCCGCCTACGTGCGGCAGGGAGGACGCCTGATCGCCTTCCTACCACACCCGATTCTGGCTGCCAAACTGGGGTTGAGGCCGACCTTTCGTGGCCTGGAAGACGGCTACCTGCATCTGGACGCACGTCAAGTCGTCTGGCAGGGCATCTGCACGGAACCGGTCCAAGTGATCGTTCCGGCGGTCGGTTGGGAGTCAGCGGGGGGCGCGGCCGTATCCACCCTGGCCCATATCCGACGCAGTCGTGAGGCCGACGATGCGGAGGAGATGCCCGGCATCACATTGACGCGCGTGGGGCGTGGGGAGGCCGTCCTCTTCGCCTATGATCTGCCCCATGCCGTCGCCCGCCTGCGCCAGGGAGACCCCGCACACGCTGACCTCTGGCTGGCCGGTCTGGACGGCGTCTATCGCCCCAGCGAACTCTTCGTCGGCCAGCTCGATCCGGCCTGCGTCTTCCTACCCCAGGCGGACCTCCATGCGTCGTTCCTGGCGCGCCTGATCGAGACGTTGGCACCCCGTCCCCGCATCTGGTACTATCCACAGGTCGGGCAACGTAGCACGATGGTGATGACCAGCGACGACGACTGGTCTACCCTGGAACAATTCGAGCGCCTGCTGGCAGGAATGCGAGAGCGCCAGGCTCATGCGACCTTCTACGTCGTCGCGGGTACATGCCTGACGCGCGCCTTGATGGATCGCTGGGAGGGAGACGGACATACCTTCTCCGTTCATCCGACGTTGTCCTCCGATGCCATCTCGGGGCTTCTGGGAAGCGAACCTCAGACGCTGTCCGTGCCATCCATGCTGCGCGACAGCGTAGATCATCACCGACGAGAGTTCGGCCGCGACGTTGCGACCATCCGCCAGCACGCCGTGCGCTGGCTGGGCTATGTGGATGCCGCTCGCCTGCAGGCTGACCTGGGCGTCCGCATGGACCTGAACTACATCAGCATCTATCCCTTCTCCCTGGGCTACATGGCTGCTTCTGGTCGTCCCCTGCGCTTTGTGGACACGGATGGTACGATCATCCCCTGTTTCCAGCAGCCAACCCAATGGACCGAGGAGACGCTCATCCATCCCGACATGGTGATCAGTTTCAAATGGACGGTGGAACGGGCATTGGCGGAAACGGGCCGGATCATCCGTCGGGCGGCGCGCGAGTTCTACACACCGGTGACCATCAATTCCCATCCCGTCAGTTACGCCACCTACTCCAGTCCTCTGGTGAACGGGGTATGGGACGCCGCGTTGGCCGAGGGGATGCCCATCATTTCGGCCGACGAGTGGCTGGCATGGACAGAAGCCCGCGATGCTATCCGTATCGAGCAACAGGCGGATGGGTTCATCCTACATGCGCCGCGTGCGCTGGCATCCGTCACCGTCCTGCTGCCGGCCGGCACATCGCCGCAGGCGGAAGAGGGCAGCGTGAACGAGGCGCGTCTGTGGGAGCGCGAGTATACCGCCCTGACCTTGTACCAGGTTGCAGCCGGTGAGCGCCGCCGGATCACGTTGTCATCCTGATCAGAGAGCATCCATGACTTTCGACATCCTCATCCGAAACGGCACCCTCATAGATGGAGACGATCGCCACGGTTTCGTGGCCGACGTCGCTATCGTGGGAGACCGCATCGCGGCCATCGGCCGATTGCCCGAAGCCGAAGCCACCCGGGTGATCGATGCCAGCGGGCGTGTGGTGTGTCCTGGCTTCATTGATATTCACACCCATTCAGACCTGACCCTCCTGCGCGACGGCCGCGCGGCCAGCAAATTGTTCCAGGGCGTGACGACGGAGTTGGTGGGCCATTGTGGCTTTTCCGCTTTCCCACTGGTTCCTGGGACGCCACAAGCACAGATAGAGATCAGGCGCGGCCTGCTGATGGGCGCAGGTCTGGAATCGTCCTGGCACGATCTGGCCGGGTACTTCGAACAGGTGGGAAGAACACCTCCGGCCATCAACGTCGCCTCGCTGGTGGGGCACGGGACGATCCGCAGCGCCGTCGTCGGCTATGAGAATCGCCCGCCAACGAAAGATGAATTGCAGGCGATGCAGCACCTGGTGGCGGAGGCCATGGAACAGGGTGCGTTCGGTCTGAGCACTGGGCTCACGCTGGCGCCCAGCCGTTTTGCCGATACGGATGAGATCGTGGCTCTATGCGGAGAGGTCGCCCGCTTCGGGGGCCTCTACATCACCCACACCCGCCACTTGGCGGATTGGGAGAGGAGAGCCATCGAAGAAGCCATTGAAATTGGGAAACGCGCCGGGTTGCCCGTGCAGGTGGCGCACCAGTGCATTATCGATCTCAGACATTGGGGCATGGCGGGCGAATTGGCCGCCCTCTTTGAGGCAGCCCGCAACCAGGGCATTGATATCACCTTCGACGTCTATCCATACACCGCCGCTGGCACGCCACTGAGCGAGTTCGTGCCAGAATGGCTGCTGGACGGCGGCACGGAGGCAATGCTGTCACGCCTCAGTGATCCCGCCATACGCCGACGCGTGCGCGAGGAGATGCAAGACGGCTATCTGGGCGGCATCCCTTTCCAGTGGGAGACATTCCTCATCGCTTCTGCCGGCGAGCACGGTGATCTAGCCTGGGAAGGCCACACCATCGCCGAACTGGCAGACGATGCCTCGCTCCCGCCCGATGAGATGCTTCTGCGCCTGCTGGCAGAGTCAAAAGACGGCGCGCTCTGCGTCATCTTCAATCGGGACGAGGCGGATGTGCAGGCTTTTCTGGCTCATCCTTTAAGCAGCATCGGCTCAGACGGCTTGGCGATCACCCCTGACGGTCCCTGGCGCAACACGATGGTCCATCCCCGTTTCTACGGCACCTTCCCCCGCGTGCTGGGTCGTTATGTACGTGACTTCGGTCTGTTCCCCCTGCATACCGCCATCCACAAGATGACCGGCTTACCAGCCACACGCCTCGGCCTCAGGGGACGGGGCTTCTTGAGAGAAGGCTACTATGCGGACGTCGTCATCCTCGATCCGGACATCGTGGCTGACCGCGCCACCTTCGTGCAGCCACACCGGCTGTCGGTGGGTATCGAGCACGTACTGGTCAACGGCCAGCCGGCTGTGCTCTCAGGCGCGCAGACGGCAGCCCGCGCGGGACGTCCCTTGCGCCGGGAACCTTGAAGCAAGATCACGGAGATTGGAACTATGGCAGACAAACTGCGTGACAAAGTGGCAGTGATTACGGGTGCATCGCGCGGCATCGGCCGTGCTTGCGCGCTGGCGCTTGCCGCGGAAGGAGCCAACGTCACCGTCAACTTTCGTTCGCACGGCGACGAAGCGGAGGAAGTAGCGCGACAGATTCGCAACATGGGGCGCCAGGCATTGGTCGTGCAGGCCGATGTAGGCAAGCGCGAAGAGGTGCAACGGCTGGTCGAGTCTACCGTCGCGACATTCGGTCGGCTTGATCTGGTGATCGCTAACGCTTACGCGACCAAGCAGTTGCCGGTGATCGAACTGGAATGGCCCGATGTGCAGCGCACCACCGACGTCACCCTTTTCGGCGTTTGGCATGTGTGCCAGTTTGGCGCCCAGCAGATGGTGAAGCAGGGAGACGGGGGGAAGATCCTCATCATCGGCTCGGTCCATGCACACATTCCTGTACCCAACTGTGCACCCTATAACATGTCCAAAGCGGCTGTCAATCACTTTGCCCGCACACTGGCGGCTGAACTGGCCCCCTACCGCATCAACGTCAACGTCATCAACCCCGGCTGGATCGACACACCCGGCGAGCGTACCCTGGCGACCGAGGAGGAGATTCAGGAAGGCGCAAAAAAGATTCCCTGGGGGCGGCTGGGCCGCCCGGATGAGATCGCCCAGGCAGCGGTCTTCCTGCTCAGCGACGCGGCCGACTACATCACGGGTTCGGCATTGCTGGTAGACGGCGGTTTCACCGTTGGACTCACCCTTCCGTAGGGGCAGCCACGAGTGTTGCTCGACGTAGTAGTAGGAGGGCGGCTTTCCATAGCCGCCTCTGCTGAGGCCCAATCATATGGCGTTTGACATATGGGGGTCCAACAGTACAGCGGATGACACCGAGGGCTGTCCCATACGCAGATGTGGGTAAGGGCCTTCGCTTGCCGTTCTTCACCGTTCAGGGGCCAGCATGTCTCAAAGAGCGTAAGGGCGAGGCATCCTGCGGCGCCGATGCTGCGATGCACGCCTTCCACATCAGATGCGCCAGCGGTCATACCGACGGTGCTTCCGAGGATGCCTCGCCCCTACGGGCTTAAATTGGTGCCCATGGAGTGCCCCTTGTGGGCGTCTCATTGAGTCTACCAGGTTGGGAGGGGAGCCCTGGCTGAAAAGAGGCGATGGGTCGGTGACGTGCGCGTCGAAGACCCAGATCTCCTGTGTCTCGGGGAGGTCGGCCCTTGACAGCCGGATGGACGATCCCTCGATTCGGCGCACGTTGGTCCGCCCTTCCAGCCAGCGCTCGATGCCCTTCAGCGTGGATTCGGGGGCGGTCAGTCCGGGGATCAGATAGTGGATCGGGATCACCACTGCCGGATTCAGTTGGCGGATGAGCCAGTCCACCTCATCGAAGGAGAGGAGGTGACAGGAGTCATCGGTCGGGATCATCAAGAGATCGATTCTACCGATCGCCTGGACCAAGGGCGGGGGGAGATCCGGCCGGCCGTCGCCCAGGTGGCAGAAACGCAGCCGGGCCGCTTCGACGACGAAGATGAGGTTCTCCTGGTTGAATTCCTGCCCGTAGTGTCGGGCGTGCTGCCACATGACGCCGCGGATCCGAAAGCCCTCGCCCTGGAGCTCCACAGGGTGCCGGAGGATGGTGGGCCGCCCCGGCAGCCCGTCGAGGGCATCGTGGTCAAAATGCGGGTGAGTGACCATCACGATGTCACATTCGACTTTGGGGAAGGGGCGGAGGAACCACGTGCGGTCAGCCGGGTTCCGGAAGGGATCGATCAGGAGCCGCGCGCCGGTGGGGAGGACCCACAGAAAGGCGCAATGGCCGAGGTAATAGAGCGTGACGGTCTCTGTTGGTTTTCTCATGACTCTTCCATAGGTGTCGGGGACGGTTCAGAAACAGGTTGACGCTTTTGCCAGATGAGCTGGCGGCTGTGGATGCCGCCCTACTTGGAGCTCACATGGATCACTCGGTCCGGGAGTCGGCCGCCGCCGTCAGCGGGCCCTGGGTGAGCATATCTTGCAGGGTGGATCGCGCTCGTCGCACGTTGCGATGCATGTAGTCGGTCAGCTTCTGCGCGGCCTCCTCGGCGCGGCCGGCGTCGATTATTCGCCGGGCCTCCGCGGCGATCTGATAGGCGGTTTCCAGCATCTCGTCCTGGAAGTCCCGCCACACGGCCCGTACAGCCGCGGCGGCCTCACCGCTGGGATCCTGCCGCACGGCGTGTTCGAGCTTGCGGAACAGCCACCACAGGCTCTCATCGCTGGGCTCCGCGTCGCCGACGGTCAGGGCCGCCGGGATCTGATCCTCGATGAAGAGGGGGAGGAACACGCCCAGGCAGGGGGAGTAGAAACTGCACCAGAGGACGGGCAGCCGAGACCCGTCGGCGCAGAGATCTGCCACCAGGCTGGCGGCCGTGTTCACGCCGACCTCCTCAGTGTAGTGCCAGCAGATGGAGATGTCGGTGGGGGGCTCCTCCCGGAAGGACTCCTCCGGGTCCTTGCCATCGGAGTGATCGCGCAGCAGGGCCATCATGGTGCGGACGTCGATCTCTCCTCGGCGCTTCTTCAGCACCGCGCAGGAGCGGGCCCTGCGCCGGGAGCCGCCCCCGAACTGTCTGCTGGAGAAATCGCAGTAAGCCTCGGCGAAGTGGAGCCGTCCCTGCTCCGGTCGCCACCAACCCTGGCCGATGGCGTGGCGCTCGGCCGAGGGGGACAGCCGCTCCCAGTCCGCCCCGATGGAGTGAATGTTGCTGATCCCAAGCGTGGATTCGATCCGCTTCACCGCCCACTCGTGGCCCGCGGTCTCGATCACGTACGCCTCGCGCGGGTCGGCCACCAGGAAGCCATTGTCGTAGGTGCCCACGTCGGCG
>JAJRVX010000006.1:0-2838 GCA_024277095.1 Chloroflexota bacterium
AACTTTATCCGGGATCCGGAACAACTGGCCGCAGCGCTGGAGGAGCTGGCCCGGCGGGAGAAGGCCGTACGAGACCTTATCGCGGTGCTGGAAGGGAACGTGGCGTGATCGTCGACCTCCACAACCACGCCGAGCTCTCCCGCAACACTACGGCCAAGCTCCAGGATTACCTGCGCCGGGCGCGAGAGCTCGGGGTGGGGGTTGCCATCACAGAACACAACCGCCTTTATCGCCGGGGCGGCGAGATCGCCGGCGTATCCGTCTTCCTAGGGATGGAGATCCTCAACGACTACGGTGATTTCCTGGTGTTCGGGGCGCCCGAGGACTGCGTGGCCTTCCGAAACATCTTCGCCCTCATCGATTACGTGCACCGGAGCGGGGGCGTGATCATCGCCGCCCATCCCTTCGCCGGCCACGGCGTGTTTCGGGCGGTGGACAGCGAAATGGGCCACAGGATCATCGCCCAGGTGGACGCGGTCGAGGTCCTGAACGGCCGGGCCTCCGCTGAGGCGAATGCGAGGGCGTGGCAGGTGGCAGCCGCTCACGGGAAACCCGGGGTAGGCGGCTCCGACGCTCATAGCAGCGAGGAGATGTTCCGGGCCGCGACCCGGTTCGCCCGCCCGATCCGGACCCTCGGCGACCTGGTGCAGGAGATCGCACGCGCCCGCTGCGGGCCGGTCCGGCTGGAGGGTAAAGGTGCCTAACGGCTGGCCGGTGACGCTCGCCGTCCTGTGGCCAAACCTCCTTTGGCTCTTGCTCCCGCCCCGGGATGCACCGAGCTCCTCCCCACCGGAATTTCCCCGCTGGGTGGGGGTTCTGGAGACGGTGGGACGGCTGGGGGTGTTTGTCGTGCCCTGCTTCTCGCGGGTGGAGTTCGCCGGCTCCCACGACTGGGGCGGGGTGGGGGTGATGGGGCTGGCGTTAGCCATCTACTACGGCGGGTGGACTAGGTATTTCCTCATGGGGCGACGTTATGAGCTCCTCTATCGCTCCCTGCTCAAGTTCCCTATCCCATTGGCCGTGAGCCCCGTTGTCTACTTCATCGCCGCTGCGGCCGTGTTGAACTCCGCGGCCCTTGCGGCCATGAGCGTGCTTTTCGGCGACCCCCACATCTACCTTAGCTATCGGGAATCCCGCCGGGTGCGGGCAGCCGTGCATTCCCAAAAGGAGGCGTTGAGCGATGCTGTATGACCTGGATGCCCATGTGGCGGAGCTCTACGACCGGCTCATCACCGATAGGGACGACATCGCCCTGATCCGGCGGCTGATCGGTCCGCGGAAGGGGCTACGCGTCCTGGAGCCCTTCTGCGGCACCGGGCGGATCCTCATCCCCTTGGCCCGCGACGGGCACACCGTGGTGGGCATGGACAACGCCCGGGCCATGTTGGACCGGGCCGCGGCCAAGGTGGGAGAGTTGGCTCCGGAAATCCGCCTGCGGGTGACGCTGCTTCACCGGGATGTCCTCCGGGATGAATGGCCCGGGGGCTTCGACCTCGTGATCCTGGTGGGAAACCGCCTTTATGAGCTGGCAACCCCGGAGGAGCAGGCCCGGGTGATCGCCCAAGCCGCGGGGGCCCTGCGCCCCGGCGGCTATTCATTCCTGGACAACGACCACATGGAGGGGGAGCTGGATCGGGCCTGGTACGATCCGCCGGTACGGGAGGGCGTGTTCCCCACCGGGGAGTGTGCCGACGGGACGCGCCTGGAGAGCCGCTGGAAGGTGGTGTGGTACGACGCGCCACAGCGGCTGATCCGCTTCCTCAGGCGGACCCGGATCATCCGTCCGGATGGAAGCGTCGTGGTGCGGGAATACGTGCAGCAGAAGCATCCGGTGAGCGCCGCTGAGGTGGCGGGCTGGCTCGCAGAATCGGGCCTCTCACTCCAGGGGATGTGGGGGGATCACCGTGGGAGCCCGTATACCGATTCCGCCCCCCGGGCCATCTTCTGGGCGAGGAAACCAAAATAGGAAGGAGAGAAGATGCCGGAACGAGCGCCTTGCGATGAGGAAATCCTGGGCCGCTTCCGCGCGGGGGCAGAGGAGCTGCGGGCGTTGGTGGAAGGCCTGTCCGAGGCGGACCTGGACCGCTCCCGGAGGCCGGGTAGCTGGTCTATCCGGCAGATCGTGCACCACCTGGCCGATGACTGTGACGTGTGGTCAATGTGCATCAAAAAGGCGATCGCGACCCCCGGTGCCATCGTCCGGTTCGAGGGCTTTCCGGGCAACGAACCCTGGGCGGACGCCCTGGAGTTCGACAAGCGCCCGATAGGGACCGCGCTGGAACTGATAGTGGCCCATCGGCGGTACCTCGGGGAGCTGCTCGCGCACTTCTCCTCCGCCTGGGACCGCTCGGTGCGCCTGGCCAACTCCGCCGGCGAGGTCGTCCGGGAGATGAGCGTCCGGGAGATGGTGGAGATGCTGGCGGACCACATGTGGGGACACATCGAGAAGATCGAGGCGATACTGAGGGAAAGGGAGGCCGCTTGAACGAAGACCTGGAGCGGATGGCTGAGTTCTTCGACCGCCGTGCGGCTTCCTACGACGAGCACATGCGTCGGTCGGTTGCCGAGTTCGAGGATTTCTACCGGAACGTCGCCGCGCCCATCGAGCGGACCGAAGAGCCGATCGCCGTGCTGGACCTGGGGTGCGGAACAGGCCTCGAGCTCGCGCCCAT
Source organism: Chloroflexota bacterium (assembly GCA_024277095.1). Classification (GTDB taxonomy): domain Bacteria; phylum Chloroflexota; class Anaerolineae; order DUEN01; family DUEN01; genus DUEN01. Next base: position 2,673 of record JAJRVX010000006.1, read on the forward strand.
CTTCGAAAAAGCCCCCAATGCTGGAATCACGGCGGTGGATCTCTCCCGGGAGATGCTGGCGAAGCTGGCGGAAAAGCACGCGGAGAAGGCCGAGCAGATCGCGCTCGTCCTGGGCTCGTTCCTGGAGTTCCCCATCGGGCAGGGACGTTGGGACTACATCGTCTCC
>JAJRVX010000086.1:0-2912 GCA_024277095.1 Chloroflexota bacterium
GCCCCTCCGAAGAAATCTATTTTCAGCCCCTCACCTGCCCCGTGGGGCCGGAGGCCACCGGCCAAAGCCCCAACCAGGCAGGGAAAAGGCGAGAAGGAGAGTTTTCCTGCGAAGGGGAAACCCCTCCGCAACTCCCTTGAACCTCAGGAGACGACAGTGAGACGAACGACTGAGACCGCAATCGAGAAACTGAAACTGGAGATCCCTCTGCTCCTCCCCGAGAACGGCGAGTGCGATGGCTGCATCCAGCGCCTGCAGGAGATCCTACGCCAGCATAAGGGGATCGATCAGGCTCACGTGGACCAGGATGCCGGCCTATCTCGCCTGTGCCTGCACTATGATCCCAACCTGATCTCGCTGGCCGAGGTGGAACGCCACGCGCGTGAGGTGGGGATCGCCATTCAGCAACGCTATCGCCATCGCGACCTGCGCATCGTCGGCATGGACTGCGCCGATTGCGCCGCCAAGTTGGAAAAAGGCGTCAGCCGCCTGGATGGCGTGCTTCACTGCACCATCAACTTCGCCGCCGCCAAGATGGCCGTCGAATACGATGTGGAGGCCCTGGATCAGGAGACCATTATTGAACGCATCCGCCAGCTGGGCTACGATGTGGCGGAGGAGGAGGCCGTCCCAACGCTTCCGCAAGAGGCTGGTCCGGGCGGCCTGCGCGGGCTGTTGGCCTTCATGCGCAGCAAACGACGCGATACGCTGACCCTCGTATCCGGCCTTCTGATCCTGCTGGCCTTCGCCCTGGAGACATCCGGCGTCTCCCCCACCATCGCCCACGGCTTTTATGCCCTGGCCATCATCAGCGGGGGCTTCTATGTGGCCCGCAAGGGCCTGACGGGCGTCTGGATCAACCGGGAGCTGGATATCAACTTCCTGATGACCATCGCCGCGCTGGGCGCGGCCGCCATTGGGGCCTGGGAGGAGGGAGCACTGGTCGTCTTCCTCTTCAGCCTGGGGGAGACGTTGGAAGGCTACACGATGGACCGGGCTCGCAACGCCATCCGCTCCCTGATGGACCTGGCTCCCGCCGAGGCCACCGTGCTGCGCCCCTGCGTGGACTGCGAGGAACATCAGGGACAACGGCTCCCCGATGGCACCCCCTATGAGAGCGGCCCCTGTCCCTGGTGCGATGTCCACGAGCAGCGCGTTCCCGTGGCTGAGCTGTCCGTAGGCGATATCATCCTCGTCCGGCCGGGCGAACGCATCCCCATGGATGGTCGCATCGTCCAGGGTGCCTCGGCGGTCAACCAGGCCCCCATCACCGGCGAGAGCATCCCGGTGGAGAAGGGGCCCGGCGACGACATCTTCGCGGGCACGATCAACGGCGAAGGGGCTCTGGAGGTGGAGGTCACCCGGCTGGCAGCGGACAATACCCTCAGCCGGATTATCCACATGGTGGAGGAGGCCCAGGCTCAGAAGGCCCCCTCCCAGCGCTGGGTGGACGCCTTCGCCAAGTACTATACGCCCTTGATCGTGGGCCTGGCCGTGCTCATCGCCGCCGTGCCCCCGATCTTCTTCGGTCAGCCTTTCCTGGAGCCGGCAACCGGCGGACACGGCTGGCTCTATCGGGCGCTGGCCCTGCTCATCATCGCCTGCCCCTGCGCCCTGGTCATCTCCACGCCGGTCAGCATCGTCAGCGCCATCAGCAACGCGGCCCGAAACGGCGTGCTGGTCAAGGGAGGCGCCTACCTGGAGGCGGCCGGGGGACTGCGCGTGATGGCCTTTGACAAGACGGGCACCCTGACCCAAGGCGAACCGTCCGTCACGGATATGGTTCCTCTGGACGGCCGAACGGAGGAGGATATCCTGGCGCTGGCGGCCTCCGTCGAGAGCCGGTCCGAGCATCCGCTGGCCCAGGCCATCGTGCGCGCGGCCGAGCAACGGGGTGTGGCCTTCACGCCGGCCTCGGGCTTCCAGGCCCTCACCGGCCGGGGGGCGAGCGCCCTGGTGAACGGCGCCCCGGTGTACATCGGCAACCGAACCCTTCTATCCGAGCTGAACATCCCCCTCGCCCAGGCGCTGCGCGCGCAGATCGAGCGTCTGGAGGAGGAGGGCAAGACCGTCATGGTCGTGGCCACGGAGGTCGGCGGCCAACTCACGGCGATCGGGCTCATCGCTGTGGCCGACACGGTGCGGCCCGACGCCCGGGAGGCGGTGGCGGCCCTGAAACGCTCCGGCATCCGACATACGGTGATGCTCACCGGCGACAACGAGCGCACCGCCGCCGCCATCGCGGCGCAGGTGGGGATCGATGAGGTGCGGGCAAACCTGCTGCCAGAGCACAAGGTTGGGGTCGTGGAGGAGCTGCTGAAGGCATACGGCCAGGTGGCCATGGTGGGAGACGGGGTAAACGACGCCCCGGCCCTGGCCCGGGCCACGGTGGGCATCGCCATGGGCGGCGCGGGCACGGATCAGGCCCTGGAAACGGCGGACATCGTCCTCATGGCCGACGACCTGAGCAAGCTGCCCTTTGCCATGCACCTCAGCCGGCGCACGCTGGGGATCATCCGGCAGAACATCGCCTTCAGCCTGTTGGTGAAGGCCGCCTTCATGGGGCTGGCCATCCCGGGCCTGGCCACGCTGTGGATGGCCGTGTTCGCCGACGTGGGAGCCTCTCTGATCGTCATCCTCAACGGTATGCGGCTACTCAAGAGCAAGGACCGGAGGGCATCCTCATAAGCAAAGAGTCAGCCGGGGAGAGCCGACGGTGCGGCCCCGCATCCGAGCTCATCCTACCCCAGCTAGGACGAGCACCGTGATGAGGATGCCCCCCACGGCCCCCGCCAGGAGCTGCGCCGGCGTGTGCTTCTTACGATACAAACGCGCCCAGGCGACCAGGGGCAGGCTCAAGAACGCCCACCAGATGGCCGGGCCGAAGACGTAGACCAACACCGTGGAGAACC
>JAJRVX010000087.1:0-6494 GCA_024277095.1 Chloroflexota bacterium
CTTCATTTCCACGTACCACCTCCGCCTTGGCAGCCGCCCAGGAAGCGAGGACGGCGTTCCAAGGAGCTGCAAAAGCTCATTCAACAGTGGGCTACATGATCACGATTTCGCGGGGACTTACCGGCAGAGCTGTACCACCGTAAAACCCCCATCGGAGCGACGGCCCCAAGGGAGCCGATCGCACAAAAGGCGATTCAGGGCTCCATCACGGCCGCAGGCGTGGGCTCCGGATGCTCACCGCCGGTGAGCGGAAGGACCTTGGTCGGCCCCACCACCACGATGCCGACCGGCTGTGACTCGGCCTTGGGGCGACCCGCCTCATCCACCACCACCGCCCGGATGATATGCCGTCCGGGAGGCAGGGGCTCCTCCGGGCGAGCCTTCCATCGCCCGCTTTCGTCCACGGCCGCCTCCGCGATCGGCCGCGTATCCGCGTAGATCCGCACGACGGCGCCAGGCTCCCCCGTCCCCGAGAGGGATGGGCGCGTCTCACGGGTCCTCGTCCCCGACGTCGGGAGCTCCAGGGAAGGGGCAGGGCTCGAAGAAACGGTGAAGAAGATCGACCGGGAGATCCCCAACAGGGTACCATCCTCGGCCAACGCCTCCGCCCAGATCAGATGGTCTCCCGCCGGGAATTTGCCCGTGGTCTCCAGCTGCCACGCGCCATCCGCCTCCGCCACGGTCTGCCCAACCAGCCGCTGGATCTCATACACTCGGACGATCGCCCCGGCTGGCGCCACCCCCGTCACCTGGGGAACATCCTGCATCGTCTGCCCCGATCGCGGCTCATCGATGCTGACGTGCATCCGCAGGCTCGGGCGGCGCGGCTCCACCCGAACGCCAGGCACGGTGGGCGTAGGAGGGACCGTGGGCGTCTCACCGCCCGCCTGCGGCGTCGGCGCCGATGTCGGCGCCCCCTCCACCGCCGGGACGAACAGGGCGATCGGCTCCGACGCGATCACCTCCTCACCGGCCTCATTCAGCCCCACAACCCTCAGCTCATGGGGGCCTTCCGTCCACACGCGCCCCACCTCGAGCCGCCAACGCCCCTGCTCATCGCTCTGCGCCTCGCCGAGAACCATGGGGCCATCGTAGACGCGAACCCGCTCACCGGGTGACGCGGTGCCCTCGATGATGATCGGGGCGCCGGCTTTGATCTCGTCCGGGCGGGGTGCGACGATCTGCGGAGCGCTCGGCGGGGTCACCGGCGGCGGCGATAGCGGACTGGTCCCCGGCGACACGGCGACAGGAGTAGAGGGTGTCGGCTCCACGACGGGCACCGGCGCAGGCCCACGCAGGACCAGCACGATGGCCAGGATCACGGAAGATAATATCAACCCCACCAAACGCCACGCGTCCGGCCAGCGTTCCCAAACCGAGATCGGCTGATCGCTCATGCTCGCCCTACTCCTGTGCGGCCAACGTTCGGGCTTGTTCGATCCAACTGTTCACATCGATGTTCTGCCACTCTTTGGGCTGGATGATCGCTCGCAGTTGCTCCTCGCTCAGGGCGGCCAGATCCGCGAAGGAGTAGATGCCCGCGGCATAAAGCTTGCCGGCGTACACGCGGCCGATGCCCCGGATTTTTGTCAGGTCATCACGAATCACCGACTCAACCGAAGGGGGCTCCTGAGCTTCAGGAGGCCGATCCGGCTTCGCGGGGAGCTCCTCCCGGGCCTGCGGCTCCTCCCGGGGCGCCTCCACCTCCAGCCCCGCCCGCCGGCGCGCCTCGGCGATCCACTCGCCCACGTTCACCCCGGTCCAGGAAGGTCGCGCCCGGATCAGAGCGCGCACATCGGTCTCGTCCAGGCGGGCCAGATCCTCGTAGGTCAAGACGCCCGACTCCTTGAGGAGGCGCGCGTAAGCGGGGCCCAATCCCGGGATGCTGGCCAGGTCATCCCCTTGCTCCACAGGCGAGGGCACCGATGGGACCTCCCGCTCGATGCCGGGGGTCTCGACCTCGGCTTCCGGCATCGTGACCTCGCTGGTGATCGTCTCCACGCCCAACGGCGGCACCATGCCCGGGGTCTCCTCAAAGCTGGGAAGCGGTGGGGGAGCTTCCTCCTCCCGCAGCTCAGCCTCCAGCTCCTCCAGGCGGGTCTCCGCCGCACGCGCTCGCTCCTGCGCCTCGACCAGCCGAGCATCCTTCTCTCGCAGGACCTCCTCCAGCTCCATGACGCGAGCGTCCGTCCTCCGTTGGCGCAGCCAGAGGTCAATCCCCCACTCCACAATCCAGCCGATGATAAAGCCGATCAGGATCAAAGCAAATGGGCTGAGGTTGCCCAGCATACCACTTCCCTCCCAAGGTGCAGCGCCCAGGCGTATGTGGCGATCCATATCGATAACCCCAAGCGGGGTATGTGTACGCGCGATTGCGGACCCGCTGGCGAGATCATCATGGGTTTCTCCTCAACCATGCCCTGCCGCCACGCCCCCATGTCCCACTGAATAAGACGCAGATGGTCACGCCAGCGGCCCTATGGCCTCCGCCGATCGACCTTCCTCCAACACGACGCCACTGAGGAGAAGGTAGACAGGAGAACCGGGAGAGAGACGAGCCCACAGATATGGAGTGCCAGGACCGATCCCATGCCCCCATTTCACCCGACCACCGGCGCCACATACAGCCGTTTTCACGCGAGGGCAAGAGGCCTTCCCCACCGAGGCTCGCCCGATCAGGGACAGATACAAGCCATGCCCATTATACGCTGCCCTGACGGAAGCTGTCAATAGCCAAACCCCGACGGAATGACTACGCGATAACACGCACTCCAGACGATTCCCGATCCCACCCGGCTGTCCATGATATGCGAATCCCTAGCCTGCCAACCCGGTGTCGCGCCGCAGGCCCATGTATGTATCACGTAAAGCGCCCTGGAGCCGTCCATTGCTGGCCAGGCACGCCCGCACCACAGGCCCCAAGGCGGGCTCTTCCCAGGCCTCCGTCGCGCCCCCGGCCTCCTCCACCAGTAAGAACCCCGCCGCGATGTCCCAGATGCGCAATTCGGGGTTCATATAGGCGTCATACCATCCGGCTGCTACGTAGCAGAGCCCCAACGCGGCCGCCCCCATGGAGCGGATGGCGATCACGTCCCGGGACAGACGATCGATCATCCCCGTCAGCACCCGTCGCCCGCGATCCCCTCGCGGCCAATCGTACCCCACGATCGTCTCAGCCAGCCCCTCCGTCCGGCTCACCCGCAGACGCCGCCCGTTCAACCAGGCTCCCCCGCCACGGCGGGCGTGAAAGAGGTGATCCCGCACAGGGTCATACACGACGCCGATATACGATTCCCCCCGATGCTGCAGCGCGATGCTCACGCAGTAGCTGGGCATCCCTCGCGCGTAGTTCGTGGTGCCATCCAATGGGTCGATGATCCATTGCCACTCGGCCCCGCCGACCTCCCCGGGCTCCCCCTCCTCGGCCAGGATGGCATGATGCGGGAAGCGCTCACGCAACCCTCGCACGATCACCCGTTGCGCGGCCAGGTCCGTCTCCGTCACCAGATCATGCCGCCCTTTCCAGGAGATGGGCAACGAAAAGGCGAGCGCCCCCCGTGCGATCCGCCCCGCCTCCCGCGCCAGGTGAACGGCCGTCTCCAACATCAGGCGGTCCATCTCCACGTCAGAAGCCGCCCCCTCCCATACCAGGCTCAGAACGGCTGAGGATGCGCTGCAGAACGCGTGCGGTCAACTCCGCCCGCTCATCGCGCAGCAACGGAAGGCGAGACCGAACCCGCCGCAACTCCGCCAGATCCAGCTGAGCCGTGGCCAGGGACTCCTCAAAGTAAGGCGCCTTCCCCAGCAGCTCGCCCGCCGGCCCGACGCAGAACGACCCGCCCCAAAAGTTCACGCCGTCCTCAAAGCCCACCCGGTTGACGTGGACGACGAAGGAGGTGAACACGGCCGCGTATACCCGGTTCAGATCCTCCACGAAGCGCATGCTGCTCAGCCGGCCATCGCCCGGATCGCTCAGTCCCCGCCCCGGGCTCGACGAGACGTGGATCATCAGATCGGCGCCATCCAGCCACAACAGATAAGGCGGCGAGATATGCCAGAAATCCTCGCAGATGAGCACGCCCACCCGGCCGAATCGCGTCTCAAAAGAGCCGATGTCCCTTCCGGCGGCCAGGTAACGTCCCTCATCGAACATGCTGTAAGTCGGCAGGTATAGCTTGCGATGCACATGCACGATATGCCCGGCGGAGAGATAGGCGGTCGCGACGAAGAACCGATACCGTTGATCTCGCTCGATGAACCCCACCACCAGGTCCATGTCGCGACTCTCCTCGGCCAGCCTCCCCAACACCGGATCGGCGGTATCCGCGGGCCGGGCCACCACCGGGACCAGGTCCTTCAAGAAATAGCCGGTGAGCGAGAGCTCGGGGAAGACCAGGAGATCGACCCCCAGATCGCGCGCCTGAGCGATGAACTCGAGGTGGCGATCCAGGTTCGCATCCACGTCCCCCAGTCGCGGGCGAAGCTGTCCGAACCCAACGGTCACTCGCGGAGATGTCGAATGAGCGCTCATGCCACCCATTATAATCGGCCCGGTGATTCTCCGCAAAGCCACGGTTGATCGGGTCGGTAGTGTATCCAAAATGGTGGAAATTCCGCGAGGCCCATCGCAAGCCCACAGGGGAGGTGCGGAGAGACCTCCCTCTGCCGAAACATCCCCTCTTTCCGCTTTGCACCGGCCCTTTCCCGGCCCGATTCAGGTGGACCAGGCCGGGCGAAGGCAGGTGAGGGGCGGAAAGTGGAGGGGAGCTCTCCCTTCCACTGCCCATAAACGGACGGCCCCCTGCGTACAGGGGGCCGTCCGTTCCTCAAGCGAAACCCCAATGAGGAGAGAAAGCGACAGACAGAGGCCTCGCTTACCGCTGAGTCGACGCGGAGAACCAGGGGATCGGACTACCCCACCCGCCGGGCCCGAGCCCCCCACAAGATCAAAGAGAAGCCGACCAGCATGAGAAGAAGATCCGCCCACTGCGCGATGCGCCATCCCCACCACACCACCGTCTCGTCGCCGCGCAGGAACTGAATCCCCCAGTCGCCCAGACCGTACAACACAAAATAAACACCCAGCGTTCCACCCGGCCGTGGGACACGCCTCCGCAGTGCCACCAACACCCCCAGGACGATCAGGCTCAGCGCCACCCCGAACGCCTGCGTGGGCCATCGCCACGCGGCCTGGCCGAAGATATCAGGCCGATACACCAGGAGGGAACTCCGCATCGGATCGCCAGGAAGGCCATAAGCGACGCCGGAGACCCACGCGCCCACCCAGCCGAAGGCGCAGGCCAACGCCAACGGCGGAGCCAGGGCGTCCCCCAGCCGCAACGCGTCAGCCGCCCCCCGGCGCCATGCCCACCAGGCCAGGGCGATTATCCCACCGAGCATCCCCCCATGGAAGGACAGGCCCGTCGCGCCCGGCTGCACGGCCTCCGACAGATGCTCCCGGAAGTAGGCCCAATTCGCCCATACATGCGCCGCCCGCCCCCCCACCACGCCCGCCGTGACCAGGAACAAGAGGCGATCCAGGCCCCGAGCGGCTCCAGGCCGCAGGCGCCAGACCGTCCACCCCAGCCCCACGAGCGCCCCCAGCCACAGGAGGAGGCTATACCCCTGAACCGTCCAACCGCCGATCCGCCAATACAACGGGACCACACTCCCTCATGGACAGAGAAAGGCGGGGCGCATGCACGCCCCGCCTGCGAGATCTCCGAAGGACACCGCTACTCCTGCAATCCCTCCACGATGTGGCGATACTTCTCCACCAGATCCTGGGCCTGCTGTTCGGAGGACGCCTCGGCGGTGATATGGAAGAGGGGCTGATCCGGGTCCGGCCGCACGAGCACCCACTCCCGCTCGCTGAGGAAGATCTTGATACCGTCCAGTCGCTCCGCCGTCACGTTCTTGTACTGCTCGTTGAGCAGGCGCATCACCGTGCCCTTGGCCTCCCACGGGCAGTTCACCCGGCCCTTGGCGATGTGGAAGGGCGGCAGCCCGTCCACCAGCTCCGACAGGCGAACTCGCTGTATGGCCAGCATCTCCAACAGTTTCACCATCGCCATCAGCCCGTCGATGGCCGGCTGGAATCGCGGGAACGCGAAATTCCCAGAGCCATCCGCTGCCATCATCACATCGTCGTTCGCGCACGCCGACATGAGGGCCTGCACATCCACCTTGGTGCGACACACGCGCCCCCCATGGACCGCCGCGATCTGGTCGAAGACGCCGGAAAGGTCCACAGGGACGGCGATGGTGGCGCCCGGCTCCATCCGCAACGTCAGCTCCGCCACCGCCACCGCGACCACTTGGGGCTCCAGAACCCGTCCGCTGTCGTCGGCCACGAAGATCTTCTCCCCGCCGACGTCCAGGCGAACTCCCAGATCGGTCCCCAACGCCCCGGTGATGGTGGCCAGCTGACGCAGTTGCTCATCGAACTCCTCGGGCAGCAATGCCATCCGGTTCGGATCCACCCGGGCGTTCAA
>JAJRVX010000088.1:0-11608 GCA_024277095.1 Chloroflexota bacterium
GACGATCCCGATCCGGTGGTGGCGGGTGAGACGCTCACCTACACGCTCACCATCACCAATGCTGGGCCATCAGACGCTACAGGTGTGATCGTGACGGATACCCTGCCCTCAGAGGTGACCCTCAACTCTATCACGCCCAGTCAAGGCTCCTGCGGCGAGGCGGGAGGCGTCGCCACCTGTGAGCTGGGTACCATCCCCGCCGGCGGCAACGCCACGGTGACCCTTATCACGACGGTCGATCCCTCCGCATCCGGCCTGATCACCGACACAGCCCAAGTGACGACAACCAGTACGGACCCCAACACGCAAGATAACTCTGCCATTGAGGAGACCACCATCATCCGCCGGGCGGATCTGTCCATCACAAAGGCGGATGAGCCAGATCCGGTCGTGATCAGCGGGACGCTCACGTATGTTCTGACAGTCGTCAACCTCGGTCCATCGGACGCTACAGGCGTGATCGTGACGGACACGTTACCAGCAGAGGTGACCTTTGGCTCGGTCACGCCCAGTCAGGGAACATGTGGCGAAGCTGGAGGTGTCGTCACCTGTGAGCTGGGCACGGTGGTTTCGGGTGGCACGGCGACCGTCACCCTGGTCGTGACTCCCACAGCGACGGGGTTGATCACCAACACGGCTCAGGCATCACGCCGTGAGCTGGATCCCAATACCGAAAACAACACGGCCCAACAAGAGACAACGGTGGCGGTCTACGGACAGGTGGCCGGTTGGGTGTTTGTGGACCTGGACGGGGATGGTCACCGGAATCCTTATGCAGGCGAGACGGTTGGTGTGCCTGGGGTCTATGTGACGTTGCGTAGCGAAGGAAGGGCGCTGATTACGGTGCGAAACACGAACCCCACAGGGTGGTATCAGTTTGACGAGATACCACCCGGACGATACTGGGTAGAGGAGGAGCAACCGGAAGGGTATGCTAGCACCAGCCCGGACGTGGTCATGGTAGAGGTGGTAGCCGGTGGGCAGCACATCGTCAATTTCGGTGAGCAGCTGTTCACACCCACGCCGACGGCTACGCCCACGCCGACGGAGACACCGACACCTACCTCCACGCCGACGCCTACCGCTACGCCGACGCCTACTGCGACCCCCACGCCAACGCCCACTCCAACGCCGACTTCAACGCCCACCCCGTCGGCGATCAAACTCTACCTGCCGCTTATCCTCGCCGAGTAGTCTAGACGCTGGTCCCTCACAAGCAGAGCCCGGAGCCGCTGTTCTAAAGCGGCTCCGGGTCGTTCCAGGCTGTGTTGGAATCTTGCCATGAGGGAGCTCCCCTGGGACAGGTGGCCGCCCCACGTTGAGCCATAGACGAATAGAAGAGCCTCGCTCCAGAGAGAGGGCGTGATAGGTTTCGCCTTCGCCATAGGGGATGAGGGGAGGAGATCGCGTCATCTGACGCAGCCTTGTTGACCCGCTACTCTCCAAAAAAGCTTCGAAGAGATGCATGAGGCTCCCCTCCTCTCCACTGTGCTCTTGGATAGCTTTCTTAGCTTCGCACGTAAGAGGAGTACGGATATGAAGCGCAAAGCTCTGCTTACATGTATAGCTACTTTAGTTCCTGTATTCATATTCACTGCCATCTTCCTCTTACTAGATATAGCGCACGCACAACATCGAGCTCAAAAGCAGAAAGGCATTTCTTATGCAAGCTGGTGGATTGGACAATTTTCACACCCTGATGCTGATCTAGCTCTAGCAAACTTAGCGGACACAGGAGCCAATTGGATTGGTTTGATTGTGACCCAATATCAGGATGACATCACCTCGACTACCATCTACTCTTCTCTTGCTACCCCCACCGATGCCGATTTAATTCATGCTATCACACAAGCACACAATCTAGGCCTCAAGGTAATGCTTAAACCTCACGTGAATCTAGCCAATGATCCAACACATTGGCGTGGTCAAATTGGTCAGAACTTTACGGAAGCAGAATGGGATGCCTGGTTTTCCTCTTACCAAAATTTTATTAATCATTATGCACAGCTAGCACAGACTTATGGTGTAGATCAATTCTGCGTCGGTACTGAGCTAAGTGCATCGCAAAGCAGGGCAACCAATTGGCGAGAAGTGATAGCTGGTGTACGCAACCATTACAGTGGCCCGCTTACCTATGCAGCTAATCACGGTGATGAGACTCACATCACTTGGTGGGATGCCGTAGATTACATAGGAGTGGATGCCTATTACCCATTGACAAGAAAAAACGACCCGACAGTCTCCGAGTTGAAAGCTGCATGGCAACCCTATGTTTCCTCATTGGAGATTCTAGTACTTGACCACGGTGGTTCCATAGGGTACTCTCCTCTCCACAAGGTTGTTGTGGAAGGAGGGAACCATGCCCAATCCCAAGAAATACGTGGTGACATTGACCAAGGAGCAGCGCTCATACCTGCTCGATCTTCTCAAGAAGGGAGAGGCGAAAGCGCGCATGCTTACCCGGGCACGCATTTTGCTGCTCTCAGCGGAGGGCAACACCGACGCCTTTATCGCTAAGGTGCTGAGCGTGAATCCCCAGACGGTGCGCAATATTCGGAAACGGTTTGCCGAGGAAGGGCTGGAAGCCGCCCTGAAGGAGCGTCCCCGTCCAGGAGCCCAGCCGAAGCTGGACGGCAAAGGGGAAGCCTTCCTGGTGGCCTTGGCCTGCAGCGAGCCGCCGGAAGGGCGAGAACACTGGACTATGCAGCTTCTGGCCGACAAGCTGGTAGAGCTGGGCGTGGTCGAGTCCATCTCGGATGAGACGGTACGACGGGTGCTCAAAAAAACGACCTTAAGCCCTGGCAGAAGAAACAGTGGTGTATCGGCCAGGTGACGGCGGATTTCATCTGGCGCATGGAAGATGTGCTGGACCTGTATGCCGAGCCGTATGATCCCAAACGGCCGGTGGTGTGCTTTGATGAACGGCCTTATCAACTGCTGGGGGACAAGTACGATCCTCTGCCCATGGAACCGGGCCAACCCCAACGGGTCGACTACGAATACGAGCGGCAGGGGCGTTGTAACCTGTTTCTGCTGTTTCAGCCGCTGAGGGGATGGCGCCAGGTCACTGTGACCGAGAGACGGACGCATGAGGACTTCGCCTGGCAGATGAAGGCGTTGGTCGATGAGCTCTTCCCGGAGGCAGAGATCATTCGGGTAGTGTTGGACAACCTGAACACTCATACGCCAGCCGCCCTGTATCAAACCTTCCCACCGGAGGAGGCGCGACGGCTGACCCGGAAGTTGGACTTTCACTACACGCCTAAGCATGGCAGCTGGTTGAACATGGTAGAGATCGAGTTCTCCATTCTGGCCCGTCAATGCCTGAATCGACGCCTGCCGGACCTGGACTGTGTGTGTCGGGAGGTAGAGGCCTGGGAAGAAGCACGCAATGCGGCGAGAGCCACTGTGGAGTGGCGTTTTACGACGGCCGACGCTCGAGTCAAGCTTCATCGCCTATACCCTCAGTAATCATTGTGGTTAAGCACTAGCGTCCTGTGTTCCCAAAACCGAGGATCAGCATAGAAAGTGCATTAGGGAAAGCGAGGATGATAAGAGATGCCGAACAGCAAGCTTCGCGTGGGGATCATCGGTGTCGGCATGATCGCGCTGATGTCCCATATCCCTAATCTGCGAAGTACAGGCCGGGCCGAGATCGTCGCCATCTGTCGCCGCGATCCTCGATACCTGGCCATGGCCCAGGAGAGGCTGAACGTACCAGAGGCGTATACCGACTGGCGCGAGATGCTTGACCGCGCGGCGCTCGATGCCGTCGTGGTCAGTACGCCGAACCATATGCACACAGCCCCCACTCTGGCCGCGCTGGAGCGAGGACTTCACGTGCTGGTACAGAAGCCGATGGCGCTGCATAACCAGGACGCCTGGGCCATGGTGGATGCAGCCGAACGGGCCGATCGAGTCCTTATGGTGGCTTTCGGTCTCCGCTTCATGGGCATATGGCGGACGGTCAAACGAAGGCTCAACCAAGGGATCATCGGCGAGATCCGGCAAATCAACCTGGCCTTCTCATCCTACCGGCGCTGGATATGGGAAGCGGAGACCTCGCCAGCCGAGGGGACGGACTTGGTCCGCAAGCTCACCGGCATGCCGGATGGCTACTTCGCCGGATGGCGGACGTGGCATCGGGACCCGGCCCAAATGGGCGGAGGCATGTTCGCCGACATGGGGCCGCATGTGATTGACCTGGCGCTCTGGCTCGCGGGCGCGCCGCCGGTGGAGGTCACGGCCCTCAGCGAGACGGCCGGGCTTCCCGTGGAATGCTTCATGAACGTCCAAGCGCGATTGGCCAACGGCGCCCTGCTATCGCTCACCTCGGCCGATGCCCCTATGCCCAACATGCTAGAAAGCAAGCAGCTCCTGATGATTGCTGGCGATCGGGGCGTGCTGACGGCGGACACGACGGGTGACGTATGGGTTTATGGGCGGGGGATCGTAGAGAAGATCGAACCGGAGCTTCCCGATGTGACCTCGGAGGAGGTATTCGTCTCGGCCATCTTCCAGGGTGAGAACGATCCCAGCCTGGCCCGAGAGGCGGCGTATGTGGTCGCCCTGATCGAGGCAGCGTACAGCTCCGCGAGAAAGGGAGGCACTGTTCAGATCCATTCAGCAGGGGAATCCTGAAACAGAGGGAAGCGGAGGTGAACTCATGGAACAATCACTACGACAACTTGATGTACCACTGGACGATCTCGACGAGGCGAGACTAACCCCCATCGTGCGACAGGCCCTGGACAGCCAGTCGGCCACCGTGGCCGACTGGCGGCAGGAGAAGGTGAGCAGCGGAATCGGCCTGGGGACCGCCGTCTATCGCCTCACAGGCCGGGCCCAGGACGACGGCCAAACGATTCCCTGGTCGCTGATCCTCAAGGTGCAGCTTCCTATCCCCGGGCAGGACGATCCCACACATTGGTTCTACTGGAAGCGAGAGGTGAAAGCATATCGATCGGGTTGGCTGGATAAGCTGCCGGGCGGTATCGCTGCGCCCCGATGCTATGGGGTGGAGGAGCGGCCCGACGGCTCCTGCTGGCTGTGGCTGGAGGAGGTGAAGGACGACATCGGCCGCAAATGGCCGTTGGAGCACTATGGCATCGTCGCCCGACACCTGGGCCAGTTCAACGGCGCCTATCTCACCGGCAAGCCCATGCCCACGTACCCCTGGCTCAGCCGGGACGGTATCCGCAGGCATGTGGAGTCGTCGGCCGCGGCTATTGAGCAGGTACGTCACTCCCTGGATCGGCCGCTGGTGCGCCGCTGGCTGAAGGGCGGCGTCGGTAAGCAACTTTTTCAGACATGGGAGGAGCGGGATCAGTGGCTTGAGTTGCTGGATCGCCTTCCACAGACCGTCTGCCAATACGATGCCTTCCGCCGCAACCTCTTCGCCCATCGTCTGGCCGGCGGCGGATTCAAAACGATCATCATTGATTGGTCCTATACGGGCTTCGGAGCCATCGGTACCGAGCTCATGCCTCTGGTCGTTGGCACCGTGGCTTTCTTCGAGGCAGATATGACACAGATGCACGAGCTGGAGCGGCTTGTGCTCGAAGGCTATATCGAGGGGGTGAGGGACGCAGGATGGCGCGGCGATCCGCGGCTGGTTGAGTTAGGTTACTATCTCTCAGGTATACGATATGGGCTGGGCAGTGTAGGGGAGATCCTGCCATTCATGATCGAGGACCCGCCGCCTGTCAACATACAGGCCGTGTACGGGTGTACCATCGAAGAGCTCCTGGACTACTGGAACGCGCTATGGGACGCCTTCGCGTTTGAGGACAGGACCCGAAAGCTCGTCGAGGAGTTGGGGATGTAGGGCTCGCGCGTCTGTAGAGGACAAAGAGGGTTCCCTGATCATTCGGAGAAAAGAGATGGATCGATCCGTCGAGGCGGTGGCCGCCCGGATGGGTGCGATCCTGCCGGCCCCCATCCGCCGGGCGGTGTTCCGCCGTCTGTGGCTCAGCATGGGCACGTCCTATGCCGGAGATCGCCTGCAGGAGCTGGCCCAGTCCTGGCTGGTGGCGACGATGACCAGCTCCGCCATGGCCGTCGGCGGGATTCGCGCGCTGGGTTCACTGCCGCTGCTGCTCATGCCGATCGGCGGGGTCATCGCCGACGCTCTCGACCGCCGCCGGCTGCTCATCGTGGGACAGTTGGCCGGTGCCGCGTTGACCGCGGGGATCGCCGCGCTGGTGCTGCTGGGCCGCATCGCTGTATGGCACATCTACATCTGGGTGGTGCTGAACAGCTTCATCTGGATCATCTCCCGGCCCTCCTATAAGGTCGTCCTCACCGAGTCCGTGCCCCTCCCCGAGGTGCGTTCCGCGGTGGCGATCAATTCCATGACGGAGATGGCGGTTGCCGTACTGGTGAGCGGTGCGGGAGGCGTCCTGCTCGGCACCCTGGGATTGTCCATCGCCTTCACGCTGAACTCGGGCACCTATCTGGTGGCTGCCCTCGCCCTTTGGGGCCTGCGAGGGTTGCGATCGCAGTCGAACCCAACTCCCATGGGCTTGGACATGAGGCGGGTGCTATCGGATCTGGGCGAGGGATTCCGCTATCTGATGCGCGGGCCGAGGCTCCTGCATCCGCTCCTGTTCACGATCCTCATCCTGACGGCGATCAGCCCCGCCATCGGGCTGTCGGCCGCCATTGTGCACGCAGCGGAAGGGTCCGTGGTCGATTACGGGATATTGATGGCCTCAGCCGGGTTGGGGGCCTTCCTGGGCGCGGCCTTCGCCGGAGCGCGGCGTGATGGGGGGAACGCCACGTACCGGTATGCGATCCTGGGGCTCGTCGCGTCGGCGGCTTTGGCCGCGTTCGCCCTGCTGCCGATCGGGTATGCATCGCTCCTGCCGTTGGCGACGATCGGCTTTGTGGTCTTCGTTCAGGCGGTTTGGAACACGAGCCGGGTGCGCGCCGTGGCCGACGCCGCGCATCAGGCCCGGCTGCAGGCGATCACGTCTACAGTCTTTAATGTGGGCTTCCCCATCGGTATGTTGTGGGGTGGTCTGGCGGTGGATCGTTTCGGCGTGAGGGCGCTGTTGGGCGGCGCCATCACGCTCGCCGCGGTGTCGGTCATCGTGGCCCTTGCGATGCGACAATCCAGCCATTCGGGTCCCGGTTTCCTCGAAAAGCTGGAGCCCTGGGCCTGATCAGGGGGAGGGGAACATGAGCGCTATCGATTTGGGTGCCATCAGAGCGTTGAACCTGCCGAAAGTGGGGCAGATCGGGTTCGTGGTCAGAAGCATCGACCGGACGCTCCCATACTACTCCGCTTTCTTCAACGTGGACACGTGGTATGAGCCAAGATATGCCGAGAAGCGACACCAGTACAAGGGCGAGGAGACGGACTACGACGAGCGTCTGGTCATCGCCTTCTCCGGCAAGACGCAGATCGAGCTCATCGAGCCCAAAGAGGAGGATCACCCTTACTACGCGCCGTTCCTTCGCGAGCATGGGGATGGGCTGCATCACCTGGGCTTCATCGTCTCCGACTTCGACGAGAAGCTGAGGACGATGGAGCGCTTGGGTATCCAGACGCTTATGTCCGGCCGGTTCAAGACGGCCGGCGGCGGGCTGGCCCGGTTCGCTCACCTCGACACCCGTGAGCTGTGCGGCGTCATCCTGGAGATCATCGAGATCACGTTGTACGGCATCCGCGTGCCACAGACGGCTTTCATGTGGAACATCTCGGCCATAACCGGCGATGTGGTCAAGATCAGGGCATAGGTGGTGTCCGGCCGTGGAACGACGCGAGGCGCAACTTTCTGTCGATTCACGTCCAGGGGCATAACCCTACGTCAGGTCACACATGTGTCGCCCTTGCCCTGGAGGTGAGAGTTCCCGCAATCGAAAGGAGGTGCGAAGATGATAGGGCCAATCTACAAGCTCTGGATGTGTCGGCCGACCGAGTCGTGGTATCGGATGTCGCAGGAGGAGAGGGATGCCTACATCGCCCGAAGCCAGGAGGCGCTACAACGGGTGGGCGGCAAGACCATCGTCACGCTGACCCCCCTCTGGTCGAATAAGCGATGGGTGCTGGCCGGGGTGGAAGAGTTCCCGGATATCGATGCCGTCTACAAGCACGCCGAGATCCTCTTCTTCCAGGACCATTACCGTTTCATCGAGAGCTTCAGTATCCTGGGCGTGAGGTGGCCCCCAGACGACAGCGCTCAGACCTTACGCCCGACCATGGAGAGCCCCGTGTTCAAGGTGTGGATGATGAGGCTTCCTGAAGCGTGGTACGCGTTGTCTCAAGAGGAACGCAATGCCAATGGCGCACGCGCGGCACAAATCCTCGAGCAAGCTGGAGGTAACCAGATTATCGTATGCGCCTGTGGTTGGTCCAATGAGCAATGGGTGTTGTTCGGCGTGGAGGAATTCCCCAGCGTGGAAGCCACACAGCGCCATACGGATCTCCTCTTCGCCAATGACCACTTCCGCTACTCGGACGGCGTGAGCATGCTGGGCACGTTATGGCGGACTGAATGATGGACCTCACCCCATCCCCCGGCCCCTTCCCCTCTCCGACACGGGGAGGGGAAGGGGTGCCGCTGAAGGCGGCGGGGTAGGGGAGAGGTCCAAACAGGAGGCTCACATATGCCACGATTCGAGGACTACCGTGGGTTCGGGGACGACATCGCGCGGAAGAAGCTCCATCTGGATGTTTCCGCCCAGCTCAGCCGGGAACGTAAGCGGCGCGTGTATCAGCAGATGGGCGTAGGGCCTGGAAGCTGGGTATTGGATGTCGGTTGCGGCGTCGGCGTGGACACCATCCCGCTAGCTCAAATCGTCGGCCCAACGGGCAAAGTCGTCGGCATCGACATCGACGAGGCCACCATCGCCGAGGCGCAACGCCGCGCCGAAGAGGCGGGCGTCAGCGCCTGGACCGAACACCGGGTGGCCGACGCTGCCCACATCCCCTTCGATGACGACACCTTCGACGCCTGTCACAGCGAACGCCTGTTCATGCACCTGACAAACCCGGACGAGATCCTGGACGAGATCATCCGCGTGACCAAGCCCGGCGGCCGCATCGTGACCATCGATCCCGATGGCGCGTCAGGATCGTGGGATACGGAGGAGGTGGGGATCGAGCGCAAACTGATCCCGATCTGGAACTTGCTTCAAGAGAACCCCTTCGCCGGCCGTCAGGCGTTCCGACTCTTCAAGAAACATGGCCTGGTGGACGTGGCGGTGGATATCGTACCCAGCTATGGTCATAACCTGGAGATGGCGCGATACATAGTCAAAATCGACGACATGATCGAGAGAGGGCTCGAGCTGGGCATCGTCACCCAGGAGGAAGTAGACCGGTTCAATGCCAGCGTGGAGCAGGCGGCCGCGATGGATGCCTTCTTCGCTTATTTTTGTATGATCACGACCATCGGCCGCAAGCCATGACTCTTCGAGGTACGACATACATGGCGGGTGCGTCGCACCTTGAGGTCACCAGATCGTCTCAACAGGATATCGCTGAATCCAGCGATCGTTGGTGACGATGGGCATGCGCTCAAGCTGGTTCTGCTTGTAGGGGCACGGCGCCGCCGTGCCCATTCCCCATGGGGGCAAGTGTTTGAACTTTGAACTTGCTACCGGACATTTTTGCGTGGGAATCAGCGAGAGGCGACATGCTCCCCTATCAAACGTCCCTGCATGTAGGGGCGCAGCGCCGCTGCGCCCCTACCGCGGTATCAGCAGAGCTATCCTGAGAGATGCGCGGTCAAACTGTCCGGTAGCTAAAACTTTGAAAAATCCTGTCAGATCCGGTTCACAGATCGCCACGCAAAGGAGTAAGGGAAATGAGACTTGATGGGAAAGTCGCCATCGTCACGGGTGGCGGGCGGGGGATCGGCCGGGCCATCGCGCTGGCCCTGGCGCGGGAAGGCGCCGACGTGGTCGTCTCCGCCCGCACACGACCGGAGATCGAGGCCGTAGCTGATGAGATCCGGGGCCTGGGACGCAAAGCCCTGGTGATCCCGGCCGACGTCACCGTGGCCCAGGAGGTCGAGCAGCTTGTGGAGCAAACCCTCAGCGAATTCGGGCATATCGACATCCTGGTCAACGGCGCGGGGGGTATCCCCTATGAGCTGTATGATCGCCCCGGCCCGTTTCGAATGCCGAAGGGCATATGGGAGATCGAGGAGGTCACCTGGGATCGCATCGTCGCGTCGAACCTGAAAAGCGTCTTCCTTTGTATGCGGGCCGTCCTCCCTCATATGATCGATCGAGGCCAGGGCGACATCGTGAACATCGCCTCCCGGCTGGGCCGGGAGGCCACGGCCGTGGAGGGATCCTATCCGGCGGCGAAGCACGCCGTCATCTCGCTGACCCAGACGACCGCGCTGCAGACGAAGACGTACGGTGTGCGGGTGAACGCCGTGTCTCCCGGGATGGTCGATACCCCCGGGCAGCGTCGGTTCCTGGAGACGTTCCTCCCCGGTCGGGAACTCCCGCCGATGATGAGCGCGGAATCCGTGGCCGCCGCGGTCATCTACCTGCTGTGCGACGAGCCCGGAGAGATGACGGGCCAATCGATCGATCTGTTTGGGATAGGGTGAGGAACAAGAGCCCCGGCATCTCCCAGATGCCGGGGCTCCGATGCATGCCCTCTGGAGGCAGTAGCGGCAGCGGCGCTCCATGAATCGGTGCGCCGACCTCGTCACCAGATCGTCTCAACGGGATATCGCTGAATCCGGCGGTCGTTGGTGATGATGGGCATGCGCTCAAGCTGGCTTTGCGCTACCAGGAGGCGATCGAACGGATCGCGATGCAATGGGGATAACGTGTAAACGTGCAGGGCATGGGACAGGTAAACCGGCAGCGCACTGAAGGCGTTCATCGCCATCTGATCGGCGACAAAGCGCCCCAGGTCCTCCGTGTTGATGAGCCGCAACTTGCCCAATCGGGCCTTGATCGCGATCTCCCAACCACTGGCGGCGCTGAGGAAGACGGCATTCTCCCCTTTCGCTATGACCTCCCGGGCTCGCGGCGAGAGTCTGGGGTCGTCTTCGATCCACCAGAGGAACGTATGCGTGTCCAGCAGCACGTTCATGATTCGTCCTCGGCCTCGAATGCCTGGATGACATCCTCGGGCAATGGCGTATCGAAGTCAGGCGCGATCCAGATCTTGCCGCGAGCGCTTCCCGGCACGCGCTTGGAAGGGGACGTGGTCACGGGCACCAGCCGGGCGATGGGCTTTCCCGCCTTCGCGATGATGATCTCCTCCCCGGCAGCCACCCGGGCGAGGAGCTTGGAGAGATGCGTTTTCGCCTCATGGATATTCACTGTGGTCATCATGACTCAACCTCCTGAGGGATTGTAGACTAGGTCATGGACTAAGTCAACCCCTTGGTTTAGGCGGCAGTGTATCCAAGATGGTGGAAATTCCGCCAGGCCCATCGCAAGCACACAGGGGAGGTGCGGAGGGACCTCCCTCTGCCAAAACATCCCCTTTTCCGCTTTGCACCTGTCCTTGCCCGGCCTGATTCGGGTGGGCAAGGCCGGGCGAGGCAGGTGAGGTGCGGAAACCGGGAGGTTTCTTTTGAAGGGCTGCGCCCCTCAAAGCTCCCTGCTGTATTTCCACCGAAAAAGA
>JAJRVX010000089.1:0-4432 GCA_024277095.1 Chloroflexota bacterium
GCATCCTTACACGCGAGCCTTGCTGGAATCCATTCCTCACCTGGGAAAGAAGAGGCGACAGCGGCTGGCCTCCATCAAAGGCATGGTGCCTGACCCCTTCCATCTGCCGACGGGGTGTCTCTTCCATCCCCGATGCCCGGACTTCATGCCGGGCAAGTGCGACCGTGTCGAGCCGGAGTGGCTTGAGGTCGAAGAGGGGCATTGGGTTAAGTGCCTGCTATACGAGGGGGAGTGAGCGTAACCATGGCGGAGCAAAGGCAAGAGAACATCCTGCTGGAAGTCCAGGACCTGAAGAAGTACTTTCCCATCCAGCGCGGGCTCCTTCGGCGGACCGTGGGATACGTGAAGGCGGTGGACGACGTCAGTCTGTACGTTCGGGAGGGCGAGACGCTGGGATTGGTGGGGGAGAGCGGCTGTGGCAAGACCACCACGGGGCGATGCATCATCCGCTTGTACGAGCCGACCTCGGGCCGGATCCACTTCAGGACGAGCGTGCTTTCGTCCAACGGCGAGCAGGAGATGGTGGACCTGCTCAGCCTGGACAAGGAGCAGATGAAGCTGGTCCGCCAGGAGATGGCGATGATCTTCCAGGACCCCATCAACTCTCTGAACCCCCGCATGACGGTGTTCGACATCATCGCGGAGCCGATGGAGATCCATGGCATGGGGCGGGGACCCGAGGTGGAGGAGACCGTCGTCCGGCTTCTGGAACATGTGGGGCTTCGGCCGGAGCACATGCGCCGCTACCCCCATGAGTTCTCGGGCGGTCAGCGACAGCGGATCGGCATCGCCCGCGCGCTGGCCTTGAACCCGCGCCTGGTGATCTGCGATGAGCCTGTGTCCGCTTTGGATGTGTCCATCCAGGCGCAGACGTTGAACCTGCTGCTGGATTTGCAGAAGGACTTCAGCCTCTCCTATATCTTCATCGCCCATGATCTGAGCGTCGTTCAGCACGTCTCCGATCGCGTGGCGGTGATGTATGTGGGCAAAGTGGTGGAGATGGCCGACGTGGAGCATCTGTATACGAACCCGCTGCACCCGTACACCGAGGCGCTGCTCTCCGCCGTGCCCAAGCCCGATCCGCTGTATAAGTCGGAGCGGATCTTGATGCCCGGGGATGTGGCGGACCCGGCGAGCCCGCCCAGCGGGTGCTATTTCCATCCTCGCTGTCGGTACGCGGAGCCGATCTGCGAGCAGGAGCCGCCGGAATTCCGGGAGTTAAAGCCGGACCATTGGGTCGCGTGTCATCGGGCGGATGAGCTGCAATTGCGCGGGGTATGAGCGTTCATAGGAGGGGTATGCGTCTCAAACGAGTGCCGGCGGGCGTGCTTGCCCTGATCTTGTGGATCGGTACGCTTCTCGTTGGGTTGTGGGAGATCGTGATCATCCGAGACATGCTGTTTCGGATATACGCTCGGTTGGGCGGGGTCACGGATGTGCACGATACCATCTACTGGGCGGCCGTCTCCATGGGGCACTGGTCCGTGCTCGTCATGGGCCTGGCATGGCTGGCGCTCGCCATTGGGACGGGTGAGTATCATTACAAGCGGGTCGGACAGCGATCATCGTGGCGGCTGTTCGGCTGGACGATCGGTGTCGAGTTGGTGATCCTCTTGCTGGCCCTCGTCGTATGATGTGAGGTGATGGAGCTCTCGTCGGCGAAGGCGTCGGCTTCCTCCGGCGGCCGGGTGACCTGCCGCCGTTTTTTCGTGGCGCTCACGGCCACACCCGGTGGCTCGCTTTGCCTTGTGGGCCCATGAACGGGCGAGGCCTCGGTGCCGGGTTGGACTGGATGTATGCGCGGCGCTGGTAGCTGAGAGCCCCTCAGACGCCTTATCGGCTAGGAGTGTGTCTGAAAAATGTCGTTGCTTCTGCTGTGGGGAGGCCCGGAGGGGCGGAGCCCCTCCGGAGAAAGCCCTTCTTCTGCCTTCGACCTGCCTGGCCTCGGCCTGAGTCCTTCGGGAAGGGCCGAGAGAGGCAGGTACAGGCCGGAAAAGTGGGATTTCCGTGGAGGGGTCCTCCCTTCCACACCTCCCCCTGTGGGGCTGGTCATTGAGGGAGACCCCTCAGACTATCTTGCCGGTAAATTCTAAGGGCGTGTCGGCCCGGTGAGTTCCCGGATACGCTCCGATAGATCACGTGGAGGAGAACAACGATGTTGGCGTGGTGGCAGAAGGCTGTCTTCTATCAGATCTATCCTCGCAGCTTCGCCGACGGCAACGGCGATGGCATCGGCGATCTGCCGGGGATCATCGAGCGTCTGGACTACCTGCGGGATCTGGGGATCGACGCCATCTGGCTGTCTCCTCATTACCCGTCGCCGCAGTTCGACTGCGGCTACGACATCTCCGACTACAAGGGGGTGGCGCCCGAGTATGGGGCTTTGGACGACTTCAGGCGATTCCTCGACGAGGCGCATCGGCGGGACATCCGGGTGATCCTGGACCTGGTTCTGAACCACACCTCCCATTTGCATCCCTGGTTCCAGGAGTCCCGCTCCAGCCGGGATCATCCCAAGCGGGACTGGTATATCTGGCGTGACGGGAAGGATGGAGGGCCGCCGAATAACTGGTACTCCATCTTCGGCGGTTCCGCCTGGGAGTATGACCCCGCTACGGACCAGTACTATTACCACTTCTTCCTCAAGGAACAGCCCGATCTCAACTGGCGCAATCCAGAGGTGAAGGAGGCCATGTTCGATGTCGTCCGCTTCTGGCTGGATATGGGGGTGGACGGCTTTCGCCTGGATGCCGTCAGCACCATCTTCGAGGATCCGGACCTCCCCGATCACCCGGCCCAATTCACCCAGCTGGACCTGTACAAGGCGCTCCTGGCGATCCGGGGCGAGGAGAGGGAGCGGATGGCCTATTTACGGGAGCAGACCCGCGAGATGTTCAAGTATCAGCACGGCTTGCCCGAGGTACACGAGCTGATGCGGGAGCTGCGTGCTGTAGTCGATGAGTTCCCAGATCGCGTGCTGGTGGGGGAGGCGGACGACATCGCCTTCTATGGCGATGGGACCGATGAGTTGCATCTCGTCTTCAACTTCCCGCTGATGCGAACGGATCGACTGACGCCCGCCTGGGTACGAGCCAATCAGCAGGAACGTCTGTCCGCACTGCCCGCTGCCGCTTGGCCCTGTAATACGCTGGGCAACCATGATTCACCGCGAATCATCAGCCATTTCGGCGATGGGGAACACGACGCCGAGTGGGCCCGCATCTGCCTGGCGCTCATGCTCACGCTCAAGGGGACCCCATTCCTGTATTACGGCGAGGAGATCGGCATGACGGACCTGCCGCTGGCGGACATCGAGCAGTTCCGGGATATGCTCGGGGTTCGGGCATATCATTTGGTGATGCAGGAGCTGGGGATGCCACCAGAGGAGGCGCTGAAGCTGGCCAACCAGCTCGGCCGGGACAAGTGCCGGACGCCGATGCAGTGGGCCAACGCCCCCAACGCCGGGTTTAGCCCCGCGGGAGTGCAGACCTGGCTGCCCGTGAACCCGAATTACGCACAGGGCGTGAACGTCGAGGAGCAACTGAAAGACCCGGGCTCGCTGTTGAACTTCTACCGGCGTATGTTGCGCCTGCGTCGCGAGACGCCGGCTCTCATCGCTGGCGAATATGAGCCGATTCATGAGGACGCCGAGGACTATCTGGCTTTCCTGCGTCGCAGCGAGACGGACGGGCAGAGCTGCCTGGTCGTGCTGAACATGTCGGATCGTCAGCAGGTGTTGAGCTTCGACCTGGAGGGCTCCGTATCCCGGGTGCTCTTCTCCAGCCGGGATCGCGACGCCTCAGAGGATGAGCTCTCGGCGCTCTCCGTTGGGCCGTTCGAGGTGTACATCGGTGAGGTGATGGGATCCCGCGCTGGATCCTGAGCGGGTACGGGTCGAGCCGGGGAGGAGTGATGCACATGCGACATGTCCACAGGTGGCTTTTGCTGCTGGTGTTCGTCCTGGTGGCCGGCTGTGTCTTCCCGCCGGTCACGCCCGTCCCGCCGGCGCCGACCGACACGCCGGCTCCCACGGATACGCCCACGCCCAGTCCCACGTTGACACCTACCCCGGAGGGCATCGGAGAGAGGGGGCCGCACGCCTGGTGGAACGACGCCGTCTTCTATGAGATCTTCGTGCGTAGCTTCTACGATAGCGACGGCGATGGCGTGGGGGACTTGGAAGGCCTCATCGAGAAGCTGGACTATCTGAACGACGGCGATCCCGCCACGACGGATGACCTGGGGATCACCGGCATCTGGCTGATGCCCATCATGGAGTCGCCCAGCTATCATGGCTACGACGTGGTGGATTACTATCGAGTTGACCGGGAATACGGCACGAACGAGGATTTCCGGCGGCTCATAGCCGAGGCCCATCGACGGGGCATCCGGGTGATCATCGATATGGTGCTGAACCACACCAGCTCGAAAC
>JAJRVX010000090.1:0-5437 GCA_024277095.1 Chloroflexota bacterium
CCTCGCAGGAGAACCAGGCGTTGCTGACCTATTTCCAGGCTCATCTGGTGGAGGTGAAGGCGGCGCTGGGCGAAGGATTCGAGGCGGAGCCGTGGGATCGAGGGTGGACGAAGGTGTACGAGACGATCCCACTCCAGCCCTATGATGCTGCGTTCCTGGAGCAGGTGGGGGAGCGGATGGCGAGGGTCATCGCCGTGTTGCACCCCATGTTTCGAGACGCTCGACGGACCGTGCGCGCTCGTCGACTTGAGTGATGGCCGGTGGGTGGACATGGCAAGTGCGGTGGTGGATTCGGGTGCATGCGGGTTCCAGTCCAGGGTGAGCGTGAGCTCCCAAGATGGCATGGGGGTGCGGATCACGATCACCAGCCGGTGCGCTAATATCACGCGACTGGCGGACGCGCTGGATGGGCGAACCCTGGATGGGGTTCAGGAGGTGATACGGCCGAGAGATGAGAATGGGGACACCCCATTGCAGGCGCTGTTTCGACAGACGATCCCCCATCCCGGTTGTCCGGTGTACAGTGGCATCGTGAAGGCGATCGAGGTCACATTGGGCATGGCCTTGCCGGCGGATGTCCACATCCGGATATCCGGTCGTTAGGTGTTTCTTTGGGGTAAGGAAAGAAGAATGGAACATGCAAGCGTAGAAGGAGGGAATCACCGGGCGTGGTTCCAACGAAACCGTCTTCTGTGGGGGATCATCCTGGTTCTCGTGTTTGCGTTAGGGCGTTTCTTCCAAACCGTCATGTGGCGGCGATGGTTTGATTCTCCTGACTTTCAGACATCGGTTGCTTTCGTGTTCTTTTTGCTGCTTTGGTTTCTTCTCATGGCGATCGGCCTCATCGCGGGAGGCATTGTCTGGTTAACGAAGACGTCGTGGCGAGAATTAGGCTGGAAGAGAGAGGGGGCGGTCAAGGCCATAGGCTTGGGCTTTTTGGGCTTCATTTTGATTTACGTCAACGTGGTTGTGTGGGCGATGCTGGGGGGGGACATGGAGCCTCCCGAAACCCTTGCGCCCAGTTTATTCCGGATCATGGTGGTGGCGTTTTTTGCCTTTGGTTTGGCCGCGTGGGTGGAGGAAAATCTCTATCGGGGATATTTGCAGCCGCTGCTGGCGGAGAAGGTGGGCGGTGGACAGGCGATCGTGTGGCAGGCGGTGATCTTTTCCGTGGCCCACCTTGGCTATTTAGGGCATTTCATGGAATTCGCTGCGGCGTTTGTAACGGGCGTTATCTTGGGATGGTTGCGGGAGAGGTCGGGGGGCGTCGTGGCCCCGTACGTTGCGCACGGATTGTTTTGGATGCTGGGGGCATTTATGGTGGTCTCATCGTGAGGACCGTCCCCGACCATGCATTCACCCGCCCCACCCTCGGCGGGTGAGCGTTGCTCTCGTTCGGTGAAGGATATCCCGATGCCTGAGGGGAGAATCTCCTCGGCCCTCGTCGGTTGTGAGTGCATCCAGTTTATGCTATACTGGAAACACCTTTCGATTTAA
The DNA here is from genome assembly GCA_024277095.1 of Chloroflexota bacterium. Taxonomy (GTDB): domain Bacteria; phylum Chloroflexota; class Anaerolineae; order DUEN01; family DUEN01; genus DUEN01. The sequence continues at coordinate 1,498 of JAJRVX010000090.1, forward strand.
GCCATTCATCGCCCATTTTGTCCGGTCATAAGGAGATGAGCCTATGTTGGTATCTCGACTTCCACGGCGGGCCCGGGGGCGCCTGTGCATGAGCTTGTTGGTCGTGCTGCTGTTGGGGCTGTTATTGGTGCCGGCCGTCGTCGCCCAGGAGTCCCAGGTCGTGCACGTCGTTCGGCCGGGGGAGACCCTCTACTTCATCGCCGAGCGGTACGGCGTCACGGTGGTGGAGATCATGCGGGCCAACGGGCTGCGCAACCCTAACGTGATCTTTGTGGGGCAGAAGTTGGTGATCCCGGTAGCGGAGGAGGCGCCCACCGCGACCGAGACGGCTACCGTGACCCCGACGCCGGCTGAGGTGCTGATCCACGTCGTGCAGCGTGGGCAGACGCTGCAAGGGATCGCGGAGCGCTACAACGTCACCGTGGGCGAGTTGATGCGGGCTAACGGGCTGCGCAACCCCCACCTGATCTTCGTAGGACAGAAGCTGGTGATCCCCAACGTGCCCGCGCCGACGACCCTGCCGCCCACGACGGTGCCCGAGGCCACCCCCACACCGTCGACGCCGACGCCCGAGGCCACCCCGTCGCCGACGCCGACTCCTGAGCTGCCCCCCTCTGCCGGTGCTCCGACGCCGGTTCCCATCGCTCAGCCGCCCGCTCCGGGCGAGTGCGCGTGCGATGAGGTCATCCGCATCCTCAGCCCCGCCCAGAATCAGACGGTCGTGAGCCCGGTGACGGTAACCGGTTTGGCCTCCGCCTTCGAGCAACAGGTCACCGTGCGGATCCTGGACGAGGCGGGCAAGGAGGTCGGCCTGGGCATCGGGTTCATCGATGCCGATATGGGCCAGCGAGGGCCCTTCACGGCGACCGTCCCGTTCGTCGTACCTCTGAACACGCAGTTCGGCCGCATCCAGGTCTATAGCGTGAGCCCTCGCGATGGCGCTGTCGAGCACCTGAGCTCGATCACAGTGCGTCTACAGGGACTGGATCTGGATCCGGTCATCGACCTGTTGAGCGAGGCGATCCGGACCAAGAATTACGACGATCTACGGGACTTCATGCCGCCCGATGCCTTCTCCATCGGCCTCTATCACGCGGAAGGTCAGGTGTTGACGCCTGGTGAGGCCATCGAGCAGCTGAAGGACGTGTATCTCGGCCCGGGCGATGTCACCGTCGATCCCTCTGTCGACGCGCAGGGGTTGTTGGCCGGGCGTGTGACCTTCCCCGCCGATGTGCGCATGATCGTCTACTCCACCGGATGGGGGGAGGACCAGCAGGATGACGGCTTCCTGCTGATCGTGGAGCGTGATGGCCGGGCCTACTGGGGCGGTCTGCTTTACGTCCCCGCCGATCGGATCGATTATCGCTAGACGTGACTCGCTCTCTGCGAGCGAGGAAGAGCCCGCCGGATGGCCCGGCGGGCTCTCTTTTTTTCCCTGACTGGCGATCTCTGGTAGTCTCCCTCTGAGTGTTATCGGGGCGGCGATTCATGAATCGCCCCTTCCACAGGTGGGTGGCAGCGGAGAAATCCCTCGCCTGAGAAAAGGCCCAAATCCTCAAAGATACCAACAACCAAGTCTTTGGTAGGGGGCACGGCGCCGCTGTACCCCATTCGCTCCGAGCCATCCCAGAGATGCGGGGCTACGCTTCCGTATCGCTTAACTTGATACCAATCTTGGTGTCTTAGAGTTGTCTGAGAAGTGCTGTTGCTTCTGCTGTGGGGAGGCTCGGAGGGGCGGAGCCCCTCCGGAAAAAGCCCTTCTTTTGCCTTCGACCTGCCTGGCCTCGGCCTAGGCCCTTCGGGAAGGGCCGAGAAAGGCAGGTACAGGCCAGGAAAGTGGGATTTCCGTGGAGGGGAGGACCCCTCCACACCTCCCCCTGTGGAGCTGGAGTTGAGGGAGACTCTCAGACATCTTGCCGGTAAATTTTCAGACACGCTCCTAGTGACTTCGTGGTGTGTTTTTCAGACGCATTCGTAGAGTCAGCCACGCGAGTCGGAGGCGCTTGAGCGTGAACGTGATGCCGGAGACCCAATAGGGGGTCTTGCGGTATCCACATGCCTGTCCACGGCGGAGGTGTTCCAGGAACTCGTCAGGGGTGCGGAAGTCTTCGATCTCCACCCACCCCCGTCCGTACTCGAACGGGAAGTGCGCGTCGCTGCCGGCCCCGATCGCCTTCCCATGAGCCAGGGCCAGCGAGCGCGCTCGGTGGTCGTCCGTGGCCAGTGGGATCCGCCCGTTGAATCCCTCGATGATGTCCACCTCCGGCAGCAGGTCCAGCAGGGTGGGCCAGCGCAGCCGGGGAGGCACGCCTCGGGCGACCGGATGGGGGATATATACCAGACCGCCCTGCTCTTTGATCCGGGCGACGGTCTCCGCCGCCGGAAGCCCCGGCGGGATCCGTTCCTGCAGGAAGAGGCCGATGATCTCGCCATCCCGGGTGGTGATCTCCTCGCCGGGGATCACGCGGAAGGCGTCGTCGTGCTGTTCGTCCATCAGCTGGAGGGCCCCGGCGATCTCGTTGTGATCCGTGAGGGCGATGCCGTCCAATCCCGCCCGCCGGGCGAGGTGGAGGATCCGCTGGGGCGGCACCAGGCAGTCATACGAGTGAGAGGAATGGACGTGTAGATCCAGGCGCAGGATCATCGATCGGCTTCGGCTTCGTATTCTTCACGGGTGATGATGGTCCCGCCGTGGGCGGTCTGGGTGACCGGCCGCTTGCTGGCATCAAATCGGATCTCGACCTCTACCTGCTGGTAGCAACGCCGCGCTCCCGTCCCCACCAGGAGCTTACGCACATAGTAGCCGCTGGGGCGTTCGTCCTCGCCGTATTCCACGCTCAGATCATTCGCCAGGTTGATGCGGGTGGCGATCACCTCGCCGCATCGGTTGCAACGCACATACACCCAATACGCGTTGTCATGGACGCCGGCCGCCCCGCCGCTTCCGAAAAGAGCGGTCAGTTTTTTCAGCAACCCCATACCCTCTTCCTCCCGTCGGTGTGCTCTCCCGTGGAGAGGGGACACCGCCGTGATATCGCCCGCCCGTGCGGGCGATTGGACCTATTATATACTGACCGCTGGGGATCTGACCAGTCGGTTGTTGTGGCGGCAGTGTATCCAAGATGGTGGAAATTCCGCGAGGCCCATCGCAAGCCCACAGGGGAGGTGCGGGAAGCTTCTTTTTGGGGGGGGCGCCCCTCAAAGCTCCCCGCTGTGTTTCCACCGAAAGAGATACGCTACCGTTGTGGAGGATGACGTGATCGGGCCGAGGGGGCAGGGTGTATGCTCAGAATGTGTCTGAAAAACACACCACGAAGCCACTAAGACACCAAGAAGGGCATTATTGATCTTCGCGCTGTGAAAGAAACATGCCAGTCCCATCGTTCGTCGCCGGAGCATTTGTCTATCAGTAGGGGCACGGCGCCGCCGTGCCCCTACCAAAAACTCTCAGGCGGATCCTTCCTGGGCATCGAGCGCCTCTCCGGCGTCTCGTCCGGTTCCCCGGGTGCCCCACCACAGGATCCCCAACGCGATGAGGCCCAGCACGGCGTAGATTTGGAACAAAGTCGCCGGGCCGATGCGATCGAACAGGAAACCGCTGATCGGGGTGCCGATCACGCTGGAGAGGCTGAAGAAGGTGGCCGAGAAGAGCCCCTGGGCGGTGGCCTTCAGCCCCTCGGGGGCCAAGGCATCTGCGTAGGCCACGCCGGCGACCCACAGCGCCCCGAAGGTGACGCCGTGCAGCAGGCTGATGGGGGCGGCCCATTGGGGCGTCGGCATGATGCCGTACAATAGCCAGCGCACCGCGTACAGGGCGTAGGCGATGGCGAGGGTGCGGCGGGTGCCGATCCGGGCGATGATCGGGGCGGCCAGGAACATCACCGGCAGCTCCGTCAGCGCGGCGATGCCCCACACCGCGCCGATCAACCCTTCATCGCCG
>JAJRVX010000007.1:0-7728 GCA_024277095.1 Chloroflexota bacterium
AGGGCTGGTCTCCGTTTTGAGTGGCGCTGCAGGATCCACTGAGAACCCATAGATACTGGCGCTTGTGATGTGGATGTAATGCGTTGAGGCATGAGCCGCTTCCAGCGAGCGAACGATTCGCTGAGGCGCTTCTACGTTTACCTGCCAGAACTCACGCCGTATGCCCCAATCTCGCGTGATGCCTGCCGCGTTGATCACGATGTCGGCTCCATCGATGACCTCTCGAAGAGCCTCTTCCTCTCTGATGTCGCCTTGGAGGAAGGAAACCGAGGATATATCAACGTCGTCAAAGATCTCCTCGCGCTTGTGGTCACTTCGATAGAGACAGACGAGGTTCCGGAATCCCAGCTCGATCAGCTGTTTGACGATCGCGCTCCCAATGAACCCTGTTGTACCGAGAATAGCGATCCGAGCACGCTTCTGAGGATCTGTGAATTGAAAGTCTTCGGCAAACCTGGCGTCTGTACTTTTAGCTACCTGTCGCATTGTCATGAGTATTCCCCCTTGTCGCGAAGGCAAAATCTCGCGTCGCTTGAAAAGACATCTCTGGCAACTGGCGACGCGTCGATGATCTGATAGCCATCGAGGGTGGCTAGCCCGATTACAGCAACTCGCTGATGAGTTCAGCGGCCCGCCGGGCGCCATTGGTGCGGATGGGTGGCCAGGCGGCCTCTTCGCCGATGCTCTCGACCACCGCCCACGCCAGGGATTCCGGCGTTGTCCTCGAGAAGGACATACGGACGCCGGCCTGGTGTCGAGCCAGCCGGCCGGCCACGTGAACCTGCTGCTCGAAGTGCTCCTCGAGCGGGAAATAGAGGAACGGCCGACGTAACGCGGTGAGCTCCAGTGTGGTCGTGCCGCCGCAATGGGTGACGGCCAGATCGCAGGCCGCCAGGTGTTCGTACAGCCGGGGGACGTAGCCGCGCACCTCCACGCCGTCGGGCACATTCAGTTCCTCCGGCGACAACCGCTGGCCGCAGACCAGGATCATCCGCAAATCCGGAACCTGTCGCTTGATGATCGGATAAGCGCGGCCGCATAGCTCCAGCAAGGGCTTGCCCACCCGGGTACCACCGATGGTACAGATGACCAGGGACTCACTTCCGTATCCAAGTTCGGCTCGGACCAGGGCCCTGTCGGTATAATCCGCCGGATCGAAAGGCAGAACGTACCCTACGAATTTACACACGCTGGCGATCTCGCGGCGTCGCGGCAGAAAGAGGCCAAGGCCGCAATCAGGCACGTCTTCAAGCTCGCCGACGAAAAGGGCTATCCGCCGTTCATGGGAATAGCCCTGCGGCAATTTGGCCCACTCGCGGTTCCACATGAAGACACCCAACCGCTCCGTGGGGCTCCAGGACATAGCATCGTTGCCGATGAAGTCGTAGATCATGACAAAAGCGGCGTCCGTCTTCACCTGACCGTTGACCACGGCCATAGATACCTCATAAGCCTCGTCGGCGATGATCACATCATAGTTGTCCTTGCTGACAGCCCGACTGAACGTCTCGATATTTTGCTTCCATTCCCCCATGGCAGTGGAGAGGTATTTGATGATGTTCAGTCGATAGCCCTGGGCGATGTTTTCAGCGGGCACGTTATCATCAGCATATCCCGCCGCCTCGGGGAGCAGGTTTTCGCCTGCCTCCTGGAGGACTATACTGGCCGGATGGGCAGCCAGCCAGTCAATCACCACATCAGGATTCTGCCGGCGCAATTCATTGGCGATGGCCAGATCCCGTACGACGTGTCCCAACCCCAACGATCCGCTGATGTACAGAACCTTCTTTACTGGCATGCCTTCCCCCCCAGCAAGTCAATGAATCCCGGGCAGAGAACCTGGGAACTGCGTGTTCTTGTTTTCTGGCCCTCACCCCGGTGGCTACACCACCGAAAGTGAGGGCCTATACATCAACAGATCTTCGCCAATGGCCACCAGACCTCTCCGGCTCAGTGAACATGTGTGTCGCGGATCACACAACGGCGCCCCATGGTGGTGCACCGTCCCTCATGTCCCGTCCTGATTGACAACCACAGCCGTGTAACGCCAGATTTCACTCCGTGTCCTAACACCCGGATGAGCCACTGATCCGGTGAGACACATGGCGACCACAACGGCATCTTTCCCGGTAAACCCACGAGCGGTGAACCCATGCCCCCAGCCTACGGGTCACGGAAGGATGGGCCACTAGGGGATAATCACAGGGATAGTCAAATGAGACACTTATAGCTTATCACTCACACCTGATTTACCTGGTGTCAGCTACCACCTCGCCTCACCACTTCCCGTCAGAGACAGGGAGCTGGGGACTGAGAGGAGTCAGCCCCCAGGCTCCGGGACTACTGTTCGGCTTCGCTCCGCTTCATTGACACCTCTGGAGTCCCGTCTGGGCTCCCTTGGCAACGCTCCAATACCATCCCCTTGGATCCCATGCATATGCACACGAGTATTCCTTTATAACTGTTTCATAGGCTATCACCGCCTCCACGCAGTTACCCTGCTTTCTCAGAATCTCTCCTCGCATAAACCAAGCCGTACCGACATCATTGAGCGCCCAATACTCTTTCCAAAACGCATCCACTTCTTCCTCGTTGTCTAGCTTTGGCGTATAGTCACAATTGTCGATTTGCTTTTGGGCTTGTTGTTGCTTTGCCTCATCAGACCATTGGAGGACAATTTCATCTATACATACAAGTGCTCCTTTATAATCCCCAACATCATATCGCTTGAACATTTCCACAATTCCCTCAGCAGAGCTACCGACCTTACACGACGGAGGCGGTGTAGGAGAGAGCGTCGCAGTAGGTGTCCTAGTCGGCGTTGAAGTCGCTGTTGGTGTATTAGTGGGCGTGGGCGTAGGTGTTGGTCTTGGTATTATCTCCAATAGGATGGATTGGGTCACCTGTTGTCCATGCTTATCGATCACAGTGACCGTCACCGAGTCAGGACCAGGTTCGTTGGGAGCCATGTACATCACGGATAACTTATCATCCGGATCAACACTACCACGTCTCGCTTCCCATTTGTATTCCAACGGCGCATCTCCTTTGGCTTCCACCGCGAGAGTGGTACGACCGCCTGCGAGAATTTTAGTGATGGAGGCTATGACTACCACATCCGTACTCTGACCAAGGCTAATTTCGCTCACAGTGAGAGGGGGAGGCGAAGTAGACTGCGCACATGCCCCAACCAGAGCGATTACGAAACTAAAGAGTGTTCCTAAAGTGGCTAGAGGTGAGATTCGGTGTAATCTAGACATTGTCTCCCTCCTTAATCGGTATTTCGAACTGTGCGTTGATGCCTTTTACATGGGACGAGACCAACGAGACTTTCTTTCTCAGTAACTGTTCCGGATAACTTTAATGTGCAAAGCACCATGTACTTCCCGGGTTTTACACCTGGATTGGACTTTCACAGAAAGAATGTCGATCGTTTGCCAAGATGAGACTTGATAGTACCCCTCGCACTCTCGTCCAGACAGCCATCCCCCGTCTCCTAATGTAGACCAACTACATATCCATCCATTCAAATTCGCAATAACGGCCCCGACCTTAACTTTGTCACCTACCTTAAGCTCAACTGTACTGCCCGGCTTGTAGATGTGCGAGATCTTTGAATATTCCACTCGGAATCCCTCAAGAACTGGACTCCGTTCAATAATCGTGATGGGGAACACCGGACTCAGCACAATGGCAATGGCACCTGCGGAAAGTATGAAGCTTCCCCACAAACTTGTTGTGCCCAATCTCCATGGATGGAGCGCATCGAATATTGAGACAACCAGGATAAGCAACCGTGTTCGGAAATCCTTTGTCATTGCCTTGTCAATGTCCAATGTGCGCGTGATGATCTCGCATAGATAACGCCATGCCAGGTGGCCAGACAGTAGAGCCATCACAGACAACAATGGAGCTACAATCGTAACGGGACGACAGGGAAAGCTGGACTGGATGCGATATCTCCCCAAAATGCCTAACACAGCGAGGACCATGATATTGAAGAGAAGCTGGACATGTAGCGGAGGGCCTGTTGATCTTGAGCAAGGCCGCATGTTTGTGTCTCCTTACATACCAACTGGAGCCGACTTCTCTCAAAGTTAGCGTCTTGTCAAGTGATCAAATTACGCATGGTGTCCTCAAGCCTCAGGGTTACTGCCCACCCTGTCCTGGGGCGGGGATGGCGCCAAGCTGCTGCAGCAGCCCCAACGCATCCCACGCCCACCACGTTTCTACGATCTTACCATCCGCGAAGCGGTGGATGTTGATCCCGGTGAACTCCACCTTTTTGCCCGTAGGCGGAATGCCCATCAACTCACCCTGGTGGGTGCCGGTGACCCGGAAGAGAACTGCTACCTTATCTCCTTCGGCGACCTCGATCTGATGGACCGAACGCAGATCGGGGAAGGCTGTGCGATATATACGGATCGCCTGCTTATGCGCCTCCAGCCCTCGAGGGAGCTGATGCTCCATGGTGGCCTCGTGGTGAACCACGTCGGCGCTCATGAGTTCGGACAGTACGTCCAGATCCCCCGCATTCCAAACCTCCTCGGTGTAACGGCGCACGATCGCTTTGTTGGTCTCCGGATCGCCGGGATCACCTGTAACCGTCGAGGGCTCACTCCAGCCGAAGTCCTCACGGCCCATGGCCGGCACCACGCCAAGCTGTTGCATCACACCCAGCGTATCCCAGCAGGTCCATTCCTCCGCTATCTTGCCATCGGAGATACGGAAGATACTAATCCCCGTCGCCTTCGCTCGCTTGCCGGTCGGCGGAATCCCCATGAGTTCACCCTGGTGTGTGGCAACAATCGACCACCGCCCAGCGACCATATCCCCTGCAGCGATCAACTCCTCGATGGTGAAATGGAGATCTGGAAAAGCGGTGCGGTACATGATCGCGAATTGGTCGTAGGCATCGCGGCCGCGGATGGGTGGGTTGGTTTGCTCGTGAAAAGTATAGTCGGGGGCATGGATCTCCTTGGCCACCTCCAGCCTGCCCTGGTTCCAGTATTCCTCCACGTGGCGGCGCACGATCTCCTTGTTCACCTCCGTCTGCGGGATGGGCGTAGGCTCAGGGGGCACGAAGAGTGGGTACGCCTGACAGGCGCTCAAGAGAAGTGTCCACAACAGACCAACAACCATGGGTGATCGGCTAACGCGTCGCATGGTTCCTCCTCCTTCGCTGATGAGACTTCCCGACATACGCTGGCGTCTCTCTACCCCGAGTCCTCCTCCTTTCTCTCGTGATTCGGCGCGGGCGACACGCCGACCTGTTCTCGCAAGAAGGCAAACAACGCCTCCAAGCTGGCAAAGCCCCTGCGCTCACCAGTATGGGGGTCTTCGACGGATGCCCGCCATTCTCCGCCTCCACCCGCCCGCCACAGGCGCAGCAGGTAGGCGATATAACCCGACCGCTCATCCGCCCTGTCGGCTTCCGTTCTGCGCATATCCACCTCCGCTCCGGACACGGACACCTGATTTATGACACAGGAGTATCAGCACACTATCAGCCGAGTATCAGGAGAGGCCACGCCATCCTCGGGCTGCAAAACCCATGCGCCATCTCACCCTTTACTTCTCCCTCCCCAGCACCAGGGCCTTCTCAAAGTCCGGCGTTCATGTCGGCATACATGACACCTGCAGGGACGAGGATGGTCTCGCGCCTCGAGGTTGGCCTTTTGAGTGGCGAAAGACAGTGCCTTCCGCCATCCGCACCAGGACACGAAGCCGTATAGGCAAAGCCAGCCCCGTGAGACACGGCAAGAGGTTGTGCCTGTACATGCCTTCTCGGATTTCCCCCCAGCACACGACGTGGCCAGACGTACCCCACCCCCCTGTTATCCCCTCTTCCCAATCCGCTTCGCTGGGAGGGGGGATGGGGGATGAGAGCCGCTTTCCGTCGGCTGACGATCAGGGGAATGACTTGTGTCGGGCAACACGCGGGGGCGCTCCTACCCTCCTGATTTCCATCCACTGACTTTAAAAAAGCCCCGCTCCCCAGCGCATTTCGGGTTGAACATCAGCTACAATCGCGGTATAATTTCGATAAAGCCTGCGTGACTCTCGATCAGCACGACATATCGCTGGTGAACACCTGGCTTCCAAACCTCAACAAGGGCGTCACTCCAATTGCCTATTTGAGCGTCTCAAGCACCCGGAACCCACACCCGATCGCGATAGACAATGAGTCGCCTCTCGATCTCCCTGCTGGGCGCCTTCCAGGCTTGCCTGGGGGCAGAACCGATCACCCAATTCGAATCGAACAAGGCCCGTGCGCTCCTGGCCTACCTGGCCGTGGAATCGGGACAGCCTCATCGCCGAGAGACGCTGGCGGGCCTGCTGTGGCCCCATCACCCCGAGCGAACCGCTCGGCACAATTTGGGCCAGGCGCTCCTCAGCCTGCGCCGCGCTATCGGAGACTATGACGCGAGCCCTCCCTTTCTGATCATCACGCGCGGGTCGATCCAGTTCAACAGGGCCAGCGACCACCGATTGGATGTGGCGGAGTTCATCGCCTTACTGGACACCTGCGAGCGACATCCCCACCAGCCAGATGAGGACTGCCCCCCCTGCCTCGCCCGACTACAACAAGCTATGGCGTTGTACCAGGGCAACTTCCTGGAGGAGTTCTCGCTAGGGGACGCCGCCCCCTTCGAGGAATGGTGTGTGGTACAACGGGAGCGGCTTTACCTCCTGGCCACGACCACCCTGCAACGCCTGGTCCGATGCCATGCCAGGCGCGGTGAGTACGAGAAGGCGCTCCAATACGCCCGGCAATGGGTAGGCCTGGATCCATGGCAGGAGGAGGCCCATCGGCAACTGATACACCTACTGGCCCTCAACGGACGACGCATCGAAGCCCTGGCGCAATATCGGGCCTATCAACGCATCCTGGCCACCGAGATGGGCATCCAGCCGACGGCGGAGATGACCAGGCTGTATGAGCAGATCCGGGATGGGGATGTCAGCCAGATCCAGCGGGAAGAAGACACGAGCCATGCGGCAGACCGGACCCCAATCCGGCTCGTGATCGGCCCTTCCCCTTCGAGGAAGGAGAAGTACCCGTCCCATTTCGTCGCGCGAAGCCAGGAGATGGAGTGGCTGGCGGCGCAGCTCGATCTGGCGCTGAGCGGAAGCGGGCGGGTGACCTTCGTCACCGGCGGCGCCGGCTGGGGGAAGACGACGCTGATCCGGGAGTTCGCTCGCCGTGCCCAGGAGACCCACCCGGACCTCATCGTCGCAGGTGGAAACTGCAACGCCTACACGGGGATCGGAGACCCCTATCTCCCCTTCCGAGAGATCCTGGACCTGCTCACAGGGGATGTGGAAGCCCAGTGGAGGGCGGGAGTCATCACCCACGAACACGCTCACCGTCTGTGGAAAGCCCTCCCCCTCGTGGTGCACGCGCTGGTGGAGGACGGACCGGACCTGATCGACACCTTCGTACACGGCGCCGCGCTGGCAACCCGCGCGGCCACCCACGCATCCGGAGGTGGGGTCTGGCTGGATCGGTTGCAGGCGCTTGTGGAACGGAAGGCGACCGCCCCCGATCCAGAGCATCCACAGCAGAGCGATCTCTTCCGACAGTACACCCGGGTGCTCCAGACCCTGGCACATCAGGCGCCGCTCCTGCTACTGCTGGACGACCTGCAGTGGGCCGACCTCGGCACCATCAGCCTGCTGTTCCATCTGGGCCGACGGCTGGCGGGCAGTCGTATCCTGATCCTG
>JAJRVX010000091.1:0-5590 GCA_024277095.1 Chloroflexota bacterium
CGGGTCATCACCGCTTCTTGCGCCCCTTGATCTCCTCCTGGCGGGTGACGAGCGGGATGAACGCTTTCTGATCCCGCCGGATCACCCGAATGCGATCGAGGACGACCCGATCCGCGGGCAGTCGCTCGCCGTCCGGGCCATAGGTCGCCGGGCGGCGCCCCTCCGCGTCGTACAGGCCGACCGCCAGCGCATATGTGCCGGCGGGGAGATCGGGTGGCACCCGCACTACATGCTCGTCGACGATGCGCTCATCGCGATCCCAGAGGCCGGTGGGATACGTTCCTCCGGCAGGCGGGCCGTCCCCAAACGCCACAGGCCCATCGGGGCCCTCCAGATGCACAAACACCTGGTAGTCCGTCGCAGGCCTGCTCAGCGCGCGCCACGTCAACGTCACGGTAAAGGTCTCGCCCGCCGTCACGGGCATGATCTCAGCCCGCCAGTCCCCCTCGCTGAGCCAGGCGATATCATCCACCCGCGCCAGCCCGGTCTCCGGCAACGGCTCCATCGACGGCTCGGAAGGCGCCAGCTTGATGCGGCCGAAAAAGACGCCGCCGCCCAGCGGATTGCCGCGCGCATCGGTGACCGGAAGATGCTCCCGGGTGTCGTCGTCCATGAACAACGCCACCTTAATGTGTCCCATGATCGGCCGCGTGATGGGCTCCCGCACGACCACCCAGTAGGTCTCCCGGAAAACATCCCCCGGGCGCCACAGCGTCGTGGCGTAGTTCCCACGTCCCGGATAAATGTTGGTCTCCCCTACTTTCACTCCCCTCGCATCCACGACGTGGACCCCAACCGTATAGTTACGGTCCAACGGCTTCAACACGCGCCAGAGCAACCGAACGCCCACAGCCTCCCCGGGGGACACGGTCTCCGGCCAGATCGTGTAGGCGATCAGCTCCGCGTTCTCCCCAAAACGCGCCCCCAAAGGCCGCTCGTCAGGAGCTAAGGTGACCTGTGTAGAGAACGCCGGCGGCGCATAGGCGGCTCGCAAAGGGCCCGCCGCCGTCCACCCGGCGAAGAGGAGAAACGCTCCGCTCAAGGCAGCCATGGTGAGGCGCAGGCGACGCCCCGAAGACCACGCGCCGATCCCCCACACGAGCAGGAAGCTGATCGCCGGCAATACGGGCAACAGGTAGCGGCCGTGCAGGCGTCCCTCTCCGGTGCGCAGCGCCTTATATGCGCCCACAAGCCAGGCCACCACCACGAGCCCCAAGAGCAGCAGGCTGATCCACGCCGTCCGCTCGATTCTGCGGGCGAGCAGAGATCGCCCAAGCCGCAAGGCGATCCCCGCGACCGCCATGAGACAGAAGACGGCCAGCACCTGGTAAACGACCTTGGGCAGCCCCAGGTTGCCCCAGCCAAAGGAAGCCCAGTACGTCTCAAAGGAGTATATCGCGGCCTGCCACAGGCGCTCCCGCGTCAACCAACTTAGATCGGTTCCACCCAGGTTGCTCAGATCGCTCACGAATCGATCCACGAGATTGGGATAGCGCGTGATGAAGCGGCCATAGCGCACGCGGTTGCTGATCAGCCATCCACCCGTGAGGAGGGAGACGACGATCCCCGACCCCAACAACGCCCGCGCCAGGTGCCGCACATCCCGTTCCCGGGCCAATCGGACGAGGCCGATGAGGAAACAGAGCGCGAGGAACGGCGCCAGCACGAGCCCATTGTACTTGGCCAGGATCGCCAGGCTGAGCCATAGCGCCGCCCCACCCCAGTTCCTCAAACGCCGTGGAGACTGAACAACGCGGAGGCCGTATACCAGGGTCCACGCGCCGGCCGCGGTGACCAGGACATCATTGTTCACCGTGCTGGCCGCAAACAGGAACTGGGGAGAAAAGGCGGTAAGCGCCAACGTGCCCCAGGCTAGCTCCGGTCGCCCCGGAGCGATGGTCTGCGCCAGCCGATAGACGCCGGCCAGGGCGACCAGCCCCAACACGGCGGATAGCAGGCGGATCAGGTGGACGGCCAGCACCGTGCCCCGATAGGGAAACGACTCCTCCGGGCCATGGACGGCGAAGTTCACCCCACCCACGCCGGTGCTGCTGTGGACATACGGATTGGGCACCGGCCACAGGTTATCGCTGATGTCCACCGGCGATATCACCGCCGCGGCCAGGAGGTAGTAGAGCGGCGGCTGGCTGAATTGATGCCACTCCCGAGCCGGCCACTTCCGTCGGGCGAACAGGGGAGGCCGCTCGGAAGGCTTACGCGCCGTGGGATCGGGCAGCGCGTGGTGAGTGACGATGTAGCGGGCGTACCGGTAATGCGCCCACTCGTTGTCGGCCTCCCACAGGGGGATGATCACGCCGTAGCCGACGGCCAGCGCCAGATACCCCAGCACGATCGCGAGGACGCCACGAGACCGGAGGGCAGCCAGGCTCCACTGCCACCATCGGATATACAGCCGGCGGGCCTGTCGTGGGAACATCGTCTCGGTAGCGACCGGCCGTTCGCTTAGCCCTTGCATGAGCGACCTTCGTGAATGACACCCTTCATGATGCAAGTCCGGGCCATGATTGCACCCGCACCGGCGGTCTGCGATCCCATAGAGAGGGAGATGATCCGCTCATCGCCCGAACATGCAGAAAGGCGGATCTTGCGATCCGCCGGCCTTGACTTACGGGAAGCATTATAGCACGTCCCCAGGGGTGCTGCAAACCTCCGTGTAGGCATCCAGTATTTGCCGCGCGGCCACATCCCAACTGAACGAGCGCACGGCGCGCTCGCGCAGCACCGCTCCAAGACGGCGCGCTCGCGCCGGGGAGGCCAGCAGGGACCGGATCCCCTCGGCAAGCTCAGCGGGATCTCCCGGACGGGCATAGACCCCCCACTCACCCAGATACTCCCGGTGCACCGGAGTGTCGAAGGCGACCACTGGCAATCCCGTCGCCATATACGTCAGGATCTTCCCGCTTCCCTCCGTCTCGGAGAGCTTGGTGGCCACCGCGAGGGTGCCCAGCCGCAGACAGGCCGGAGCGTCCTCGAACGGGATCTGCCCCGTGAACGTGACGTGCTCTTCAATCCCCAACGACCGGGCCTGCCGGCGATAATGATCCACATGAGGGAATCCCATGATCAGGAAATGAGCGCGAGCGTCAGGAGACGAATCCCCCATCCGGAGCAGGATGCGCGCCGCCTCCAACAGCAGATCGATGCCCTGATAGGGGGCCAGCAAGCCCAGATAGACCACCAACGGCCGATCGGCAGGGAGGCGCCAGCGGGCGCGCAGGGCTTCCAGCCGGGAGGCATCCTTGACCGTGGCCGGATGGAACTGACGGGGATCCACGCTGTCCGGCACGGCGCGCACACGGCGGCGCGCCACCCCGAACTGGGCGGACAGGAGATCCACCGCATGCCGGGAGCTGGCCAGGATCAGGTCCGGCCGATGATCGATCCAGCGCTCCAGGCGGCGCCATGCACCGACCAGGAGCGAGCGCCTGGAGAGAAAGCCGTGATCAAGCATCTCGCTGGTGAGGCTGCCCTGAAAGTCGAAGACCAGGGGAACCCGGGCCAGGCGGGCGGGGAACAGCCCCAAAAGCGCCCCCTCGTGCAGAAAGGCATGGACTACATGGGGACGAAACCGCCAGGCCGCGCTCAAGATGACCGGGAACAGGATGGCATCCAGGAGGATCTTGCGCCAGGAGCAGCCCACCGGCATCTGCCGATGACGACTGAGGATAGGCGGACGCGTGATCCGCAGGTCAGGCACATCTCGCCCCGCCGGATATGTGACGATTCGGACCCGGTGGCCACGCCGCTGGAGAGCCTCCGCATGGCCGCGAATGCGCACGTGGCACCCGTAGTCCGCGAAGAAGCCAGTAGGTGCGATGAACAGGATGCGCAGGGATTTAACCTTCCCGCCAGAGTTGCATTCGGAATTGCCAGAGTTCACGAAACGCCCGGGAGATGACATCCCACCGCGCGCCGGTTGGCGACCCGGCTTGCCTGGGGAGGTGGCTGACGGGCACCTCGACGATGCGATACCCCGCCCGCTTCGTGCGCACCAGCCACTCCGCGCTGAAAGTCGCCCCGCGAGATCGGATGCTCGGCCCGACCGCCGCGAACACGTCACGCCGGAACAGTTTGAAGGCGCAGTCGATGTCGCGCGCCGTATAGCCGAACAGCAACGTGACCAGGGCGCTCCACCCGTGGCCGAACAACACGCGCAGGAACGGATCGCGTCGGGGGGCGCGATAGCCCACGACCATGTCCGCCTCGTTCAAATGGGGCAACAGGCGATCGATCTCTTCCAACACGAACTGGCGATCGGAATCGGTAAAAAGGATGATCTCCTTGGTAGCGTGACTGATGGCCGTATAGGCAGCCGCCCCGTATCCCTGGTTCACCTCGTGATGGACCGGCTTCAACTCCGGATACTGACGAGCAAGCTCCTCCAACACCTCGCCAGTCCGGTCCGTGCTGCCATCGTTGGTGACGACCACCTCCAGATCATCGCAGCGCTCCCGCATGATCCTCACCACATCCGCGATCATGCCGGGGAGATTCGCCTCCTCGTTATAAGCGGGCATGCACACGGACAGGCTCCGCACCGCCTGCCGCTGAGCGTTCCCTTCCGATCGCGTCGTTGACGTCGTGCTCTGCACGATCCGACCCCTCCATCGTGAGGGGGCTTGAAAGCCTATCCCTCTTGTTTACGGGAGCGTCCACCGAAGCCGAACAGGCCACGCCAATAGCTCCCCATACCGCCGACATCCACAGGCTCCCGGTCCTCCCACCGACCGGATGCCTTTTGCCGCAGCCACTTATCACGCGCCTCCAGCACCTGCTGGAACGTCGACTCCAACGTCTCCCCTTCATCATCCGCCATCCGCTGACGCCACTGTTGCAAATTGTCGATCAACGCATCGATCCAATGGATGATGTTCTCCCGATTGGCCAACATCATCGCCCGGTAGGCGGATGGATCGTCAGAGGTCAGATGCGTCACGGACCGGTACTGTCCCCCCGCCAGCTTGCGCATCTCCCGCCACGGGGAGGTCAACGCCGTGATCTCCAACAACGCGGCCGCCACGATGGACGGCAGATGATCCACACCGGCGGTGAGGCCGTCATGTTCGACGGCGTCCAGGAACAGCGGCTGCGCGCCCACCCGGCTGACCAGGTCGGCGGCGACTTGCACCGCCTCGGGAGCCGCCGTAGATGTGGGGCACAGACAATAGATCGCCTCATGCAACAACTCCGCCGAGGCGGCCTCAACGCCCGTGGCCTCCTCCGGAGCCCCCACGATCGGATCTCCGCCGATGAAATGCACGTTTTGGGGAAGGAGCTCCTCGGCCCATTGAAGCACGGGGACCTTGATGCTGGCCGTATCCGTGACCACGCAGCCGGGCTTCAACGTGTCCGCGATCGCCTCCAGCGTATCGCGGATCGCCGTCATCGGCAGGGCCAGGATCACCAGGTCCGCCTCCTCGCAAGCCCGAAGCAGGTTCCAATCTGTGCGATCCACCGCGCCGGCCTTTTTGGCCGCGGCCGCGACCTTGGGCTCCCGATCGTGCCCGACCACTTCAAACTCACGATTCCCGCTGCACAACGCCATGCCCAAGGAGCTCCCCACGAGCCC
>JAJRVX010000092.1:0-11927 GCA_024277095.1 Chloroflexota bacterium
TCATCCGAATAGTCGTCGTCCAATTCCATTGAGCCCGCATCTGGTCGCAGAGGGATCTTCTCGGTCATAGCAGCTCCGTCGAGATCATCGTAGGGGGAGAAGAGATCCATCATCCGCCAAGCAAGAAACGACAGATCACGTTGCTGTAGTTACCAATCGGGCTTACCGTGAACAGCTTTCCTCACCCGAGCAATCGGATGAGACGACAACGGGAGCGGCTACTGCACTCACCCAGGTCTTCAGGAACACGCGCCAAGGGGCCCTGTGCATGACGATGACGAGATAACCTATACCTCGTCGCCCCGCTAGGAACGACCGACGCTGCCCCGATCGCCCGGGTTACCCGCGCTTCCCCACCAAAGTGCGCTGTGCGAGGATCGTCTGCAGCCGGCCGATCTCCCGCGTCCGGTCCCGGACCAACCGCCCATAATCGTGGGCGGCCGCGTCATCCCCCGCCTCCTGGGCCTCCGCGAGCAACCGCTGCAGCTCGCTTAAGGACCGACGCACACGCGCGGCGCGCAGGCGCAAGATCGTATCCACCATGTCCTTAACGGCATGCTCCGTCGGCAACACGGGCATCCGGGCTACGGCCTGCGACAACTTGGCCCATTGCGGTTGCAAAGCGGCCGAAAGCTGCTCCGCGAACTCCGCCCCCTGCCAGGCCCCCTCCACGGACTGGATCGCCTCGAAGATCTCACGATTCTCCGTCCGTTCAAAGTCATCCGCCTCGAGGGGCGTCAGGGATACCCGGGCCAACTCCTCGAGCACCTGAGGGATCAGCTCCGGCCGGGCGATGATCTGAGCCAGGCAATACTCCTCGATGTCCAACCGCTCGGCCTTCGGGACGTCGGCGGGCATGGCGCGTGAGGCGGGCTGTCGCCCGTCCCGCGTCCTCCGGGCGACCTGTTGCTCGATGATGCGCTCATCGACCTGCACCCGACGCGCCAGGAGCTGGATGTAATGCTGCCGCATCACCTCATCGGAGAGCTCCCGGATCAGAGGCACGATCTCGGCCACGGCCGAGGCCTTCCCCCGAGCCGTGTTCAGGTCATAGGTCTCAACAGCCCTCTGCAAATAGAAGTCGATGATCGGGAGCGCTTGATCCACCAGGGCGGGCCACCCATCCGGGTCGCCGCGGATCACCTCGTCCGGGTCCTGGCCATCCGGCAGAGAGAGGATCCGAAGCTCCGCCTGCAACCGGCGCTCGTAGCGTACCAGACCATCCGGGGAGGGGACGGGTACCATCTCCCGATCCAACGCCTGCCGCGCTTGCTCCAACCCTCGAAGCGTGGCCTGCTGCCCCGCCGTATCAGGATCCAATGCCAGGGTGAAGTTCTTGGTATATCGCTTGAGCTGGCGCAGTTGCGCCTCGGTAAGCGCCGTCCCCATGGAGGCGACGACGTTAGCATACCCGTGCTGGTGCGCGGCGATCACATCCATGTACCCTTCCACAATGATGACCTGATCGGCCGCGCGGATAGCCTGACGCGCCTTGTCCAGGCCAAACAACGTACGGCTCTTATCAAAGATGGGCGATTGGGGGGAATTCATGTACTTAGGCTGGCTGCCATCGAGCGAACGAGCGCCGAAGGCGATGACCCGTCCCTGCACATCGCAGATGGGGATCATCACGCGGCCCCGGAAGCGATCGTAGTAACCACTGCCGCGCTGCCGCTCAATGACCAGACCCGCGGTCGCGATGTCCTCCAGAGCATATCCTTGCTCCAGCAGGTACCGCTGGCCCGCCTCCCAATCATCCAAAGCATAACCGAGCTGGAAGGAGCGTATCGCCTCCTCGTTCACGCCGCGCCCGGCCAGATACGCTCGTGCCCGCTCCGCCTCAGGGTGATGGAGCAGCAGATGGTGGTAGTAGAGGGCAGCGGCGGCACACACCGCCCGAAGCCGATCACGCTGTTGCTCCGCCTCCGAGTCGCTCGGCCGGGGAGGCTCCAGCTCGACGCCCGCCTGGCGCGCCAATAACTCCAGCGCCTCGCGAAAATCCAGGTTCTCGCGGCGCATGATGAAGGTGAAGACATCACCTCCGGTGCCGCACGCTCCGAAACAGTGCCAGGTACCCGTCTCCGGAAAGACCACGAAGGAAGGGGTCTTCTCGGTGTGAAATGGGCACAACCCCTTGTAACGACGCCCGGCGCGTTTTAGAGGAACGTAAGCGGAGATGACCTCGACGATGTCGAGACGTTCTTTGATCTCATCGACGACGCTCATCGTCGATAGATGGCTCCATAAAGGACTCTGTTACCACCACCCCGGGTGTTGCATTATACGCTGTAGGGTATCGCGTTGTCAAAATGTGGCCGGATAGACGCTCTGCTCGGTGTGAGGCGAACCGTGGTGGGGGAAGGGAAATGCGATGTCGTCCTATCAGCGCCGCGCCGCCTGCTGACGCAACGCCTCCAGCTGATCCATGACGGCCCGCACCTGCTCGGCGCGCTCCTCCGCCTCCGGCCTGGGATGCAACATGGACAGGATGTGGGCTATGGAGACCAACAGGACGAGCCCGCAGGTGAGATGAGGGAGTTCGGCTTGTGGACATGTGATGGCAACCTCGGCCGAGCGGGCCAGCGTGGAGCTCGGGACCCCCACGAACGCGGCCGTAAAGGCGCCGCGATCTCGGGCCAACTGGACGGCAGCAGCGAGATCGTATCCATCGTCGTCCAGGAGCATGCCGATGACGACATCCCCCTCCCCGACGTCACACATCGCCTCCGCTATGGCGCGCTGGCCGGGCGGGACCGCCTGGGCATCCAGGCCCTGCCGCCGCAACAAAGCGGCAAACAAGGCAACCGCGTGCGCCTCCGTCCCCTCGCTCAGCAGATAGATACGACGAGCCTCGGCCAGATGCCGGACGATCTCGGTGATCGCCTGCCCGGCGTCCAGCACCACCATCTGAGAGAGCAGCTCGCGCGCGTTGTGGACCGTCCTGCGGTACAGCTCGCCCGGGGTCTCCTCCTCCGTCAACGGCTGGTAGCGCGCTCGGATCTCCTGGCGCACGAGTTCCTGCATCTCCTGGCGTAGCTGGGGATAGCCGGAGTATCCCAAACGCTGTGAAAACCGCACCACAGTCGCGGGGTCGACTTGCAAGTGCTGGGCCAGCTGGGAGCCAGACATGAAGGCCGCCTCCTGATACGAGTTCAGGAGGAAATCCGCAATGACCTGGTGGCTGGGCGGCAGGATCGGGTAGATCCGGCGGATTCTTTCCTGGAACATGTGATCCCCCTTTCAATCGGCCGAGAGGTGTTGCCCCTCCTGATGTCCACTGCGCAATGGTGAGCACTCTCAACCTGGATGCCAGGAGCGTTTAGAGAGGTGATCCGACGTTGAGATGGACGATACGCGGGCACACGGCAATCCCTATTGTACCATGGAGAGGCCAGGAGCGAAAGTAAACGCGACGCGGCTCGCTCCGCCCGGCAGATGGGCTATCCTGCCGCATCTCAGCATGATCCAGGCGACCCCCACCTCGCACAAACGCGCAGGCGCCGAGGCGGTACCGCCTCGGCGCCTGTCTTCAGAATCCACCCGACGTCGTCGGGATCGACTACTTGTCTCGCTCGCTCTCGCCCAAAGCGGCCTGAGCCGCCGCCAGCTTGGCGATGGGCACACGATACGGTGAGCAGGACACATAATCCAGCCCCACCTTGTAGCAGAACTTCACCGACTCGGGCTCTCCGCCATGCTCGCCACAGATGCCCACCTCCAGGTCGGCACGAGCCTTACGTCCCAGCTCCGTCCCCATCTGCACCAGCTTGCCCACACCCTTCTGATCCAACACCTGGAAGGGATCCTCGGGGAGGATCTTGCGCTCGACGTAAAGGGGCAGGAAGCGACCGGCATCGTCACGGCTCATGCCAAAGGTCGTCTGGGTCAGATCGTTGGTGCCGAAGGAGAAGAACTCGGCCGTCTGGGCGATCTCGTCGGCCAGGAGCGCCGCGCGCGGCAGCTCGATCATGGTACCGACCTTGTACTCGAACTCGACGCCGCTCTCCTCCATGACCTCCTTGGCCACACGATGGACGATCTCGGCCTGCAGATCGAGCTCGTTGCGATCGCTCACCAGCGGGATCATGACCTCCGGGAAGACATGGATGCCTTCCTTCTTGACCTCGACGGTGGCCTCAAAGATGGCGCGAGCCTGCATCTCGGTGATCTCCGGATAGGTCACGCCCAGGCGGCAGCCGCGGAAG
Source organism: Chloroflexota bacterium (assembly GCA_024277095.1). Classification (GTDB taxonomy): domain Bacteria; phylum Chloroflexota; class Anaerolineae; order DUEN01; family DUEN01; genus DUEN01. Next base: position 4,206 of record JAJRVX010000092.1, read on the forward strand.
CCCAGCATCGGGTTGAACTCATGCAGCTGCTCGATCCGGTCGTAGATCTTCTGGGCGGGCACGCCGATCTTCTTGGCCAGCTCCTCGATCTCCTCCTGCTCGCGCGGCAGGAACTCGTGGAGCGGCGGATCCAGCGTCCGGATGATGACGGGGTACCCATCCATCTCCCGGAAGAGGCCGGCGAAGTCGCTGCGCTGCAACGGCAGCAGCTTGGCCAACGCCTTGCGACGCGCCTCCGGCGTCTCGGCCAGGATCATCTCACGCATGGCATCGATGCGATCGCCCTCGAAGAACATGTGCTCCGTGCGGCAGAGGCCGATGCCCTCAGCGCCGAAGCCGCGAGCCACACGGGCATCACGCGGGATATCGGCATTGGCGCGCACGCCCATGGTGCGGAACTCGTCCGCCCACTCCATGAGGGTGGCAAACTCGCCGGTCAGCTCGGGCTCCACCACCGGGGCCTGCCCCAGGATCACGCGGCCGGTGGAGCCGTCAATGGTGATATAGTCGCCCTCGCGCACGACGACGCCGTTGGCGCTGAACTGGCGCTTCTCATAATCGATGAGCACGTCACCCGCGCCGGCCACACACGGCTTCCCCATGCCGCGGGCCACCACGGCGGCATGGCTGGTCATCCCACCGCGAGCGGTCAGGAACCCCTGAGCAGCGGCCATGCCGTGGAAGTCCTCAGGAGCGGTCTCCACGCGCACCAGGATCACCTTCTCCCCCGCGCTGCCCAGCTCCTCGGCCTCATCCGCGTCGAAGACCACCTTGCCCGTCGCGGCGCCGGGGCTGGCGGGCAGTCCGGTCGCGATCACCTGTACCTTCGCGTCGGGGTCGATCATGGGGTGCAGGAGCTGGTCGAGCGCGTCCGGATCCACGCGCTGCACAGCCGTCGCCTTGTCGATCAACCCCTCCTTCACCATATCCACGGCGATCTTCACGGCGGCGAGGCCGGTGCGCTTGCCCGTGCGGGTCTGGAGCATGTAAAGCTTGCCCCGCTCGATGGTGAACTCCAGATCCTGCATATCCTTGTAATGCTTCTCCAGCCGCTCGGCGATCTCCAGGAGCTCCTTGTACGCCTCGGGCATCTCCTCAGCCAGCTCGTCGATGGGCTTGGGCGTGCGAATGCCCGCCACCACATCCTCACCCTGCGCGTTGGTCAGGTACTCGCCGTACAGCTTCTTCTCACCCGTGGAGGGGTTGCGGGTGAAGGCCACACCGGTGGCGGAATCCCAGCCCATGTTCCCAAAGACCATGGTCACCACGTTGACGGCGGTGCCCAGATCGTCCGGGATCCGGTTGATGCGGCGGTAATCTCGGGCGCGACGGCCGTTCCAGGAGTTGAACACGGCCGCGATGGCCATCCTCAATTGCTCGTAGGGATCCTCGGGGAAGTCCTTTCCGGTCTCCTCCTTGATGATCCGCTTAAATTCCTGCACGATCTCCTGGAGCATCTCGGTGGTGAGGTCCGTGTCCAGGCCGCCCTCGGTCTTGGCCTTCCACTCGTCCAGCACACGCTCAAATTTCTCGCCATCCACGCCCATGACGATCTTGCCGAAGAGCTGGACGAAGCGTCGGTAGGCATCCCAGGCAAACCTCGGATTCCCGGTCAGTTTGGCCAAACCTTCCAGCGTTTCCTTGTTGAGGCCCAGGTTGAGGACGGTGTCCATCATGCCCGGCATGGAGAATTTGGCGCCGGAGCGGACGGAGACCAGCAGGGGGTTCTCCGGGTCGCCGAACTTCTTACCCGTCTTCTCCTCAATCTTGCGCAGAGCCTCCAGGGTCTGCTCCCACATGCCTTCCGGGAACTGCTGATCGTTGGCCAGGAACGCGTTGCAAGCCTCGGTCGTGATCGTGAAACCCGGCGGAACGGGCAAACCAGCCCGGGTCATATCGGCCAGACCGGCCCCTTTGCCGCCCAGGAGAGCACGCACACCATCCCACGAGCCCGCGTACTTTTCCGCCTCGTCTACTTCCTCGAAGAGGTATACCCACTTCTTGCTCATAGAATTGAATCCTCCTTAAAGAGAAGAGTGTCAACGGTGCAGAGAACGAATCACCCCAGGCATCAAGCACCCCGGCCAGGAGACATCACCACACCTGCGCCGGGGACGTACCAACGTGTATTATAAGAAGGGGCGGCGATTTTGGCAAGTTGGTTTACAGCGGCGTAAGTTATCCTGTCCCCCCAGAAGGTCGAAAAAGCGCCCCGCCCGAGAGCGAAAGGGCCCATGCCACACCCGAGGACCTTGCGGTAGCGTATCCAAAATGATGTGCAAATTCCGCGAGGCCCATCGCAAGCCCACAGGGGAGGTGCGGAGGGACCTCCCTCCGCCAAAACATCTCTCCTTTTTCCGCCTTGCACCTGCCCTTTCCCGGCCTGATTCGGGTGGGCAAGGCCGGGCAAGGCAGGTGAGGGGCGGAAACCGGGAGGTTTCTTTTGAGGGGCTGCGCCCCTCAAAGCTCCCTGCTGTATTTCCACCGAAAAAGATACACCACCGGCCTTGCGGCGCGATTGACGCCTCGGAACGCGGCGCCTATAATGCGCTCAGTGCCAAGCGGAGGTGCATATGTTAGATGTCGTCGTGACAGCCGGGTTTGATCCCCAACGCCCGGACCCTCTGGCAACCGCGCTGGGCGCCCCGCAGAAGGCGCTGATTGACGTGGCCGGGCATCCCATGATCTGGTGGACGGTGCGGGCCCTGCGCGCATGTCCTTTCATCGGACATATCGTCGTCGCCGGACTCGATCCCGCGCTCCAGATCGACCTGGGCGAGGGCGTGACATGCCTGCCCAATCACCCCGATCACCTGGAGAACGCCGTGAGCGGGGTCAACCATCTGCTGTCCATCAACCCGGACACGGAACACGCCCTGTTGGCCTCGGGCGACATCCCTCTGCTGCGCCCGGAGACCGTCCGCTGGTTTGTTGAGGCCTGCTCCGCAGGAGACTACGACTTCTACTACTCGGTCGTGGAGGATCGGGTGATGGAGGCGCAATTCCCCGGGGCAGGCCGCTCCTACGTGCGACTGAAAGAGGGGCGATTCTGCGGCGGCGATCTGTTCCAATTCCGAACCAGCGTGCTCCAGGCGAACCTGGATCTGGCCCGCCGGCTGCTGGCGGAGAGGAAGAACCCGCTGCGCCAGGCCCAGATGCTCGGGTGGGGGACGCTGATCAAGCTCGTGCTGGGCCGCCTGACCATCCAGGAGGGGGAACAGGTCGCCAGCCGGCTATTGCGCTGCCGAGCGAAGGTGGTCATCTCCCCTTACGCGGACCTGGCCATGGACGTGGATAAGCCCCATCAGCTGGAGATGGCGCGCCGGCTGTTAGCGGAACGAGCGGAGGTGCAAACGGGATGAGGCGCACGCCCCTGGGACGATGGCTGATCGCACGAGATCGAGCCTTCAGCGAGTGGTGTCGGCGCGTCGGCCAGGGGCGCGCACGCCGGTGGGCCGTGCTGGGCGCCCACCTGGGGGACGGCTGGATCTGGATCTCCACCCTGGTCGCCGCACTGATCCTCGCCCCGCCCGATCGACGGTGGCTGATCTGGCGATGGGCCGCGGCCATGCTCATCGCCGGGGGGATCACCACCTCGCTGAAATTCGCCTGGCGCCGCCAGCGGCCCACGCAGATCGGCGGGTTCTACTCCCAGACGTACGACCAGCACTCCTTCCCATCCGGGCACGCCACCCGCATGGGCACCGTGGCCGTCTTCGTTCCGACGCTCCTCCCTCGCTGGGGTTGGGCGGTGCTTCCCCTCGTGCTGTGGGTCGCCTGGTCCCGGGTCGCCCTGGGGGTACACTTCCTCCTCGACGTGGCCGTCGGCCTGGCGTTGGGGATCATCATCTCGCTCATCGCGCTGGCCGTGTGAGTTCGCAGGCGACGAGTGTGGTATAATGCGATGGGCGTCCGCCGCGCTGACCGACGGCCGAGCGCAACTGCGATCTATCTTAAGGGGAGAGCAACCTCTATTCGGAAACAGAGGTGATGCGAAGGACACCCTCCCGTTCACCATGGCCGAGCGCAAAGCTGCCCGTTGACCGCATCGAGAGCACTCCATCAGATTCGGTGTGCCCATACCATTTCCCGATGAGGAGGCAGACATGACACGTCCGGTGACTCTGTTTACAGGGCAATGGGCCGATATGCCGCTGGAGGAACTGGCCGCCAAGGCCAAGGAGATGGGATATGACGGCCTGGAGCTGGCCTGTTGGGGCGATCATTTCGAGGTGGACAAGGCCCTCTCCGACGACGGGTATTGCCAGAGCCGATGGGACATCCTGAACAAGTACGGGCTGAAGTGTTACGCCATCAGCAACCATCTGGTGGGACAGGCCGTGTGCGACAACATCGACGCCCGCCACAAAGCGATCCTGCCCGACTACGTATGGGGCGATGGGGATCCGGAGGGGGTGCGACAACGGGCAGCAGAGGAGATGAAGAACACGGCGCGGGCGGCTGCCAAGTTCGGCGTCAAGGTGGTCAACGGCTTCACCGGCAGCTCCATCTGGCACCTGCTCTACTCCTTCCCGCCCAACCTGCCGGAGCAGATCGACGCGGGCTACCAGGACTTCGCCAACCGCTGGAATCCTATCCTGGACGTATTCGATGAGGTGGGCGTCAAGTTCGCGCTGGAGGTCCACCCCACGGAGATCGCCTTCGATATCGCCTCGGCGCAGCGGACGCTGGAGGCCATCAACCATCGAGAGGCCTTCGGCTTCAACTTCGATCCCAGCCATCTGGGCTATCAGGGGGTCGACTACGTCCGCTTCATCCGGATCTTCCGGGACCTCATCTACCACGTACACATGAAGGACGTCTACTGGTCGCCGACGCCCACCGAGGCCGGGGTGTTTGGCGGGCATTTGAACTTCGGCGACTCCCGCCGCTATTGGGACTTCCGCTCGCTGGGCCGCGGCCGCATCCAGTTCGAGGAGATCATCCGGGCGCTCAACGAGATCGGCTATGAAGGGCCGCTGTCGGTGGAGTGGGAGGATAGCGGCATGGATCGCATCCATGGCGCCACGGAGGCCGCCGCGTTCGTCAAGCGCATCGACTTCGAACCCTCCCGGGTGGCGTTCGACGCCGCCTTCGCGGAGCAGTGACCGCGAGGAGGTTCCGACACGGCGAGAAGAAGGGCACCTCGGGCGAGGGGTGCCCTTGTTTCTACAACGCGGCCGTCGGCTGTATTTATACGACGATCTGCAAAATCTGACGCTCCCTCGAGAGCTCATTCAGGAACCCCCTGTCGAGTTATGGCCGGAGGTGATCACGAGGGCTGCGGTGCCCCAGGACCTGGAGCAGGGCCTGTTGGCGCCGCTGCGACGCGGCTATGAAATCGGGAGGAAGCGATGACGGCGACGTATCCACAACGCGAGGGCGGTTTTATGATCTATCCCCGCGGTTGGCTGCGTTGGATGGTGAAGGCCCCCATCCTGCTATGGCGATTGGGATTTGGGCCCATCCTCGGCCGGGCCTTCATGCTGCTCACCACCTGGGGGCGCAAGAGCGGGCTGCCCCGCCGTACGATGGTGGAGTACCACATGCTCGACGGGAAGATCTATGCCCCCTGCGCCTTCGGCCCCAAGGCTCAATGGTACAAGAACATCGTCGCCGACCCGCGGGTGACCGTGCAAACGGCACATGGGGTTCAGAGCATGATCGCCACCCGGGTCACCGATGATGAGGAGATCCTGACCGTATACGAGCTGCTTCGCCGCCGCGATCCGGTCATCCTGGACGCTTACCTGCGGTCGCTGGATATCCGCCCTGACCCGGCTGACGTCGTGGCCAAGAAGGATCGCATCTACTGGCTACGGTTCGACCCCACCGACGAGCCCACGCCGCCCCCGCTGGAGGCCGATCTGGTATGGGTATGGCCGGTGGTGCTCGTGTTGCTGCTGGGGCTGTGGTTACTCCGCCGCAGAGGCGCCGGCAGGTAGGTAGCGGTGGCGTGGGAGCTGCCGCTGCTGTAGTCAAAGGACACGTATCACCCAAGCCAGCAGGCTGGGCTCCCATGCTCAGCCTAGCGACGGCAGGAGAGCCGCCGCCCTAGGATCGAGGACATGTACGGTATGTTCGATGACGTCAATCTGTTCTATGAGCTGGCGGGGGAGCTGTTCCGCCGCCTCATCGCCCGGCCAGGCGTGATCGAGCAGGTCCGACAGGCCGGACAGGTGTTCCGCTTCGTCAGCCGCAAGCCGGCCACCCAGATCACCGTGGACGTGCGGGACACGGAACCCCGCCTGATCCTGGGCCCCTCCGACCTGCCCGCGGATATCACGGTCACGGCCGACGCCCGGACGCTCCATCGCGTCTGGCTGGGCGAGGAACGGCTGCGGGACGTCCTGTTCTCCGGCCGGGTGAGCGTGGAAGGGCCCTTCTTTAAGGCGCTGGCACTGGTGGACCTGTTCCGCCAGGCCGAGGCGCTGTATCCGGAGATCCTGCGCGAGCGCGGGCTGTTGAAAGACGACTGACGAAGGAGGACTGACGACGGCCATCTTCCTTCGCCTACCGGCTCTCGCCCAACCTCCGTATGTACTCCCCAAACGCCTCCCCTAACGGGGTGATGGCTCGCGTCTTCGGGTCGAACAGGTTGGACGTGGGGTAAACGGTATCCGCTAGCGAGTACCAGCACCACCGCTGCACCAGCCGGTAGTCATCCCCCGGATAGCCCAGTTCCTCATCCCGGGCGCTCAGGAAGAAATCGAAGGTTCCCCACATGAAATCCCGCACGGCCTCGGGCGGGAACCCGTACTCCGGCGGCATCAGGATGCCGTATTCCGACACGATCAGAGGCTTATCCTGCTGACCGCGCATCCACATCCAGTAGCGAAAGCCCCAAATCTGACGCTGAAAGATCTCCAGATCGTCGTGATCCTCGATCTCATACACCTCCCCCTGCGCGTCATCGAACCCGGGCGGGATGCCCACGCCCCACGAGTCCGCCTCCTCGCGCAGGATGAAGCCGTGGACGTTCCACACATCCACCGGCATGGGCTCGCCATACATCTCCTCGTAGGCCGCCAGCACCCGATCGAGATAGCGTAGCCGCAACGCGGTGGGCTGCGACACCCCGGCGATGGCGATGCGCGCCGTCGGGTCGCGCCCCTTGATGAGCGTGTACAGCGTGTGGTAGTGACGGGCGTAGGCCTCCGGCGTGGTGTTATCCTGCCAGCGCACGTCCGGCTCGTTTCCCAACAGCCACAAGGCCCCGGGCATGGCGTCCACCGCGGCCAGGATCGTCTCCGCGTCGGGCCGGAAGCCGTCCTCCTGCACGCGCACCATCGGCGCGTACTCGATCCCGGATACCTCCGGCGGCGGGCTGTTCACCTGCCAATCCAGATACCACCCGGGCAACAGCAGGCTCAAATCATAGCGGGCGACATCCCCCAACGCCGCCCCCACGCCAAAACGCCATCGCTCCGGCAGGGCCTCGTCCAGGGGCATGGGCGTCAGCCGGACGGGACGGGTAGGCGCGGGCGTGAGGGATCGGGCCGCGAGCGGCGTAGGCACCAGCGGCTCGGGCGTGGGCGTCGGCCGCGGCGTAGCCACCGGATACGGCGTGGGAGGATAGCACCCGGCCAGGAGCATGAGCGCCATCAACAAGGTCATTAGTAAAGGCGGCGCATGCGTCGCCCAACGTTGTGCCTTCCACCTATTCTGCAACAGCTCTAACATCAAAGCGGTAGGGGCGCGTGGCCTCCTATGTGGTATCGA
>JAJRVX010000093.1:0-2723 GCA_024277095.1 Chloroflexota bacterium
ACAGACGCCGACCCGTCGGCCGACGCGAGCATAGGCGTCGGCCATCCAGGCCGCACGAGCCTCATGGCGGGCCAGCACGAACCGGATGCCCGCCCGCTCCAGCGCAGCCACTAGGTCGATGCTCTCCCCGCCGGGCAGCCCGAAGACGATCTCCACGCCGTTTTCCACCAACGTCGTAGCGATGCCATCTGCGATCGTGCTACCCATGGCCGTCCTCGCCTCCTTCACTTTCGGACGTTCGTCCCTTAAGCCTCTCCGACGTGTATGCGTGGATAGCGTGAGATGACTTCCTCGTTGAGCTCCACGCCCAATCCCGGTGCGGTGGGGATCTCCAGATATCCATCCACCACTTGTTGTTCCAGCGCCTGTACTACGAGCGCGTAATGCTCCTTGGGGCGATAAGGGAACACCTCCTGGATGACGAAGTTGGTGATGCAGGCGTCCAGCTGAATCGCCGCGGCCGTAGCGATTGGGCCAGCGCAGTTGTGCGGCTGGACGTGCAGGTGATAGGTCTCCGCGTGTGCGGCGATCTTCTTCGTCTCCATGATACCGCCGGCCAGCCCCAGATCCGGCTGCAGAATATCTAACACCTGCTTTTCGATGTACTGTCGGAAGCCATAGCGGGTGTAGAGTCGCTCCCCGGCGGCGAGGGGGATATCCACGTTGTCGGCCACCTTCTTCATGGCATCCACGTTCAAGGCGTCCACCGGCTCCTCGTAGAAGAACGGCTTGAGGGGCTCAAAGCGCTTTCCCATCTGGATGGCCGAGGTGGTGCCCAGGTTGCCGTGCACCTCGATCAGAATGTCCACCTCTGGCCCGACGGCCTCCCGTACCGCCTTCACCCGGGCGAAGGCCAGGTCCGCCATCTCCCGATCCAGTGCGCGCCGCGGGTATCGCCACGTGCCATCCGGCCGAATGGCGAACGGATCGAACTTGAGAGCGGTATATCCGTCGGCGACGACTTTCAGCGCCGCTTCCGCGTACTCCTCGGGTCGGACGCAGTCCCTGTACCAGGCGTTGGCGTATAACCTCAGCCGATCCCAGCAGCGGCCTCCCAACAGCTCATACACGGGCACTCCCAATGCTTTCCCCTTGATATCCCACAGCGCCTCCTCGATCGCGCTCATGGCGCCGAAGACGACGGGGCCGCCGCCCTGAGCCCAGAAGGTATCCCGGTACATGCGATCCCAGAGATACTCGATCCGAGAGGGATCAGCGCCGATGAGGAACCGCTCGGCGAGCTCGCGGGCCATGTTCAGGCCGGCCTGGGCGCCCACGCCGTAGGCCAGCGCCACCTCGCCCACGCCGTCGACCCCTTCGTCCGTATGGACGCGAACGATCACCGGGTTCATATCGTGTACCTGTACGTTGTAGATATCCACGCCGGTGATTTTCATCAGCAGCCTCCCTGGCTATGAGTTGGCTAAGGTGTGACCACTTCCGGAGATGCGCCGCACCTGGCTATGCCCTACGCCTACGCGGCCAGGATCGTCTGGATCTGCCCGGCGAAGGCCGCCCCCTCCTCATCGTCCGTGAGGATCTCGATCTGATCTGGGCTCTGCGCCCCGAGGCCCAACTCCACGGCCCGGGCGATCTGCTCCTGCTCGAACACCCGCCCCCGGCTCACCTCTGGCGTCGTCCCGAAATGGCGCAAGATGGCCACACCAACGGCGTCGATGGCCACCCGGTCCGTGCCCGCCAGGACGACGTTGGCCTGCACGCGCTCGCCCCGGGCCGGCCCACCCTTCACGAAGGCCTCCACCCCGTCGAGGACGATGAGGGCCGGCGCGTAGGCCGCGTTGATCTCGGCGATCATGAGGCGCTGGTCGAGCGATGTGTGCAGCTCGTTCATGTAGTTGTAGCTCTCTCCGGGGAGGTATTTGGCCACCAGCCCCACCGAATTCTTTAACGAGAGCGTGAAATGCCCGCCGTACTGATGGGTCTTCAGGCAGCAGGTCTGGAGGATATACGGCGTCTCCAGAGCCAGCTTCGCTACAGGGAATCCGTCTCGCCAGTGGCTCTCCGGCAGCCGAATCAGCTCCCAGCCGTCGGCGTCGAGTTCATCCAGGGGCAGTACCTCAAGGTCCAGCTCCCGGCCCATCTTGAAGATCCCCTTCTGTTCCATGACTTGGCGGGTATCCCCCATGCCGCTGCGATCGGCCACGGTGATGGGGCCGGCACCCTCCTCCCTCAGCCAGGCCACCAGGGCGCGCAGCATATCATTGTGAGTGGAGCCTGGGGTCGGATCTGCGCTGTTGAAGTTTGGCTTCAGGAGCACTTTCTTACCGGCGGGCCCATCCACGTCCAACAGCGCCAGGGCCCGGCGCATTCCTTCCACGCGATCGGATGTACGGATCAAAGCCACTCGACTCATCTTCGGCACCTCCTCTTTCATCGGGACGGCGGCTGACAGCGGCGTCGGCGTGACGGGGCTGCGGATGGGGGCGAGAGGGGTGGGGGCCTCGCCACAGGCGGCTGTAAAGGCTCCCACTGCTGAGAGGGCGAGGAACTTCCGTCGAGAGATCCCCCGCCGCTCTTCGAGGCCCTTCCTCCTGCTGGTGGGCGTGTGCATGGATCCGATCCTCCTGTCCCCCGGGGGCATTCCTGTGAGAGAGCTCTCATGGACGCAGCATTATACTTAGCTACCGGACAGTTTGACCGCGCATCTCTCAGGATAGCTCTGCTGATACCGCGATAGGGGCGCAAGAAAAACTCTTTTCCTC
>JAJRVX010000094.1:0-10323 GCA_024277095.1 Chloroflexota bacterium
AAAGGTTATGGGAGAACCGAGGAAAGGTGAGAGCCAGGCCGCTGGCGAGGCTTCAGCCGAATCCAAACCCACCGATTTCATCCGAGAAATCATCGAGGAAGATATCCGGACCAATCGTTTTGGGGGGAAGGTGCACACGCGCTTCCCGCCGGAGCCCAACGGCTACCTGCATATCGGCCACGCCAAGTCCATCTGCCTGAACTTCGGCATCGCCGAGGAGTACGGCGGCCTGTGCAATCTGCGATTCGACGACACCAATCCTCTCAAGGAGAGCGAGGAGTACGTGCAGGCCATCATCGAGGACGTCCGCTGGCTGGGATTCGACTGGGGCGATCGCCTATACTACGCATCCGACTACTTCGACCAGCTGTACGAGTTCGCCATACAGCTGATCAAGGCCGGCAAGGCATATGTAGACGATCTGAGCCCTGAGGAGATACGGGCATATCGGGGGACCCTGACGGAGCCGGGCAAGGAGAGCCCCTATCGCAACCGATCGGTCGAGGAGAACCTGGAGCTATTCGAGCGCATGCGCGCCGGTGAGTTCCCCAACGGCGCACGCGTCCTGCGGGCGAAGATCGACATGGCCTCTCCCAACCTGAACCTGCGCGATCCGGTCATGTACCGGATCATCCACGCCAGCCACCACCGGACCGGCAACAAATGGTGCATCTACCCCACATACGACTGGGCTCACGGCCAGTCGGATTCCATCGAGGGGATCACCCATTCCATCTGCACACTGGAGTTCGAAGACCACCGCCCTCTGTATGACTGGTTCCTCGACCAATTGGGAATCCATCACCCACGCCAGATCGAGTTCGCCCGCCTGAACCTCAGCCACACGGTGCTGAGCAAACGCAAGCTGCGAGAGCTCGTCGAGGGGGGATACGTGAACGGCTGGGACGACCCGCGGATGCCCACGCTGGCGGGGATGCGGCGGCGAGGCTACACGCCACAGGCCATCCGAAACTTCTGCGACCGCATCGGCGTGGCCAAGACGAACAGCGTCATCGATATCGCCCTGTTGGAGCATTGCCTCCGAGAGGACCTGAACAAGCGAGCCCCCCGGGCCATGGCGGTGCTGCGCCCGCTCCGACTGGTGATCGACAACTACCCCGAGGACCTGGTGGAGGAGTTCGAGATCGAGAACAACCCAGAGGATCCCAGCATGGGCACGCGCAAAGTGCCCTTCTCCCGGGTGCTGTACGTCGAGCGGGATGACTTCCGAGAGGATCCGCCCAAGAAGTGGTTCCGCCTGGCTCCCGGCCGGGAGGTGCGACTGAAGGGCGCGTATTATGTCACATGCGTGGATGTCGTCAAGGATCCGGCTGGCGAGATCATCGAGCTCCATTGCACCTACGACCCCGAGTCCCGGGGCGGCGTGACGCCGGACGGGCGCAAGGTGCGGGGGACGCTGCACTGGGTCTCGGCCGCCCACGCGCTGGACGCCGAGGTGCGCCTGTACGATCGGCTGTTCCTCAAGGCGAACCCGGACGAGGTAGACGAGGAGGGAGCCGACTTCAAGGCGAACATCAATCCCAACTCCCTGGAAGTGCTTACCTCGTGCAAGGTAGAGCCCAGCCTGGCGAACGCGAAGGTGGGGGATCACTACCAATTCCTGCGGATGGGGTACTTCTGCGTGGATCCGGATTCGGCGGACGGCAGGCTCGTATTCAACCGGACGGTGACGCTGCGTGATACATGGGCAAAGATTGAGAAGCGCGTCGGCGCCGGGCAAACTACGTGAGCGTTTTCCGAGTCATGTTCCCAGATGGCTCTTGCCTTGCCGGGCGCGCCTGAGGCGTCCACAAGGGACGCCCCACAGGCATCAAGAGCGACATATGAGAGCATATCCTTGCATCCCTCAAGTACTTCGGAGGAACACCCCCCTGGTAGGGGCTGGTCTGAGACCAGCCCCTACAGTCCCATGGAACCGGCCGAATCGGGTATGTCGTAGGGGCAGCCCTCGTGGCTGTCCAACGTTTTCCGGTGTCGTTAAATTGATGGCCTATGGGTACAGCGATGCTGCGCCTCTACTCTTGTGATCTGGCGTCAGGAGGCGGCTATGAGCGCGACGCACGAGATGTCTCATCTACGCGACAATCTGATGCAATTGCGCGCCGAATCGTTCAGGATCATCGCGTTTCTCATTGGGGCGATCGGCTACATTTGGCTGACCCTTCTCGTGTGGCCAGTGACCGGGGAAAACGCCCCCCTGGAAGCGTGGCTGGGCAGCCTGCTGCTCATCCTGAGCTGGGGCCTTGGCCATCTCTTGCGGGACCGCTCTCTTCCCGTCGCCTCCGTCCTCTTCACTGGAGGCTTACTCCTTGCCATCGCGTGCGCCGTCCTCGCCTTCCGTATCAGCCAACTCTCCCACCTGTTCATCCTTCCCGTGATCCTCGCCAGCGTCCTCATGAGCCAGCAGGCCGTGTTTTTGATCGCCCTCCTGGCCAGCGCGCTGACCGTCGTGATCAACCACTCCTATCTTCACGCGCCATTCCTCTCCATGGATACCTGGCTCCCTATCGCGGTTATCCTCCTGACCACGCTGGCCTCGTGGCTGGCCGCCCGCAATCTTTACATCGCGTTAGCCTGGGCCTGGAACGGCTATGAGCAGGCCCGTCGCAATGAGCGGATCGCCCGAGAGCGACAGGCCGAGCTGAGCCGGGCCCTAAAGGCGCTGGATGAGGCCACGTACAGGCTCGAGCGAACGAACTACATGCTGGCCCTGGCCCGCGACCAAGCCGAGGAAGCTCGGCGGCTCAAGCAGCAGTTTGCTCAGACCATCAGCCACGAGCTACGTACGCCGCTCAACCTCATCGTCGGCTTCACGGAGATGATGGCCAACTCGCCCGAATATTATGGAGCCCCCCTGCCGCCAGCCTACCTGCGTGATCTGAGCATCGTGCATCGCAACGCTCGCCACCTGCAGACGCTGGTCAACGACGTGCTGGATCTGGCGCGCATCGAGGCGGCCCAGATGAGCCTGCTTCCGGAGGAGGTGGATCCGGCAGCCCTGGTCAGAGAGGCAGTGAACACGGCTCGCAGCCTGGTGGAAGCCCGCGGGTTGGCGCTCCGCATGGAGATCGATCCGGACCTCCCCCGGATCCGGGTCGATCCCACCCGCATCCGCCAGGTGCTCTTCAATCTGCTGAACAACGCCGCCCGCTTCACCGAACGAGGCAGCGTCACTGTGAGCGTTTGCCGCCGAGGCCAAGAGATCATCTTCTCCGTGGCCGACACGGGCGTGGGCATCGCCCCCGAGGACATCCCCCGCATCTTCGAGGAGTTCCAACAGGCGGACGGATCGATCCGGCGTCGCTATGGTGGCGCCGGCCTGGGCCTGGCCATCAGCAGGCAATTCGTGGAGATACATGGAGGGCACATCTGGGTAGAAAGCGAGGTGGGCAAGGGAAGCACCTTCTACTTCAGCCTGCCCATAGCCTCCCAGGAGTTCACCTTGAACGGCAGCAGCCACTCCCCGGAGCCGGCCGCAATCCCTTCAGATCAATGGGGCGAGGAGCCCGTCCTCCTGGCTGTCACCCACAGCCCCTCCGCAGCCGGATTGCTGGCCCGGCACATACGCGGATACCGCACCGTGGCCGTCCACACTCTGGAACAGGCCCGGAACACGGCACGGCAGCTTATGCCACAAGCCATCCTGTTCGACAACAGCGATACTTTAATCCCTCCCGAGCGCCTGGAGGAGATCGCGCGCACGTGGGAGCCGCGAGTGCCCATCATCTCCTGTCCCCTGCCGGGGGAGGGACCATTGCGTCAACGATTGGCCGTGGATGGCTATCTGATCAAGCCGATATCCCATCGGAGCCTGTGGGATGTGCTACGCCAGTTCGGAGAGAACGTGAATCGCGTGTTGATCGTCGACGATGATCGTGACTTCGTCCGTCTTCTGGGTCGGATGCTGGACAGCCCGATCCGCCGCTATCGGGTGTTCAGCGCGTACAGCGGACAGGAAGCCCTAGACATGGCCCGACTGCATCATCCCGATCTGATCCTGCTGGACCTGATGCTGCCCGACATGGACGGCGCTCAAGTGATTCAACATCTCCGATCGTCCGAACAACAGAGAGAGATCCCCATCGTGATCGTCTCCGCGCAGGATGAGCTGGACCACATGGAGGCCCTGGGCGGGAGCGTGGTGATCACCAAGGCGGAAGGATTGATGCCCGGGGAGATCCTCCAATGGGTTCAGGTCGTTCTAGACACCAGTGCCATCCGGGTTGCCTCTCCGGCGAAGGACAATGGGAAACCACGCTCAATCCATGTTTCGGGAAAACCCTAGAACACGACAGAGCCGCCGTGAGGGCGGAGGGGCGTTTTTACATCCCCCTCTGCTACTTCCCCTCCAACGCCTCCAGGACGGATATAAGCGCATCCTCTGTGACCGGCTTCTCCAGAAAAGCCGCCGCTCCCAACGACAGCGCCAGTTCCTTGGCGCTCAACACGGTACAGACAATGACGGGGATATGCTGCGTCTGCGGCTGGTTAGCCAGGGTTTGCAGGACCTCCCACCCGTCCCGCCTGGGCATCATCAGATCCAGTGTGATAGCATACGGCTGCAGCTCCCGGGCCAGTTGAATGGCCTCCGCGCTGCTCTGAGCCGTCACGACCTGATAATGATGCGATTGAAGATAGCGCTGTAAGAGTTGAAGCACGTCCTCGTTGTCATCCACCACCAGAATGGTACGCGGCGGAGCGATAGGAAGCAGCAACTCAACTCCCACGACATCTCCCCCATCAAGGACGGGTTCGATCTGAGCGCCCTGCATGGAGGCCAGCTCTCGGATCATGGCGAGACGCACATCCTCTTTCTCTAAGCGCGCCGGGCCCTGCGATGCCCCCGTTCCATACCCCCGCAACGAGAGGTGCAAGTCGTCGCCCTCTCGCGTGGCCCGGATCTGGATCTCCCCTCGGGTCAGGCTCTCGATCAGATAGCTTAGCACTTCAAGCAGGAGCTGCCTCAGGATGCCCTGGTCCATTCCCGCGTTGGGCAGGCTCGGTTCCAGGTCGATGAGTATATGGACATCCTTCTGCCTCGCCATCTCCCACACCAACTCGACAACCCCTTCGATCACCTCGGCCAGACGAGCATATCGATTGGCCAGGCTGAGACGAGCCGCCTCCAAACGCAGCAACTCCAGCCGGCTGACGGTCTCATCCGGCGTTTCCCGCGCCGCCGGCTGGGACGCCCGATCGCGAGCCACATAACGATCCCAGAGGATGCTGGCGATCGCTTCGATGGCCGCCTCATGTTCCCGGTAGAAGTGCCGGCGACTGATGGCCAATTGATCCGCCACGGACTGCGGGTTAAGGCCATCCACATAACGCAACACCATCAACCGGTGACGGCGCCACTCCTTAGAGAACGCAGGAGCCTGCGGCCCAGGGTCCAGCTCCTCGATCACATCGAGAAGGATATGATGAAGCAGCCAGGCCTTTTCCTTGCGTCGGAGGGAAGGGTCGGGGGCCAACATATCTGCCAGGGGGTGCGTGCGAAGGCGGACCAAATCATACAGATGCTGATAAGCGTCCGTCACCTGATGAATGAATGCTTTCTTCCGCAACACCGCGAGCAACCTTACTTAATGATGCACGACGAGATGAATTAAGCCCTTGCAAACGCGCCAGGATCACGGACATTATAACACCACACCCAGCGGGGCGAAAGCACCCGTAATGCCCCACCAGGCCTTCCCATACCCAGAGAGCCTCTCCAAGCTCTTCTCGGCCCCTAATGCACTTTCTATGCTGATCCTCGGTTTTGGGAACACAGGACGCCAGTGAGATATGGAGATCTTACAGAGCATTGCTCTACGGTCAGACGTCCAACCCTGAGAGATCCGCCTTCGGGAGACCCTCATCCCCCCGTCCGAAGGGGGCTCCGATGGGGGTGGGGCAAGGCACATATGTTCTTTCCCGAAAGCGTCCCTTGTCGATACACTAAGGTCACGGTAGTCTCCCTCATGGGTGTTGCCGGGGCAGGGGCGATCCATGAATCACCCCTGCCCACAGATAGGTGGCGGCAGATCAATTCCCCGTCTGGGAAAAAGCCCACAGGAGACGCCATTCACGCAGCGCTGCTCACAAAATGGTCTCCCGTGGGCTCACCAACATTAGACAGGGAGACTACCAAGGTCACAAAATGGCACAAACATGTCCTGAAACGTGCTGACAAACCTTTGGCTGGTATGTTATGAATAAAAGGAGACTCCTTCACAGCAAACTCCGGCCCGGCCGGGCGGGTCAGCGCATCACAGGGGCAAGAGAACCCACACAGGTGGAGTAAATCCGCTCTTATCACCGGTGTGCACATTTGCACGAGGAGGGAGACACAATGAAAGAGAAAAGGCTAAGCCGCCGACATTTCTTGCGACTATCCGCAGGGGCCGTCACAGGGATTATGGCAGCCGCCTGCGTGCCAGCAACGCCACCCTCGCAGGTAGCCCCAGCGACCCAGGAAATGCCGGCCAAGGAGCAGGTGAAACAAAAGGTGAAATGGATGGGGCCGTTCGTCCCACCCTACCGATTCCAGTGGATTCAGGAAACGCTCATCAACAAGATGTTCAAGGAAGCGTATCCGAACATAGAGGTGGAATTGGAACAGACCTCCAGCTGGCTAGACACGGAGGAAAAAGTCCTTGTGCGATGGGCAGCCGGGGGAGGCCCGGATCTCCTACAAATGGGCGAGACGGGTGCCGTGACGGAGTTCGCATGGCGTGGGATGCTAGCCCCACTGAATCCCTTCATAGAGCAAGACCCCAATATCTACCCCGAGCTATTCTTCACGACCCCGTTAAAGGCAGGCCAATTCGAGGGCAAAACCTATGCACTGCCCCACGACTCTATGACTGAGGTCTTCTTCTACAACAAGAAGCACCTCGAGCAGGCGGGGATCTCAAACCCACCACAAACGCTTGAAGATGTGGCAGAATATGCAAAAGCTCTTACAGAGCTAGACGGGGTAGACTTTGGCCTGCAGGTCAATCTCTCCGGCTGGAACACCTTCACCTGCTATCTGTACGCCAACGGCGGAGATTTCCTCGACGAAGGATGCACGCGCCCCCTCTTCAACAACGATATAGGCGTTGAAACGCTGACCTATCTGATAGAATTAGTGGAGGCCGGGTACGCGACGCCCCACGGCGTGGAGGCCAGCTTGGCCAACGGCAAGGCATCGATGATGGATTCCGTGCCCTGGATCGTCGGATGGACGAAGAACTACGCTCCCGAGATCTACGAGGTCCTGGGCGCCACCCTGATGCCCGCAGGAAAAGGCGGTCACACGACGTGGGGATGGGCACACTATGAGGGCATCTTGCAGAACAGCAAGAACAAGGAGGGCGCCTGGGTGTTCCTCTCCTGGATGCTGGGAGACGAGGATGTGGATCTGGCATACCACGAAAATCTCAACTTCCTTCCCGCCCAACCGCGAACCTTCGCGAAGCCCCCATTTAGTGAACACTTCGCATGGACAGTTTTCGCCCAACAACTAGAACACACTCGCACCATGCCGCTCTGTGTCAAATGGCGAGAGATCAACACAGATGCGCTCATACCGACACTGGAGGCGGCGTGGATCGGCGAGAAGTCACCGCAAGAGGCTCTGGATGCGGCCGCGAAGAGAGCTCAGGAGATCCTGCAGGGATAAAGCGGACATTTCCCGGAAGACAGGGTGAGCCAGCCTCGAGACCGATGCACGGACAACGGCTCACCCTGTCAATCCACCTGTTATTCCGATATGGTCGTAGGTAGGTTCCGTGCCCCTCGGTGAGCAAGCGTCATCTACCACCCGATTCGCCCCGGTCAGCGGCACTAGATCTCGTAACAGGGCGTTGACCAAAGTTCCACTCATCGCCTTTACTTGCAGTCGAGCCTTCCTTTTCCATTATCTTGACTTGCCCTTGTTTCTCAAAGATCCACCAGAGCGGAGGTGCCAGACAAGGTCCTCCATCCACAGTCCATCGCAACCGCTAAGAGGAAGACAAAGAGGGAAGCCATATGCAGGCCATTAATATCCGTGTGTCCCCTCACATCAAGCGCAATGTAGAAGGATATATCTTCATTGGCCCATGGCTCTTGGGTTTCCTGGCATTCATCCTGGGCCCGTTCGTATTTTCGTTCATCCTAAGCCTCTCAGAATGGAACATCGGCCAGCCTCCTCGCTTCATTGGATTGGGCAACTTCTCAAAATTGATCAAGGATGAGCTGTTTTGGAAATCCCTTCGAATTACGACGGTCTTTGTGATGATCAGCGTCGTCCTTCGTGTGAGCATCGCGCTGGCCCTGGCCACCTTGTTGCACCAGAAGGTCATCGGTCGCCGCTTCTTCCAGGCCGGGTTCTATTTACCCGTGATGTTCTCCGGGGTGACGCTTGGCGTCGTCTGGGCCTGGATCTTTCCGACAGACTACGGCCTGTTAAACGACCTGTTAAGACGCGTGGGCATACCTGGCTTGCGGTGGTTGTCATCTCCTGGCCTGGCTCTATGGTCCATCATCATGATGAGCATGTGGCGGATAGGTGGAATGATGGTGATCTTCCTGGCAGCGCTCGAGGACATCCCTCGGGAGCTATATGAGGTGGCCGAGATCGATGGCGCGGGCGCCTTATCGAAGTTCTTTTCCATCACCGTGCCCATGATCACCCCCATCGTGCTTTTCAACCTGATCATGAGCATCATAGGATCGTTCCAGGTATTTGGAGAGGTACAGGTGTTGACCAACGGCGGCCCCTATAATTCGACACTGGTATACATGCTTTACCTGTATCGTCAAGCCTTCACCTACTTCCATATGGGATATGGATCGGCCCTGGCCTGGGTCCTCTTCGTTCTCATCATCCTTCTCACGATCGCCATCCTTAGAAGTTCCAAGAGATGGGTGTACTACGGGGGAGTGCGAATATGATGAGGGAAGGAGTCATCAACCACAGGATCCACCGGGCGATCATCAGGCTGTGGATACACCTGGTGCTGCTGGTACTGCTTCTGGCCTTTCTGATGCCTGTCCTGTGGATGCTCTCGACAGCTCTGAAACCGGCCAGCCAGGTGTTGGTCGTCCCTCCTCAATGGATTCCCAAGCCCATCCGCCTGATGAACTTCGTCGAGATGTGGCGCTTAGGCAATTTTGGGCGCGGCCTGATCAATTCCTCCATAATCACTTTCGGGGCCATGTTGGGAATATTCTTTTCCGGCCCCATGGTGGCCTTCGGCTTCGCCCGCCTTCGTTTCTTCGCCCGAGATGCCCTCTTCGTGATCGTCCTGGCGACGTTGATGCTGCCCGCGCAAGTGACGCTCATACCCCTATACGTTATCTACAAGTATCTGAGGTGGCTGGACACTTTCTATCCATTCATCGTCCCCGCCTTCATGGGAGGAGGGGCTTTCTACATCTTCTTGTTAAGACAATTCTTCCTAACGATCCCTTTCGAGTTAGAAGACGCAGCGCGAATAGACGGATGCGGTACCTGGCGCATATTCCTGCAGATCTTTTTGCCTCTATCAAAGCCCGCCCTAGCCACCGTTGGCATCTTCTCCTTTATAAACGGTTGGAACGCCTACTTTGGGCCACTGGTTTTTCTATCCTCCCCGGAGAAAATGCCGGTCACGGTCGTCCTGGCCACCTTCAAAGACGTCCAGGGAGGTATCTAATACAATCTAGTGATGGCCGCCGCGTTTGTGGCCGTCCTCCCGTGCATAATCGCCTTCTTCCTGGCTCAGGAATACCTGGTCGGTGGCATCGCCCTCACAGGCATGAAAGGCTGAACAGAAGGAAGGCGTTCCAAGCAACCACTGCCTTCCCCGGCAGGCCAGGACGGCCTCCACCCGTTAGGGGTTGGTCAGGGATCCCAACGGGGGACAGATCCTGCTCAGCCCGTATATCAAGGGGAAAGCGATATAGCACATAGCAAGGGGGTTTATACGGAAATGGAGCGACGAGTCACGTTGACGGAAGTCCAGGCGCAATCCTACGCTGATCATCCGATCCTCGCTTGCGGGCCACAGGGGGAAACCTGGTTGTGCTGGGTGGAAACGCTCGGCAACAGGGTAGTAGTCGAGAGGATCGAGGATGGAAGAAAGGAGATCCGAGCGTCTGCACCCATTGGTCCCTTGACAGCCGCCGTTTCCTCCGGAGGGGAGCTGATCCTGGGGTGGACGGAGGAGGAGAAGGTCAGCTGTGCAGCCGTTTGGGCGAAGGTTGACATGAACCTGAGGGTGAAGCGATTCTTCTCCGCGCCCGGATCTGACCCAGCTGTCTGCTTTGACTCCCAGGGGAGGCTTCACCTCTTTTGGTCTTCTGGAC
>JAJRVX010000095.1:0-3304 GCA_024277095.1 Chloroflexota bacterium
CCGGACACTCCGGATTAGGGCAAAATACAGTAGAAGGATCCATGGGTTGCTCCTTTCGTGCGTGAGATACACGAAAGTATGCCCATGGTTCCTCTCTTTTTCAAATCCTTACCCCTTTCCACGGTTAAAGGGGGTGATACCTGAAGCTCCTACACATCTAATTATACACAGATTTCCAAAGTGTGCACTTGCCTGATGGTCTGAGCCTTCACCGCGATCACCAGAGAAAAGCCCTTCATCAGAAGCCAGGAGGAGGGGAGGGAAGATCCTTCGCCCCGAAGGTTCTGTCCCCGCCTTGGACCTGCCATTTCCGGCCTCGCAGGAGATGCAGGCCGAGGCCAGGGATGACGAAACACCCCCTCGCGCCCAGGAGACGTGAGGGGGTGTATGTATCTCCGGTCGTGGAGGGCTCCAGCTATGGCCGGAACCGCCGCAGAAGAAGGCTGGCGTTCTGGCCGCCGAATCCAAACGCGTTGCACATGGCCGCATCCACCCGGGTGCGTCGCGCCTCGTTGGGCACGTAATCCAGATCGCACTGAGGATCCGGCTCCTGATAGTTGATGGTTGGGGGCACGACCCCCTCGTTGATGGCCTGCACCAGCACGGCGGCGGACAGCGCACCGGCAGCTCCCATCATGTGGCCGACCATGGACTTCACCGAGCTGACGGGGATCTGATAGGCGGCTTGGCCCATGGCGTGCTTGATGGCCGCCGTCTCCGAGGCGTCGTTGAGCTGCGTCCCCGTACCATGCGCGCAGATATAATGGATATCCTCGGGGCTTAACCCGGACTCCCGCAGCGCCCATTGCATCGCCCTGGCTGCGCCGCGTCCCTGCGGTTCTGGCGCGGCCAGATTGTACGCATCCGAGGTCAGCGCGTACCCTCCGAACTCGGCCAGGATCGGCGCGCCGCGCGCCTGTGCGTGCTCCAGCGTCTCCAGGACCATGACCACCGCGCCTTCCCCGAGCACCATGCCATCCCGGGTGCGATCGAAGGGGCGGCACGCCCGCTCCGGCTCGTCATTGCGGGTGGACATCGCGCCCAGCCGGCTGAACGCGGCCATGATCAGCGGCGTCGTGTAGGCGTCCGCCCCGCCGGCGATGGCAACATCGATCTCGCCGCGTTGCAAGCGACGCGCCGCCTCCCCAATGGAAACGATGCCAGTGGCACAAGCGGCCACCTGGGAATTCACCGGTCCCTGGACGCCCAGCCGGATGGCGACGTAGCACGGCGTCGTGCTGATGAGCACCGCGGGCGCGGCCGCCGGATTGATCCGCCTGGGTCCCCGATCGCGCAGCGTGTGCGTCTGCTGCTCCAGGATATCCAGGGCCCCAAAGGCGCTGCCGATCTCTATGCCGATCCGCTCCGGGTCCTCCCGGCTCACATCCAGGTTGGCCGCCTCGACCGCCTCTCGTGTGGCCGCCCAGCCGAACTGCGTCACGCGCCCCAGCCGCTTGGCCTCCTTGAACTCCATGTACTCCTTGGGATCGAAATCCTTCACCATGGCGGCGATACGCGTAGGAAAGTCGGTCGCATCAAAGTGGGTGACCGGCCGGGCCGCGGATCGTCCCTCCACCATCGCTTTCCATGAATCTTGCCAGGTCAATCCCAACGGTGTGATGGCGCCGATGCCCGTAACGACCACACGTGGTCCTCTCCCGTTGGCTTGCCCATCTGTTCGCATATGATCGGCCTCCTCAACACGGTTCCTCATGCACAGCTTCTCACGAGCAAATACAAGTACGTCCTACCATAAAACCCACGAATCCGGTAAAGGTCGCGATATCCGGCACAAGGGTGCATCCATACCCCTCACGCCATACGGATATGCCCCCGGCGCCCGGACGGCCCCAAGTCACGAACGTCACATCCTATTCGTCCTCCTCCGGCCATCGCCCGGTCAGAGCGGCCTGAATGCACCGCTCCAGCGTCCCGAAACGCATCCGCACGCCCGAATAGGCCGGGGCGTAACAGGCCATCTTGCCCGCGTTGGTGGCCATAGACCTCACCCCGATCATCCGCATGGGAGCGACGACGGCACAGGTGTCGGCCACCACCTCCCCTCCGGCCTCGACGATGTCCTGAACCCACCCGCGCTCGGCCGCCCGCTCCCGAGTCTGGCGCGCGGTGGTCACCCACAGTCGCGTGGCTAGGCGCCTCCCTCGCACCCCCTCGGCCACCTGCTCGATCTCGCTGAGCGAGGCGTGAGGACACCCGATGGCGACCAGATCGACGCGTCGGAGATCGGGATCGGCATCCATGACGCGATAGGCCTCATCCAGGCTGCGGATCACCAGCCGGCGCGCGTCCGGGAGGATCAGCGCCCCGCCCTGCTCGCGGGCCTCCGGCGTGTACCCGGCGATGTGGTAGAGGGCGACGGCACCATACGCCGCGAGAGCGGCCCCCAGCGCCTTCAGCCGGTCGATCGCGGGGCCGCCCGCCGTCACATCCTCCGGGAGCGACGGTAACCATCGGGCCAGATCGACGAAGTACGGCACGCCCTGCCCGACTTGCCGCCCGATCACATACCCCAACGCGCCAAAATCGGCAACGCTTCGCAGGGGACACCGCACCTCGACCACATATCGGGCCCGGCGGTGCTCCGCCAGATGATATCCATATCGCGCGGTGCGCCCGACGATCGCGGCGGCCAGGGCGGATGGTCCACCCTCGCGATTCGTATAAGCGCCCAACACGGAGTTGGCGAAGACCACAGCCGAGGACTCCGCCCAGGCGAGATGGTCCCCCCGGCGGATCCGAGCCTGCGGAAAGAGGTACGGCGTGCAGCTGAGCGTGGGCTGGACGCCCATTCGGATAAAAGCTTCGATGGCGGATAGCTGTGGGCGGGCAAACTCGGGTGAGATCCCCATCTCCTGCCAGCGGTCTGCCTCCATCCCCATAGGGTTGAGCATGGTAGGCACCCGGACCCGCGCGCCCTCCGCAGCCCATCGGTTCAGGAACTCCACGCCCGCGTCGCCCAAATTCTTGTAGCTGACGCCCGCGATCTGGGCATGGCGGATCGGAACCAGGTCCGGCGCGCCGTAGATGCGTCCCAGGGTGACGACGATCTCCATGGCGCGCTGCACCCCGGGCCCCTGCGCACCCTCCAACATCGCTCGCTCTTCCGGTGTCAGTCGTATCTCGTCCACCTGCCCTCGTCCTGATGTATCGCCGACGTGCCGGGGATTCTAGCACAGGTCGTCGTTCATTGTAAAGACGATACGGGTAGTGTATCCAAAATGGTGGAAGTTCCGCCAGGCCCATCGCAAGCACACAGGGGAGGTGCGGAGGGACCTCCCTCCGC
>JAJRVX010000096.1:0-4135 GCA_024277095.1 Chloroflexota bacterium
AGCCACGTCAAGGACGGGCTGGAGATCGCTCGTAAGTATCATCTGCCGCCGCGGATTCAGGATTTCATCCCGGAGCATCATGGCACCACGCTGGTGAGTTATTTCTATCACCGCGCGCAGGAGCGGGCGGACGAGGGCGAGACAGTGGACGAGGCGGCTTTCCGGTATCCCGGCCCGCGGCCGCGCAGCAAGGAAACGGCCATTGTCATGTTGGCGGACTCGTGTGAGTCCGCCGTACGGGCCACCCGGCCCGACTCGCGCGAGGAGCTGGATCAGATCGTGGCCAGGCTGATCCGCAAGCGTCTGCTTGACGGCGAGCTGGATGAGTGCGACCTGACATTGCGAGACCTGGATCGCATCCGGCAGGCCTTCGTGCGCACGTTGCAAGGCCTCCATCACCCGCGTATCCAGTATCCCGAGCCGACGCGGCCCGCCGAGCAGCCCGCGGAGCCGGCTGTCGAGGGCGTCGCCCAGGGGGAGGAAGCCGCCCCGATGACGGAGCGGCGGGCCTCGCCGATCCCCCCCGATGGGAACAGGAGTCCGGGCAATGGCGTGGGATGAGCCCGCGGAGCCGTCGGGAAATGTGGAAGTCCAGAGCGACTTCCAGATGGACGTCGCCGTTGACGAGGCGGATCTGAAGCGTGCCGCCCAGGCGACGCTGACGGCCGAGGGGTATCCGGATGGCGAAATCACCATCGTGCTCACCGATGACGCTCGCGTGCGGTGGCTCAATCGGACGTATGCGGGCGTGGACGCTCCCACCGACGTGCTGGCCTTTGGCGCTCAGGAGGGGGATCCATCCTTCGTCGTCCCGCCGGAGGCCGGCCATTATCTGGGTGATATCGTGATCTCGGTGCCGTTTGCGGCGCGTCAGGCTGCCGAGCAGGGACACTCGTTGGCAGCCGAGCTTCGCCTACTGGTCGTCCATGGGACGCTGCATCTTCTGGGATACGACCATTTGACGGAGGATGAGCGGAGGGAGATGTGGCGGCGCCAGGAGTCCATACTCTGCGCATTACCTCCGATATCATGAGCGATTTGAATCGTTGGCAGAGCTTTCTCTGCGCGCTGTCTGGCGTGGTCCACGTGCTGCGCACGCAGCGGAACGCTCAAATCGAGATCGTCGTCGCCGCGATAGTGGTCGCCGCCGGGCTGTGGCTACGGGTGTCTCGGCTGGAGTGGATTCTGTTGGTGATCGCCATTGGCGTCGTTCTATCGGCGGAGATGATGAACACCGCCGTGGAGCATGCGGTGGATGTCGCTACCCGTGATCCGGATCCGCTGGCTCGGGTCGCCAAAGATGCCGCTGCCGCAGGCGTCCTCATCGCCATCACCATCTCCGTTGTGATCGGCCTTCTCATCTTCGGACCTCGCCTTCTGTCAGCGGTGCCGCTCTGAATCCCGAATAGGGGGATCGCACCGCGCGTGGCCGCCGAGCAAGAGTCTAGATCTCTGGAGGACCCATGACGACCCCGATCATCCTGGATACCGACATCGGATCGGATGTGGACGACGCGTTGGCCCTGGCGCTCTTATTGAGCCATCCCGACGTTGAGTTGATAGGTCTGTCCACCGTCTATGGGGACGTCGCCTGCCGGGCACGTATCGCCCAGAAGTTGCTGCGGCTGGCTGGCCGTCCGGATGTCCCCGTCTTCCCCGGGGCGGGACAGCCTCTCTCCCTGGATCGCTCCGTCTGGTGGGGAGGGCACGAGGGCGAAGGGATCCTGGAGGGGGACGAGTGGCATGAGCCGGTTCGTGGGACCCACGCGGTGGATTGGCTGGTGGACACGGTCATGGCCCGGCCGGGGGAGATCACGTTGGTCACCATCGGCCCGCTGACGAATGTCGCCCTGGCGCTGCGCCGCGAGCCGCGGCTGGCGCGGGCGGCGAAGGCCGTGGTCAGCATGGGGGGCGTCGCTCGCGTTGCGAGCAACGCGTTGGACCTGCCCGTGGCCGAGCACAACATCCGCTGTGATCCTGTGGCTGCCCGCATCGTGTTCGAGGCGGGATGGGGGGTGACCATGATTGGGCTGGATGTAACCATGCAAGCCATGATCACGCGAGAGGACATGCGGCGGGTGACGGCGGCGGGAACACCGTTCCACGCCGCGTTGGGGCGGCTGGTCGATCGCTGGCTTCGATTCGTCGGCCGCGATCGGACGGCCCTGCACGATCCGCTGGCGGCCGCGACCGCTTTGGGGATGCCGTTCGTCACCTGCCGGGACCTGCGCGTGGATGTGGAGACGGAAGGGCGGGTCACGGACGGCGCGACGGTTGTGCGACGCGCGTCGGCACAAGCGCCCGCTAACGCCCGAGTCGCGCTGGCTGTGGAGGCGGACGCCTTTGTGCGCTATTACGTGGAGCAGGTCAGCGGCTTTCGTCCGAATGCGTGACCTCGGGCTCCTCGCCCGGCGGGGAGGGACGGGTGATCTCCCAGAGCGCCACCAGGGCCGCGATGAGCCCCAGCACCTGGAAGCCCCGATAGCCGCCCTCCCAGATCCACGGCTCCGCCCGGAACGGCTCAAAAGCCAGCCGGGTTAACCCATAGCCCAGCACCAGCGCCCAGGTCATCCAGCCTGGCCGTGCCCGTTCTCGTCGCCGCCATAGTATGGCCAGGACCCCCAGCAACGCCAGCGCCTCGTAGAGCTGTACCGGATGTCGGCGCGCATCCCATAGGGGAATAGCCCACGGCACGTCGGAAGGGGTCCCGAAGGCTTCCCCGCTGAGGAAGTTGCTCAGGCTGAGAAGTACCAGGGCTAACGCTGCTCCGGGAGCGATCCCGTCCAGCGCCTCCACCCGGATCCATTGAGCGCGGGCCAGGTATGCAAAGGCGGCCACCAGCCCCACGACCAGGGCTGAGTAGAAGGAGATGGTCCCCGGCGTCAGCGATAGGATCGCTCCCAGGTCCTCTCGATAGGCGGACCAGTGCTGGATGACATAGGCCAGCCGGCCGCCGATCAGGCCGGCTGCCAGTCCCAGGAACCCCGCGCTCCAGAGGATCTCCCCATCGAAGCCGCGCCGGGTGACCTCCCGGCTGGCCAACCATAAGCCGGCGTAGAAGGTGATCAACAACATCAGCGGCTGGGTGGGTAGCGCCACCCGGCCGATCTGAACGACAGGTAGCATGCGGTCTCCTTACCTCCCCAACAGGGCGTCGACCTTGCTCCGGAGCAACGCCTCGCTCATAGGGCCCCCGATGACCATATCCCGGATCACCCCCCGCGCGTCGATGAAATAGGTCGTGGGATACGCCCGCACCCGGTACAGGCGTCCCACCTCACCGCGGGTGTCCAGCACGACGGGGAACGTCAGGTTGTACTCTTCCAGGAAGCGCTGCACCTGGGGGCGAGCTTCCATCTGGTTGACCCCCAGAACGACTACGCCGTCCTCGCGGTGATCGCGATAGATCTTCTCCAGCGCGGGCATTTCCTCTTTGCAAGGGGGGCACCAGGTGGCCCAGAAGTTCAGGATCACGGCCTTTCCCTGCAGGTCACGGAGGGACATGGGCTGTCCGTCCATTCCCTCCAGCGTGAAATCCGGGGCCAGGAATCCCACTCTGGCCCCGCGGCCGAGGGGGGTCTCGGCCGATTGTACCCGATTCGCCTGGATCCACAGCAGCCCGATCAGGGCCACCAGGGCGAGGAGGATCCATCTCGCCTGGGGGCGAATCGGGGCGCTTGTCTCCGTCGTTTGCATGGTAAAACTCCTCCGAGCGTGCCTGAGAAATGCCATTGCTTCTGCTACAGGGAGGCCCAGAGGGGCGAGGCTCCTCCGGGAAGGTCCCTTCCCGTCCAGTCACGAGGTAGTGTATCCAGAATGGTGGAGATTTCGCGAGGTCCATCGCAAGCCCACGGGGGATGTGCGGAGGGACCTCCCTCCTCAAAACGCCCTCTTTTCCCGCTTTGCACCTGCCCTTTCCCGGCCTGACTCGGGTGGGCAGGGTCGGGCGAGGCAAGTAGGGGGCGGAACCGGGAAGTCTCTTTTGAGGGGCGCATGTGTCGTCCTGATATAGGTTTACAAAGAAAGGGGGAGTTTGCTAACATAGTCGTATACTAACACGTCCACACCAAGGAGATCAGGATGACCCAAGAACCGACTTCCCCCCGGTACAGTGAGGCTTTCAAGCGCCAGGTGG
>JAJRVX010000097.1:0-4434 GCA_024277095.1 Chloroflexota bacterium
AGCCGATGGCGCGCCGTGGCCGATCATCATTATGGCATCTCGTACGTGCCGCGCAAGAGCACCCAGTTCCTGGAGTTCGCCCCGGAGGCCCTAGGGCAGAACGCCGGCATGGTCACCCAACGCGGGCTCGACCACGCCGTAGCGTGCATGGCCGCGGTGAGGGAGGCGCTGGGGGATGAGATGGAGATGGCGATCGACTGCGGGCCCGGCTGGAAGGTGCCCGGCGCCATCGCGTTCGCCAGGCGAGTCGAGCCCCTGCGACCGCTGTGGCTCGAAGACCTGGTGACGGGCGATTATACCCCCTACGTGAACCCCGAGCTGTATCGGGAGGTCAAGGCCAGAAGCCCGGTGATGATCCATACGGGGGAACAGATCTACCTGCGACACAACTTCAAGGGACTCATCGAGACCCAGGCCGTCGACGTGATCGGCCCTGACCCCATGGACATCGGCGGCCTGGCCGAGTTGAAGTGGGTCGCCGAGTACGCCGACCTGCACGGCATTCTGATCGCGCCCCACGGCATCGGCGACGGGCCCTTCGGCCTCGCGGCGCTGATCCAGGTGTGCGCCACCCTCCCGGACAACTTCATCGCCTTCGAACTGCCCGTCGTCCAACCGGAATGGAAAGGGCTGATCACCGGGATCATCCACGAGGACATGATCCGGGACGGCGCCATCCAGGTGCCCGACGTCCCCGGCCTGGGCGTCGATCTGGTCGAGGATGAGATCCGGCGCATCCTGGGGCGCGAGGACATCTATCTGACGGACGTACAGATGAGGCATTCGTGAGCGAGGGCAGGGAAATGAGCTACGAACGAGGGTGGCAGGCCCTTCATCTGGAGATGCCGGATCGTATCCCCCACACGGAGTACATCTTCCATCGCCAATTCATCATGAAGGTCACAGGGTACGATCCCGAGGATCCGGAACAGGCAGACAAGGCCCAACCCGCACTAGCCAAGGCGCTCGACTACGATTTCATCTGGTCCACGTACAGTCGAGAGTGGGGCCTGCCGCGCACGGACATGGGGCGGGCCAAGTACTACGAGACCGAAACGCCCTGGGAGGCAAGCTATCCCTTCCAATCCGTCGAGGAGGTGCTGGCCTTCAACCCGCTGGAGGCCGCGGACCTGCCGACGATGGACGAGCTGACCGCCTCCGTGCGGGAGTATTACGAGAAGGGACAGGCGGCCTACCCCGACGCGGTGTTCCCCGGCGGCTTCTACAACTCCGTCTTCACCTGGAACATCGTGACTTTCGGGTGGGAGCTGTTCATGATGGCGACCAAGGCGGATCCCCAGCGATTCGAGGAGATCCTGGAACAGTTCACTCAGATCAGCATGATGGTCGTGGAGGCGCACATCCGGGCGGAGGTGCCCATCTTCCTCTGTCACGACGACATCGTCTGGGCCAGCGGGCCGGTGTTCTCCCCCTCCTGGATGCGCCAGTACGTCTTTCCCCGACTGAAGCGGCTGTGGGATCCGCTACACGAGGCAGGGATCAAGGTCCTGTTTTGCTCCGACGGCAACTTCAACGAATTCGTGGACGACCTGGTCGCGGCCGGGGCGGATGGTTTCATCTTCGAGCCGTTAACCGACCTGCGGTACATCGTGGAGCGATATGGCCAAACCCACGTGATCATCGGGAACATCGACTCCCGGATCCTCCAGTATGGGACGCCGGAGGAGATCCGGGCGGAGGTGAAACGCTGCGCCGACCTGGGGCGGGACTGCCCGGGGTACTTCTTCGCCGTGGGCAACCACATCCCCTACACGGTCCCCATCCCCAGCATCGAGTGCTACCTGGAGGCCATACAGGAATACGGCAGGCGATAAGGAATCGGCGCGGTGCGGCATCGGGAAGTCACACGTGAAGGGGCTGCCCATGAAAGCCATCGACATCCTATCCTTCTGGCGAGAGCATGGACTCGACTTAGGCGAGGAGGAGGGGTTCCGGTTTGGGAGCCCCGATGCGGAGGTGACGGGGATCCTGATCGCCTGGATGGCCACGGAGGAGGTCATCCGCAAAGCACACGAACGGGGCTGCAATCTGCTCATCGTCCATGAGGATCTCCTCTTCCCGCCGGGATATACCCGCGCGGCGCCGGAACGCTATCTCAGCGGCGTGGTGAACACCCGCCGTCTCCAGCTGCTGGCCCGCTGGGAGATGACCGTCTTCCGAGCCCATGGCACCCTGGACCGGCTCTGCATCCTCGACGACTTCATCGCCGCGCTCGGCCTTCCTCCGCCGGTGGTGAGCGAGGAGTACTGGCGGGTTTGCGAGATCCCCCCGACAACCGTCGGGGAGCTGGCGGACCGGATCAAGGAGCGGTTGGCCCTGCCCTCGCTCCGGGCGGTGGGCGACCCCGAACAGGTGGTACGGCGCGTGGGGCTGCCGTGGGGCGGGCTCGGGCTCTCGCTAAACGCCCCGTTTCTGGAAAGGCTCCTTCGGTATGGCGTGGACGCGCTGATCGCGGGCGAGACGGACGAATACGCCATGTGGGCCATGCGAGACGCGGGCATCCCCCTCATCGAGACCTCCCACGCCGTGAGTGAGGAGCCCGGGCTGCGCCACGCCGCGCGCCTGATCGACGCCTACTTCCCCCAGGTGCCTGTGCGATTCCATGAGATGGGGCGTCCCTGGCGCGATCTCTAGCCCGCACGTTTTCTCAACGCACAAGGGGCTGAGACACGAGACGGCAGGAGGAGAGGCCAGAAAGCCCTCAAAATGCTTGGCAAGGCCGATCCCGTATGGTATAATAGCAAGCGACGGCAGATACTCCGCCCTGGCGCGAGTGTTCGCGCCGCCTGTACACGCGAAAGGAGGTGAGACGTCGGGCCTGGTGGCCAGAGGCATGGCGGGCGAGATCCTCTGGCAGCGAGTGTGAACACCAGCCCAGTTCCCATTTCCGACACCCTGACCCCGCCCAATGGTTCAGACGCCTCGCGCAGATAATGGAGGAAAGCGGTTTTGGCGTATGCCCATGACCATCTGCAGGTCGAGTATGGTCATGACCGAAGAGTTCGGTTTCCCGATCTGCGCAACCCCCGTAGAGGAGTTGATTGAATGGCTAGCGTCACGTATGAGCATGTTACCAAGCGTTTCGGCGACGTGATCGCGGTAAACGACCTCACGATCGAGATCGCGGACAAGGAATTCCTCGTCTTCGTCGGCCCCTCTGGCTGCGGCAAGACGACCTCCCTGCGCCTGCTCGCAGGCCTGGAGGAGGTCACCGAGGGGAACATCTACATCGGCGACCGCCTGGTGAACGATGTGGCCCCCAAGGATCGGGACATCGCCATGGTGTTCCAGTCCTACGCGCTCTACCCGCACATGAGCGTGTACGACAACATGGCCTTCGGCCTGAAGCTGCGCAAAACCCCCAAGGCCGAGATCGATCGCCGCGTGAAGGAGGCGGCCCAGATCCTGGGCATCGAGAACCTGCTGGATCGCAAGCCCAAGCAGCTATCCGGTGGTCAGCGACAGCGTGTGGCTGTGGGACGCGCCATCGTGCGCGAGCCCGCGGTCTTCCTCTTCGATGAGCCGCTGTCCAACCTGGACGCCAAATTGCGCGTCCAGACGCGCGCGGAGCTGGCCAAGCTGCATCATCGCCTGGCTACCACCTTCATCTACGTGACCCACGACCAGGTGGAGGCCATGACCATGGCGACCCGCATCGCGGTGATGCGGGACGGCATCCTGCAGCAGCTGGACACGCCGCAGAACCTGTACGACACACCGGGCAACGTCTTCGTGGCCGGCTTCATCGGCAGCCCGTCCATGAACTTCTTCGACGCCACCCTGGTAGAGGAAGATGGGAAGCTCTACGTGGACGGCGGATCCTTCAAGCTGCAGATCCCGCCGGACAAGGCCCAGACGTACATGAAGTACAAGGGACAAGAGGTGATCTTCGGCATCCGCCCGGAGGACATCTACGCCAAGCCGTACGTCGCGCCCGGCATCTCCGCGGCCGACATGAAGGCCTCCGTGGATGTGACCGAGCTGATGGGTAACGAGATCTTCCTCTACTGCCTGACCGGCAACAAGAGCTTCATCGCCCGCGTGGATCCTCGGACCCAGGCGCGCGCCGGCGATGAGGTCGAGCTGGTGGTGAACATGGACCGGATCCACCTCTTCGACCCCAAGACGGAGATCCGGCTGACCTGATCGACGCGTGGACCACGCGGACAAAAGAAGGGGCTAGCCTGACGGCTAGCCCTTTGTCATGTACATCATGCCATTATCCCCGCATATCCTTTATAATTTAGATAGCGGTGGCGCCGCACGAAAGCGCGAAGCGCGGGAGAGGACGCCGCAGCCACCATCGATCTACCTCGGAGGCGGCGCGACCTGACACAATCATCCTGCTGTGAAGGGAAGGAACCGATGGACATCGAAGTCATCCAAGAGCTGGCTCAACCGAGTACGCTGCCG
>JAJRVX010000098.1:0-28409 GCA_024277095.1 Chloroflexota bacterium
CGCCACCACCCACTCCCAGGTCCCCCCTCCCAGCGAAGCGGATTGGGGAGGGGGGACGACAGGGGGGTGGGGTACGTCTGGCCACGTTGTGTGCTGGGGGAAACCGAGAAGATGCATATACAGACACGACACCTTGCCCCGTCCCTGCAGGTGCCATGTATGCCAATATGGACATTGGACTTTGAAAAAGCCCTGCTGCGGGACAGTATATCCTTTTCAAGTGGAAATACGGCGAGGGTCTTGAGGAGAAAGGCTTTCTACCGAAGGGGCTCTCCGCAGCAGAGACGACGCCATTTCTCAGGCGCGCTCTCAGGGACCCAGAGCACGCGAACGGATAAAAATCAGCAGCGGCGGCTTCCACGCCGCCGCTGCTGGATCACGGGATCCTCACTGCCCGGGAAAGGCCGGGCCATCCACCCCCTACTCCTCCTCCGAGGCGAAATGTAACGCAACGCGCTCCATCCGATTGGGACGCCCGCTCAATCCCAGGGCATCCAGCACCTCGTCTGGCCGACCGGTGGCGCCCGGCTCGGAACGTAACCGCATCCAGAACACCGGCCAACCCTGATCGTCCCGGCCCTCCAATCGCAGCGTCTCGATGAGTGGGCGTAGATCGTATGGGCGCGCCGGCTGTCCCTGGCGACGGCGACGCTCCCGCACCAACTCCTCGGCAGAAAGGATATCGGCCACACGCCGACGCAGATCATCCTCGGCGATCTCGGCGGCGTCAACCGCCACCTCCCAATCGGCGGCGCGCAACAAGGACTGCAACGACGGCGATCGCAGGTCCACCTCCCATATCTTCAGGAGCTCGACCCCCAGGGGAAGCTCCCCCCGTACCCGCTCGGCGAACGCCTACGGGGAGATCGCCCGCGTCATCCATACGTCCGCCAGCTCGGCCCGGCCGGAACAGCCCGTGGGCAAGGCGGACGCGAACTGAATCCGCATCTGCGGATTGTAGCCCCGCGTGTACGCCACGGGGATATCCGCCCGCCGCAGGATGCGCTCCCACATCCGGGCGACATCCAGATGGGAGATCCAGCGAATCGGCTCCCCCTTGGTGAAGACCATGCGTAGACGTTGCACTGGCTGCGTCATCCGCCCCCCTCAGAGCCCCCTCGACTAGGCTTCCATCTCCTCCGGCAGCACGCGCCGCTGCCCGCTCGGCCGGGCGGGCAGCGGCTGGATGGTCGGGGGAGCCTCTCCGATCTCCACCATCCGCTGGATCAGCCGCTCCCTCAGCCGCGCCGCCACCTCCTGATGCGACGCCAGCCCGATCAGGTTCGTCAACTCGTACGGGTCCGCCTCCAGATCGTACAGGTACCCCTCCACGTAGTGATCCGACCCGGCGTCATGCACCCCATCCCGATCCGGGGCCGTGACACCGTACTTCCACCGATGCGTGCGGATCGCCCTCCCCACCTGCGACTCGCTGATCTGAATGAACACCTCCCGCGGCCAATCCACCGCCTCGCCGCGCACCAATGGCAGGATGGAGCGACCCTGCATATGTTCAGGGACGGTGATCCCCGCCGCATCCAGCAGCGTCGGCGGCAGGTCGACCAGGCTCACCAGCTCTCGAATCCGGCCGCCGCCCCAGAAGCCAGGGCCGACGATCGCCGTGGGGATGCGGATGGAGCTCTCATGGCAGGAGCGCTTGTACTCCGAGTTGCGGGTTTTGAAGTGATTCCCGTGGTCAGACGTGAACAGCACAATGGTATTCTCTAACAGCCCCAGGCTTTTGAGCGCATCCAGAAGCCGGCCCAGGGCCTCATCCAGGCGCTTCACCAGGCCGTAGTACCCGGCGATATGCTGGTGCGTGGATCCCCCCAGCGCGGCCAGGTCAGGCGGGATCCACCTCCCCATGTAACGCTCGCGATACCCGTCAGGCGGCGGATAGTCGTCGATGCGGTTCTGGTGATGGGGCTCCAGATAGGAGATGAAGAGATAGAACGGTCGGGATTGGTGGGCGTCGATATACCGGATGGCCGCGTCCGTGAGGGCGTCCACCCGATAGCCGGGCAGCTTCACCGCCCGGTTCTCGTTATCGTAAACCACCGTATCGTATGGCTCCGAGGTAAACTCGAGGACATTGGCGCCGAGCCAGTACTCGTAGCCTCCCCGCTCGTGCTCGGGCACCGGATCCCCGGACGCCAGGTGCCACTTGCCGATGTACGCGGTGTCGTATCCCGCCTCCCGGAAGTAATGGGCGAGCGTCTTCTGGTCGGGCGGCAGGGGAATGCCGTTGCGATAGACGGTGGTATTGGTGGCGTACAGACCAGTTTGAAGGGAGGCACGAGCGGGACCGCACACGGGCTGACACGTAAACGAATGATAGACGTGAGTTCCCTCTCGCGCCATACGATCGAAGTTGGGGGTCAAATGAAGCGGATTGCCATGAACGCCGGTGGTATCCCAACGCTGCTGATCCGTGAAGAAGACGATGACGTTAGGACGATCCGTGTGGTCTCGTGCCATGATGGTTGCTCCTGAATGGATTGTCTCTGGTGAGGGCTCTACAGCTCCCGCTGAAGCAGCGCCAGCCAGACCTGCGACGCATCCGGCGTGCGCAGGCGGACATCGCCTGCGCCGACGGGCTCCGGCCGGCCGAACGACGCTGTCTTCACATCGAACCAGCGAAGGGTGAATGGGCCTCCCCTCGTGCGCAGCACGACCTCGCCCCCGGCGGGGAAGTAGAGCGCATAAACACGCCCGGGATCGGCCAGGCAATAAGCCTCGCCATCCGCACGCTCGCTCAGCAGATCCAGGCGAGGGGCACAGCGGAAGACATCGAAGGCGTCCGTGAAGGCGCGCGCCGCCCGAATCATCCTCTGGGCCGTCTCGTCCAGGCCCAGGCCGGAGTCCGGCCGGTGGAACCGGGTGCTGGCACAGCCGCCGAAGATGTTCTGCCACCAGCGGTCGAGGGAGAGCGAGAGATCGGCGGGCACGCGAGGTCGCGGCCGGCCGTATACCTTCACGTTGTTCATCGGCCGAGGCCCCGCCTCCGACCGAACCAGCTGATCCCGCATCCACAGGATGCGATCATAGTGCGTCTGCCCGGCCTGCCAGTTGTTCTGCGAGATATCCACGAAGGAGAAGAGGTCGGGCCGCTCATAGGTAGCCCGATGCTGCTCGTCGCGCAGGTCCCAGGCATCCCACATCTCCGTGAGGTGGATCCGCTTGCCCCGCCGCCTCACCTCATCGCGGATGAACGCCCCCCAGTACCAGGCCCACTCGGGCGGCGCCGAGGTCTCGTTGTCCAGGCAGTACAGCACGTGATCGTATGACAGCGTGGCATCCAGCACGCGTCGGACGAAGGCCTGCTGGTAGCCGAGCAACACCCGGTCGTCGTTCAGCGCGGGCGGGGAATAGAAAAACGGCTGCACCCTCTGCGCCGGATGGTGATCCCATTCGGGGACCAGCCGCGTCGTCTCCGTGGTATAGTTCACGTTCAACGCCGGGTTGAAGGGATTGCGAAGCCACTCCTCTCGATAGAAGTCGAACGTGGCCCAGAATTCGATCTGCACGATGATGTCACGCTCATGGGTCAGGCCCAGGAACCGCTCGAAGCGGGACCAGAACTCGGGATTGAATTGGTTCAAGTCGTACTTGTCCCCTACCTTGGCATAGGGCCAGACGTTCCCTTCATCGCGGCTGGACAGGGTACACCGGACGTAATTGCCACCGCACTGCCGGAGCGTGTCCAGATTGTGCCAGAGCCCGGGATGGTTGAACAGGTTGTCCTCATCAGACCCACCCAGGAGCAGGACGGGACGCCCCCGATATGTCCAATAGAAACGGTTCTCTCCCCATATCTCCATGCGCTTTCCTCTCAACGGGATCTGATTGAGGGACTCCGACGCGACGCGGTAGAGTGCCCCCATTATACCGGTTCCCCTAAAGAACTGAAACAACGAGGGCTTTGCGCAGATCCAAAGGGACCGGCACGCCGCCCCCCCCAGGAGCATGTACCTCACGGTTGCGATCTCACCCCCAGTACCCGCGCCAGGTTCCCTCCCAGGACCGCGGCCTGGGACTCCACATCGAATTCCTCCAGCAACGCCCGATACATGGCCAGTTGCGCATGCATGAGCCGGAATGGCGTATCACTGCCGAAGCATACCCGCCCCGGGCCTAGCGTCCGGATCGCCCGCAGGATGGATTGGTCGGGGACGGCGCTGCCTATGAGCGTGATGTTGGGGTGCTGCTGCGCTACCTCGATGGCGGACCGGTCTAAGGGAGGCAGGGCCGCGCCGCCCATGTGCACCATCAGGAACGGGATCTCGGGGAATCGGGCCGCGATGCGCCCCAGCCGGTAGGGATGCGTGTTCTCGTAAAAGTCAGCCCCGATATGGAAGGCGATGGGCTTGCCGTACCGGGCGGCCGCCTCGATGTACGGCATGACGAAGTCACTGTCGATCACGTACCCGTCCTGAGCGCCGTTGAACTTGATACCGTAGAACCCATACTCCTCAAAACAACACCTGATCGTAGCTAAGGTAGTCTCCCTGCCCAGGCGAGGATTGGCCCACCCGAACCCGAGAAGCCTCTCCGGATATCGCTGGGTCGCCTCGTACACGGCGCGGTTCTCCGGCGCAATGTCCTTATCGTAAGGAGGTTTGAGCCAGACCAGCGCCTTGTCCACACCGGCTCGATCCATCCGTCTGATCAACTCGTCGGCGGTGATGGCCAGGTCATCAAACTTCCGAGACGAGATATGGCAGTCAGCATCGATGATCATCATGGCGTTCTCCTCGTCACGCGCGTTCTGGGGCCCCACCCGGGAGCATCCCATTGGTATCAACTTAAGCGATATGGAAGCGTGGCCCCGCATCTCTGGGGTGGCTCGGAGGGGCGGCCGCCCCTCCGAAGAACTCTATTTTCAGCCCCTCACCTGCCCCGTGGGGCCGGAGGCCACCGGCCAAAGCCCCAACCAGGCAGGAAAGGCGAGAGAAAGAGTTTTCCTGTGGAGGGGAAGCCCCTCCGCACCTCCCCTTTCAGATACGGCCGCCCGTGGAGGGAAAAAGCGACGGGCGGGGGCCTCGCCCATGCTGTTCAGTTGACGCGAATAGGTCCCACTCGGGAGCATCCCTACAGGGTAGTATACCAGAAACTCCTCCAATCCACGCGCGCTTTCCCTGTGAAGCGTCACCGGGAAACTCACGATTACCGGAGGAGATCGGGAGTAAGGAGCTCACAGGAGATGAGAGTACACACGGAGAGACGTTCATCCGGCTGCCCATTCGTATCCCCTGCCCCAGGTAAGGGTTCACCACCGGAACCCGAGAAGCCGATCAGCGCTCTACCCACGCCGGCTCATAGATCCGGCCGGTTCATCGGCGATGATCGCCGGGTCGTTTAGGCCTTAATCGCGCCCGAGGTAAGTCCTGCCACAAAGTACCTGGCGGTGAAGGTGAAGACCACCAGCAGGGGCAGAGAGGCGATCACATAGCCCGCAAAGAGGGGGCCCCATTCCGTTTCGAAGCTGGAGGAGAACTGCACCAAGCCCTGGGCCAAGGGCATCCAGCGCCGATCCGAGATCGTCACCAAAGGCCAGATGAGATCGTTCCAGGTGCCGATGAGCGTGCTGATGGCGATCGTGGCGAGCATCGGCCGGGCGAGAGGCACAGCCACCAATCGGAAGACATGCAGATCCGATGCGCCGTCAATGCGCGCGGCCTCGAAGAGCTCAGCGGGAATCGACTGGAAATAAGTGCGCATCAGCCAGGTACTTAATACCTGTCCGCCAGCGATCCAGGGGAGGATAAGAGCAAGTGGATGGTTCAGCAATCCCAAGTTGCGAACCAGGATGAAGCGCGGAGCTAAGGTCAAGACACCCGGCACCATCATCAGGCTGATAAAAGCATAGAAGAGCGGCTGTTTGCCGGGAAACTGATAGCGAGCGAACACAAACCCGCTGACA
Source organism: Chloroflexota bacterium (assembly GCA_024277095.1). Taxonomy (GTDB): domain Bacteria; phylum Chloroflexota; class Anaerolineae; order DUEN01; family DUEN01; genus DUEN01. The sequence goes on from JAJRVX010000098.1 coordinate 5,924, forward strand.
CTGGCCAGCACCGCCACGCCTAGAATGGTCACAGACGAGTAGCAGATGCTGTTCAGGATGTATCGATATATCCTCGAGAAGGCAATGCTGTAATTGTAGAATCGGAGTGGCCAGGTTGGCAACCAAAACTCATGGTAGAACTGCGTATTATTTTTCAGGGAGGAAACGATTAGAAACACAAACGGATAGAACGTGATGATCCCAAAGAAGACCAACCCCAACTGAAAAGGCCAGTCATGTCGCAATGTCGCCCAACGATGCCGGCGGGATGGGCTCTCCATCAGCATCACTCCTCAGAATGCACGTACTTTAGATTCAACACGGTTAATATCAGCATGATGACAAACAAGATGACGCCGATGGCCGAGGCGTATCCAAACTCCAGAAAATTAAACGCTGAGTGATACAAATGAAGGGCGGGGACCATCGTAGCGTACCCCGGCCCACCGTCCGTTAGAACCAGGAAGAGATCGAAGCGTTGCAGCATCCAAATAGCCGTCAGGATCGTTACGAGTTTGATCTGACTCATTGTCAAAGGGATGTCAATGTACTGGATACGCGCCATCAGATTGGCTCCATCTATCTCTGCACACTCCAGCACATCTCGGGAGATAGCCTGTAATCCACCTAGCAAAATGAGAAACTGCAGCGTAGCCAGCCAGGGAAATCGAAGCACCATGATGGCCCACATGGCCGTATCCGGATCGGAGAGCCAGGGACGAGCCCACGCATCCAGACCGACCGATCGCAGCAATTGGTTGAGCAACCCCATCTGAGGGGAATATATGAAGCGCCATATGAGAACCATAAGCAAGTACGGTACGACCATGGGGATAACGAAAACCAGCTTCCATCGCTCAGCCCAACGCTCATCGCGCAGATTGATGATCAGCTCCGCAGCGATGAAGGGCATAACCAACTGGGCCACAACCCGAAAAATGACGAAGAAGGCGACGTTTCGCAGCGAGACCAGGAAAGCCTTATCCTCCAGCAAACGCAAAAAGTTCTGAGCGCCGATAAACTTATGCAGTTTGCCGCCATTCCACATGAAAAATGAGTTATACAAAGCAGACAATGCCGGATACCATTCGAATATCGCCAGAAGCAACAAAGAGGGGAGCAGGGCGAGGAAGAGAAACCGAGCCTGCCTGATCCGGGACAGTAAAGAGCTCTTCTCCCTTGAGAGCAATGGAGCGAGCCGCTTGGATGATTCCACTGTGCTCATCGTTCTCCCGTAACCATCGCCAGCCCGAGAGCGGATCTGAAGACGCGAGTTTCGAAGGGGGCAGCCGCGGGGAGCTTATCCCTTCCAGGATCCATGGCCGCCCCCTTCAGAAGCTTTACACATGATCAAGCCTGATCCTCTAAAATCCGCACGACCAGCCGTTCTCCGCGATCACCTTCTCCGCCTCGCTCTTCATCAGCTTATCCTCAGCCTGGATAAGCTCGTCCTTGGTGATCTGGCCGGTGAAGTATTCCTGCATGAGGCGGCGGTGTTCCTCCCCGTAGCGCTTGCTCAGCCGTGGGTTAGGATCCTTGAAGGCTCGCATCGGCAGCTCCAGAAAGGCGGTCAGCGACTGAAGTGACTCGGGGACATCCAGGCCCTTCAAGGTGGGCACAGCACGCGGCGCATCCTGGACGATGCGGGACCACTGGGGCTGGGCTGTCAGGAACTTCAGGAAGTCCACCGTCTCAGGCAGAATCCCTTCCCGCTCGGCGCGTTCCGTGATCGCATATCCCGCGGTGAATCCCCCCACCAGGAAGGAGGTCTTCACGTTCTCAGCAAACGGGGAAGTAGCCCCGTTCAAGGGCGGGAAATAGGTCACGCCGAAGTCGAACTTGGCGTCCCGCAGCACGCGCGAGATGTCCGCCGAGGCGTTTGTAAGGAGAATGGGGACCTCCTGGTTGATGAACGCCCGGTAGGTCTCATCCGTCGTCATCGTAGGATATCCAGCGATCCAATACTGCTGGAACTCGGACAGGATATCCACGAAATCACTGAAACGGGGATCGGTCGCGCTCAGGATGCCATTGTGGATCGCGCAGCTTACCTCCTGTTGGCTGAGCACATGCCACTTGTCCGCCCTGGCAGGCTCGTACATCTCCGGCAGGAGATCGTAGAACACGCTGGTCAACACGATCCCATCTACCCAGTTGTAATTCCACGGACTGGCGGTGTGCATGCTCAAGGCCAACGGCTGATATCCCGCATCTTTCAGCTTGGCCATCGCATCCAGCATCTCCTCCCAATTGGCCCACAGGGAGGTAGGAGTCTTCAGCTCCGTGGGCAATCCCACCTTCTGGAAGATCTCCTTATTATAGAACATGCCTACCGCCACGGCATCCATCGTGATCAGGTATTGGTTGCCCGTGGAGTGGAGGGTGGTATCCCAAACCACGTCCGGAATCGAATCCTGCCACCTGTCATGGCCGGGCATCCCCTCCGGGATATAAGGGTTCGGCTCTTGGAGATACTCGTTCAATGGGATATACCAATCGTTGACCTGCTCCTGCCACACCCGAATGTAGTTGTTGATCAGGATGTGAGGCTCCGTCCCCCCCTGGAAGACGGTGATGCGCCAGGTGTCAGGCATGACACCGGAGGGCATTTCCACAAGCTCGATCTTGATCCCCGGATGGGCCTCCTCATACTCTGCCACGATCGTTTTCAACGCCGTCGGCGGATGGGGGTTGTCCTCCGTCGGCTCGGCCGGGTAGTAGTTCCCGCCCGGCACGAAACTGATGACCACTTCCTTGGCAGGCTGCTGTGCTGGCTGTTGTGGCGCACCACCGGGTGGGGCCATCGGTGCGCAAGCGGTCAGAACCAACGCCAGCATCAGGCAGAATGTCAGCGGCAGCGAGCAAAGAGAGACCTTACGGATTCCGCTTCTCATCTGGCACCTCCTTAGGGCCCGGTACACCCTCTCCTTCTTCGCACTGGCTCAGGCATCGCCGCGACGGCGAGCATCGCCAATATTTACAACCAGGAGCCGATCCCCTGGCAGTCCATGAACAGCGAAGACAAGCACGAACCCAGTGCACTGCCAATAGACGACGGGCAGCTCAACCCGCGCTCACCCCTCCGAACCGTGTCGCGCTAACAGTGCCTCCGCATGGCGATGCCAACCGCTGAAAGGCGCAAAAAGTCCCGTCGGCTCATCCGTGTCTCTGCGCTCATCTCCTGACCTCCTTTCGGCATCATGAGGATGGACTGTTGGGGTGCGCTGATCCCCTGCGACTGACAAGTGTGAGGGCTGATCGGTGGACAGACAGAATCTGACGATAGATTGTGGTATAATCATTTGGGTCACTTCAGTATACAATCCGCTCTCTTCCTAAGTCCATCCTTTTTTTGCCAAATACATGTCACCCGGATGCCACTTTGCACGATGAGCAAGCCAATGAGCCACGATGATCCGGCGCTGTCAGGGTCTGCGGTCCCGCCGGCGAACGTCATCGAGCAGGTGAGGCAGGCGCTGGCACATCTATACGACTTTCCACGCCTCCAAAGCCATCCGCTGGCCCAACAATTGGCTCGCGCGGCCGAGCGTGCCAGCGAGACGGCCGGCCAGCTCCTGCGACGCGAGCTGATCAACGCCATCGAGACGCTGAATCCCGGCCCGAGCGTCCCCTTCCGCGCGCCACACGCCCGTCTGTATAACCTGCTCCACCTCCATTACGTCGAAGGGATCACGATCCAGGAAACCGCACGCGAACTAGGGGTCTCCCTACGCCAGGCCTATCGGGATCTCCGCCGCGCGGAGGAGAGCGTCGCAGCCGTCCTGTGGGCCCGCTACTTTCAGCAAGCTCCCCAGGAGCCTCGCGCCGTCCACCTTTCCTCGCTCCAGGCGGAGATGGGACGGCTGGAGCCCCACCCTCGTCCCATCGACGCGCGTCGCCTCCTGCAACGAGCTTGTAAGGCCGTGGAGCGGCTCGCCCAACAGCGCCATATCCGCCTCCAAATCCATGCCCCTACGGAACAGTTCGTCATCTCGGCCGATCCCACCGTCGCTCAACAGATCCTAACCGGCCTGCTCAGCTATGCTGTGCAGCAAGCCCAGGGTGGAGTGATCGCGGGCGTGCTGACGACCGGGGAGGAGAGGGCAACCCTTCAATTGAACTATATGCCCGCCCGTGGATCGATAAAACCCGCTCTCCCGGTCGCGATCACCCAACTGATCGAGAAACAAGGCTGGGATCTGGAAGAGACTCGCCATCCAGAGGCCGGATGCTCTATCGCCCTCCATATGTCCGTCTATGGCCCTACCGTGTTGGTGATTGACGACAACGAGGGGTTGGTGGAACTCCTGGAGCGCTATCTCACCGGTCATGCCTGTCGGGTGGTGGCAGCCGCCAGCGGCCGGGAGGGATTACAGTTAGCACAGGAGCTGAACCCTGACGCCATCGTGCTGGACGTGATGATGCCGGAGATGGATGGCTGGGAGGTGCTGCAAATGCTGCGCACGCGTCCACAGACGTCCGCCATCCCGGTCATCGTCTGCTCCGTCTTCAACGACCCGGAACTGGCCTACTCGCTGGGCGCCTCTCTCTTCCTGGCGAAGCCCGTCCGCCGGGATGATGTCCTGAACGCGCTACGGGAGCTTGGGGTAGTATAAGCGCGGGGCACACAACAGGGGACACGGAGCGGGGTGCAACTACGCGGCACGCAACACACAATACGCAACACGCAACACGCAATACGCATCACGCAACACGCATCACGCAACACGCAACACGCATCACATCATCCCATCGCCTCCTCCGGCACCGACCGCTCATCATAACGCGGCTCCAACACCCCGATTACGGCCTCCAGACAACGCAGGATCTCGACCGGGCGCAGCCCATCCGGGCGATAGATGACCACCTGACCGCCGCGCTGCGCCAGGGCATCCTCAGCATAGCTGGTGGCCGTCAACAACACCACGGGGATCTCCACCAACGTGGGATCCTGGCGCATCCTCTCCAACACGCCAAACCCATCCACGCCCGGCATGACCAGATCCAGCAGCACGAGATCGGGCCGCCGCGCACGCATAGCCGATAACCCACTCTCGCCGTCATAAGCGTGGCGCACGTCAAAAGCCCGACCCGCCGTTCTCAATATCCGATCCACCAACTGGCAGAAACCCCGATCATCATCCACGATCAACACTTCCCGTATGTCGCCCAAACGCTCGATCTCCGCCAGGAGCTGTTGGCCCGTGATCGGCTTGGTCAGGCAGGCCGCCACCGCCAGATCGTGTGCCACCCACGCCCGGCTGGGCAGGGAGCACTCGATCAAAGGGACGGGGGCGTTTGTGATACCATCGGAGTTACGCCGTCCCCCCGGCGGCACGTTGCGGATCACCGCCCTCGGGTGATGGATCAGCACCTCCTCCGCCAGCCGATCCGTGTCCTCCACCTGCACGACATCGTAACCCGCAACATGGCGACGTATCATGGCCGCCACGGCCGGGTCAGGATCCAACACCAGAATGCGGGGACGGGGATCGGGCCAGGGGGGCTCCACCGGGTGCTCGGCATGCAGATCCGAGGCGGGCAAATACCGCCCCGGGATGGGCAGGGTGAAGAAGAAGGTGGATCCAACACCCTCCCGGCTCTCCACCCAGATGCGCCCGTCGTGCGCCTGCACAAACCGCTTACAGATCGCCAGGCCCAGGCCAGCCCCCCCGTGACTGCGACGCAGGGAGTGATCGACCTGATAGAATTCGTCGAAGATGTACGGCAGCTTATCCGCCGGAATGCCCGGGCCCGTATCGCTGACGCTGATCATCACCTCCCCATCCGTTCGCCTCGCCTCCAACCGCACCGTGCCCTCCTCGGTAAAGCGCTGCGCGTTATTGAGCAGGTTGAGGAGCACCTGACGGATGCGGGTACGGTCGATCTCCAACACGGGCAAATCCCGGGCGATCTCCACCTCCAGGCGAACGGGACGCCCCCGGAAGAGATCCCGGGCGATCTCCACAGCGCCTCGCAGCAGCGGCTCCAACGGCGTGGGCTCCTTGTTGAGGGTAAATCCCACCATCTCAAACCGGGAGAGGTCGAGGATGTCGTCGATCATCTCCAGCAGATGGCGACTGCTGCGATAGATCTGATAGACGTCCCGGCGCAGGGTTGGCGGCCACCGCATGTCACCGTACACCTCGGGCGAGAGATACATGAGCTCGCTGAAGCCCAGGATCAGATTGAGCGGCGTGCGCAGCTCGTGGCTGATGTTGGCGGCGAACTGTTCCTTCATCCGCCGCGCCTCTTCCGCCTGCCGTCGCGCCACCGCCAGCTCACGCTGGGTGCGGCGCTGAATCGCATTGGCCCACTCCAGCGACTTCAGGGCACGGCCCAGTTCCACCTGACGATCCCGCGCCATCTCCAGCAGCTGATCCGCCCGCTTCTGCATGTTCCACGCCCATTGCAGTGCGGTGTACAGCGTACGCATCACCAGCCATCCCACGGTCGCGCTCAGCGCCAGCCCGGCGAACAACTCGAGCAGTGGATAGGCGCGCACACCCTCGTATGTCCACCACACCGCCACGACCACGACGATACCCGCGGTCGCCAACCCGCTGCCTGCCACCAACATCGCGTTGACAAAGGCCAGGATCAGCCCGAAGAAGGGAACCCAGGGATCGAAGAACAGCCACATGGCAGCCAACAGCCCGGCCAGGAGTCCCCATACCAGCAGATGGCGCGCCAGCGCCGCATGCGTCCGGCTCAACACCCGTACGCCTACCCCCAACCCGAACACGGCGAGAAACAAGCAAAACGCGACCAGGGGGAAGGGGGCGCTGGGCAACGTCAGCCACGCCGCCAGGCCACTGGCCCCCATCAACAGCAGCGCCAGACGAGCCGTCAGCTGGCCGCGCAGGTCCTCCAGGTTGACGAGGTCGCCCGCGCAGGTAAACATATGCGCCCAGATCGCCCGTACCATATCGGCCTCCGAAGAGCAGAAAACTCATGAGAGCCAGATGATCCGCGAGCAAAGGGCGCCCCCTGCCTGCCACTCGACAGCTTCCAGGGAAGCCGCGCCCATCAAGACGTAGGGCGGCGAACCGCCGTCACATCACGGCCGTCCCATCGTGCCCTTCCTCGCCCGCGAGGACCCGACCCGCACGCTGGGGCACACGCGGCCCGGCCCTCTCCGCCAGGTCGGGAGACATCTCCTCATTATAGTACAGCGGAACAGGACGAACATCCACGGGCTGGCGCCGCTTCCCTCGCCCCAAAGGGGGACACCCCCACGCCCCGTCCGGCACCTGGCGTCGCAACTCCCTGAACTGGGCCAGGATCCCGCAGGAGAAGCAATGCTCACGACAGTCATCGATGACCGCCCCCTGCAAGCTGTGCCGGTACTCCTCGATCAGGAAGGCCTTCTTCACACCCGTGCTGATGTGATCCCAGGGCAGGATCTCATCGATCGATCGCTCTCGACGGGCATACCAGTCGGGATCCAAACCGTGCTCGGCGAAGGCCTGCATCCAGGCATCATCCCGGAAATGGTCCTGCCAGGCATCGAATTTGGCGCCCAACCGCCAGGCCCGCTCAATGACGTCGGCCAGGCGGCGGTCGCCCCGGCTGAGAAACGCCTCCATCAGCGTCTCCCGGGGGTCGTTCCAGTTGAAGTGGAACCCGCGGCCGCGCAGCCGCTTCTGCAGATACGCGATCTGATCCCGAATGGTCTCCTCGTCCTCCATGGGAATCCACTGGAACGGCGTGTGCGGCTTGGGCACTAATGTAGACACGCTGACGCGCACCTTCGCCTTGCCCCCGATCACCCGACGCCCGATCCTCATCACCTCCCACGACAGATCGGCAATCGCCTGCACGTCCTCCATGGTCTGGGTAGGATGGCCGATCATGAAATAGAGCTTGATGGTGGTCCACCCACGCGAGTACACCTCCTCGGCCACGCGCAGCAGCGCCTCGGTGGCGATGGGCTTATTGATCACATCGCGCAGCCGGTCGGTAGCCGCCTCCGGGGCGAAGGTGAACCCGGAGCGTCGGCGTCCTCTCTCCAGCATATCCATCAGCTCCACGCTGAAGGATTCGATACGCAGGCTGGGCAGGCCGATGGAGACCCCACGATCGCGGTATCGCTCCACGAACCGCCGCACCAACTCATCGATATGGGTGTAGTCGCTGGAGGAGAGGGAGAGGAAGGAGATCTCCTCGAATCCACACTCGCGAACGATCTCATCCACGGCGTCGAGGATCTCGTCGACCGGGCGCTCCCGCACGGGGCGATAGACCACGCCCGCATGACAGAAGCGGCAGCCGCGTGTACACCCCCGGTGGATCTCAATGGCCCCCCGGTTGTGGGTCACATCGATATAGGGGACGACGAAGCGGGTCACGGGCGGCGGCAGCACGGGCACGATGCGCTTGACCACCGGGAACTGGGCTTCCGGTCGGGTGGGGCGCACCTCCGCGATGGTGCCATCCGAGTTGTAGGACACCTCGTAGAACGCGGGAACGTACACGCCGGGAACGCGAGCCAGGCGGCGGAGCAGATCCTGACGCAGGGAACGGTGGAGGTCGGGGGATTGGAGATTCTTCCAATCCCTAATCTCTGCCCTCCACTCCCCATACGCCCGGATCAACTCCAGCACGACCTCCTCCCCCTCGCCGATGACGAACGCGTCGATGAAGGCGTGCATGGGCTCAGGATTGTACGTAGCGCTACCGCCGGCGATGATGAGGGGATGCTCCAGCGTGCGGTCGGCCGAGCGGATCGGGATACCCGCCAGATCGAGCATGTTGAGCACGTTGGTGTAGAGCTGCTCGTAAGGCAGGCTGAAGCCGACGATGTCGAAGTCGATCAAGGGATGGCGCGTCTCCAGGGAGTAGAGCGGGATGCCCTCGCGCCGCATGACGGCCTCCATATCCGCCCACGGCGCGTAGACGCGCTCGGCCAGCATGTCCGGCTGGCGGTTGACGATATCGTAGAGGATGGCCAACCCGAGATTGGACATGCCCAACTCATAGATGTCCGGGAAGGCCAGCGCGATCTTATAGGCCGTCCGCTCCCAGTCCTTGACGACACTGTTCCACTCGCCGCCGATATAGCGCGCCGGCTTCTGGACCTGATGCAGGACGCGATCTAACGCCCTGGTGATCTCCTCCGGGGTGCGCAACATAGACATAGATCACTCCTCTACTCATCTTCCCGGCGGGGGTGCCGGGGCGGGGTTTGAACCCGCCTTAGATGGAATCATTATACCAGGCTGGAGATCGATTTGACAAAACTTATCGTTCTAGGTAAAATCCCCTCGCTGTGTGGCCCATTCGTCTAGCGGCCTAGGATGCAGCCCTCTCAAGGCTGAGACACGGGTTCGAGTCCCGTATGGGCCACCAACTGGGCACGGCCCTCTTCAAAAGGAGGTGGGCCGTGTCCTTTTTTGATGAGTTTGGTCCCCTTTTTCATGAGGCAAATGCCACAGCCCTTCCTGTATTGATCGACGGATTCATGTTGTCGCGCCGGGCATCCGGGGTAAGCAAAACCACCCTGGAGACGTATCAACGCGCTTTTAAACAGCTCCTTCGATCCCTGCCCCCTGAATGCATCAAAGATGCTCGACAGATAACGCCGGTGCATCTCCAACGATGGGCAGCTTCCATGATTTCCAACTACGCGGATGCAACGCGAGATCAACGGATTGCAAAAATCAAGGCTTTCTTTGCCTGGTGCGTTGCTGAGGGATTCCTGGAATCCGATCCGGCGGCCAAGCTTAAGCGTCCTCGGAATACCTGGCAGCCTGAGCCCTTCTCGATCAGTGAGATACAACGTATCCTTGAGACAGCGCGACAGGGCCGTCACGCAGATCGCGACTACGCTATGATCTGCTTGCTTCTCGACGCCGGACTGCGCATCTCGGAGCTATGTTCCGTACCCGTAGATGCCGTCGATCTCCAATCTGGACAGATCCGAATTGTCGGGAAGGGCAACAAGGCACGAACCGTGGTGATAGGAGAACGGTGCAAGATGGCGTTGTGGCGTTGGCTAATGATGAGACCGTCGTGCGATGTACCGAACCTCTTTGTGACTCAGAACCTGCGCTCTTTCGACCGTCGGGTCGCCAGTCGCCTTGTCCGACGGATTGGAAAGCGCGCCGGCGTCGCTCGATGCTATCCTCACCGGTTCAGGCACACGTTTGCAGTTTTCTATCTACGCGGCGGAGGTGATCCTTATTCGCTGCAGTATCTGCTCGGTCATAAGGATATGACTGTCACCCGGATGTATGTGAAACTAGCGGCCGTGGACGTGAAGGAATTGTACAAGTCACCGCTGGATCGGCTATGAGGGCGCTGGTGGCGGGGGAGGGGGACCACCAGCGCCCGCGGCGTGTGCCCCACGCCGATCGCAGAATAGCACATTTGTTCCGATTGTGCAAGTGTGGAACGCAAAAGGAAGCTTGACTAACCCCTTGACAGTTTAGCAAACATTTGCTAGTATTCGGCTGAGCGAATTCGATACTCACTTTGCACGTGCCCCACGTCGCGGGGAGGGGGAAAACTCTGCGACGTGGGGCTTTTTTGTGGGCAACGAGGATCTGATCGAGGCGTGGCGACAGACGCTGCACCACCTGGAGGTGAAGCGGGCCAGCTACGGCGGCGATGCTCCGGTCCACCTGTTGAATCAGATCGCGTTCGCAAAGCGGGAGATCGAGGCTTTGCGCCGCGAGGCGGAGGAGGAGGCATCCACGGAGAGCGTATCCGGTGCGGCCACGGCCTCGTTCACCCGCCGGAGTACCACCGCATCTGTGGATGTTCGCCTTGCCGTACTTCAGGAGCAGGTCTCCGAACTGCAGCGGGCTATCCGCAACGGACGCCTGGGCAAGTTGGAGCGGATGGTGTATTGGATTTCGCTTTCGCAGGTTCTGGTCGGCGGCGCGGCGGTAACCTCGCTACTGCTGCACTTGATCAAGTGACAATGGCACTGAGTCCCGAAAAGAAGAAGCACGCGGCGTGGCTGGCGACGCCGAGGCCACATCGGGTGCCAAAGACGAAACGCGAGTGGGCCGAGTTCCTGGGCGTCACCGATCGCACACTGCGGCGGTGGGAGCAGGACGAGGAGCTTTGGGACGAGGTCTGGCGGCTGGTCGGGACGGAGGTCGATGATCGGCTGCCGGAGGTCCTCGGACACCTGGTCGATATTGCCACGTCCGGCAAGGATGCTGCGGCGGTAGGGGCGGCGAAGCTGCTCCTGCAAGTGCGAGGTCGGCTGGTCGAGCGTCAGGCGGTGGAAGTGAAGGGGGATGTGCAGTTTACGGCTGACGACTACGCCGGGGCGGTTGAGGAGCTAGAGCGGTGGGAAAGGGAGAGGTTGGGTGTGGGGTGGGAAGCGGGGAACGGGGAGAGCGAAGAGTAGAACGTGTTGCGTGTGTTGCGTGAGGCGTAGGGCGTGGAGCGCAGGGAGTGGTTGAAATGTGCGTTGTCGCCGGCCTACTTTCTGGACACGTATGGCTACGTTTACGACGCGCATGAGCGCGATTGGATTCGATTCAGGCTGTGGCCTGCGCAATATGGGGTGCTGCAACGGTTCCTTGACAATCGACTGGTCGTCGTGCTGAAAGCCCGGCAGCTCGGGCTTAGCTGGCTGTCCGTGGGCTTTGCGCTGTGGCTGATGCAGTTCCGGCCGGCGGCGACAGTGTTGTTTTTCAGCAAGCGGGACGATGAGGCCGTGCATCTGCTCGACTTTCGGCTGAAGGGGATGTACGAGCGGCTGCCTGGGTTCCTGCGGTGCCAGGCAGTGACCAAGGACAGCGGCCACGAGTGGCGACTATCTAACGGCTCGGCGGCGCTGGCGTTCCCGACGACCGGTGGACGGAGCTACACGGCGACGCTGGCGATTGTGGATGAGGCGGACTTTGCGCCGGATCTGCAGGAGCTGTTGAACGCGGTCAAGCCGACGATCGACGCCGGCGGTCGCCTAATCCTGCTAAGCACGGCAGACAAGGCGAAACCTCAATCGGTCTTCAAGCGGATCTACCGGGCGGCCCGGCGCGGTGAAAGCGAGTGGCTTCCGATCTTCCTGCCCTGGTCGGCGCGGCCGGATCGAGATGTGGCGTGGTACGAGGCGCAGAAGCGGGACATCGAGGCGCGGGATGGCTCGCTGGATGCGCTGTACCAGGAGTATCCGGCGACGGATGAGGAAGCGCTGGCGGCGAGGACGTCCGATAAGCGGTTTCCGTTCGCCTGGCTGCGGGCGTGTTACGTGGAGCGTGTTGCGTATTGCGTATTGCGTGAGCTGGCGATTCCGGGATTGGATGTGTATGAGGTGCCGAGGGCCGGGCGGGCGTATGTGATCGGAGCAGATCCGGCCGAGGGGAATCCGACAAGTGACGACAGCGCGGCGACGATCCTGGACGCTGAGGATTGGGCGGAGGTGGCATCGCTGGCCGGGAAATTCGAGCCGGCCGTGTTTGCGGCGCACCTGGCGAAGCTCTCCGAGTGTCACAACGGCGCCGGTGTGCTGGTGGAGCGGAACAATCACGGGCACGCGGTGCTCCTGTGGCTGCGGGACAACGCTCCGAACGTGCGGCGGCTCAAGGGGCATGACGGCAAAGAGGGCTGGTTGTCGAACACAAAGGGAAAGGCGCTGATGTACGATCACGCGGCCGACTGCTTCCGAGATGGATCGGTCACGATTCGCTCACCGGAGACCTTGGCGCAACTGACGAGCATCGAGGGGGCGACGCTGCGAGCGCCGGAAGGTGAGCACGATGATCGAGCGGATTCGTTCGTGTTGGCGCTGGCCGCGTTGAAGTGGCGGCCGGGGGATGCTGAATCGGTGGTAGTTGAGGCGCCGGATTTGCTTGGGGAGTGAGTGTAGGGATAAGGCGCGAGGCGTAGGGGTGTTGCGTGTTGCGTATTGCGTGTTGCGTGTTGCGTAGTGCGTAGTGCGTGGCGCGTGGAGCGGAGAGCGTGAAGTGAATGTCTGGCAGCGATTCGTAGCGTGGCTGGCGAAAGTGAGTGCGGTGCCCGTCGGTCGTGATGACGACGGGCTCGTCCCCGCGTTCTCAGCCGGCAATGAGATGGACAAGGACTGGGGCAAGCTGAGCAGAGAGTTCTCGGATGCGCTCGAAGCATGGCGTTCTAATCCGCTGGCCCGGCGGATCATCGGACTGATCACGTCCTACGTGGTGGCCGATGGCATTACCTTGTCCAGCGATTACCGGCCGCTGGCCCGCTTCATTCAGCGCTTTGCTACGCATCCCAAGAACCGGCTCCACTTACGACAGGCGGAGATGTGTGCCGAGCTGAGTCGGTCCGGGGAGCTGTTCCCGGTGCTGTTTCTGAACCCGGCGGATGGGATGAGCTACTTACGGCTTATGCCGGCCTCACGCATTGATCGGATCAACTGGAAGCCGGGAGACTATGAAACGGAGCTGCAATACCACGAGGTGGGCAGTTACGAGAAGCCGGATGGGACCTGGTGGAAGGGGGCGGCTCACCCGGATGTATGGCGTGTTGTGGAAGATCCGCCGCCGGTGATGTTGCACTATGCGGTGAACCGGCCGGTGGGGGCGCTGCGAGGTGAGTCGGACCTTGCCCCGATCCTTCTCTGGCTACAGCGATACAGCAAGTGGCTGGAAGATCGGGTACGGCTGAACGCTGGTACGCACGTTTTCCTGTGGGACGTGACGGTGCCTTCGGGCATGGTCAAAGCGAAGCGGGAGCAGTACCGCACGCCTCCGCGTTCGGGGTCGCTCATCATTCACGATGAGGCGGAGCAGTGGAAGCCGATCTCGCCGATGCTGCACGCGAATGACGCGGCCAACGATGGCCGGGCGCTGCGATGGATGATCGCGGCCGGGGGGCCGGGGATCGGGCTGGTCGATTTCGGCGAGAGTGAGACGGCGAACCTGGCGACGGCTAAAGCGATGAGCGAGCAACGGTGGCGCTTCCTGACACGGCGACAGGCGTACTTCGGCTTCGTGCTGGCCGACATCGTGGTCACCGCATATAACCGGGCCGTGGCCTTTGGCCTGGTGCGGGGGCGGCGGGCGACGGTTGAGGATGTGCGGGTCGGGTTGCCGGACATCTCGCCCAGCGACAATCGGGAGCTGGCGATGGCGGCGCGGGCGATGGTTAAGACGCTGGCCGGCCTACAAGAGATCGGCGTGCGCGGTGAGGACTTCCGGCGCTATGCGTTGCGGTTGGTGATGAAGTTCGCCGGCGAGACGCTGAGTGATGAGGACCTGGAAAAGCTGCTGAAGGAATCGGCGAGTCAGCGAGTCAGCGAGGCAACGAGTCAGCAAGTCAACGAATCAGCGAGGCAACGAGTTAGCGGCGAGCTGCCGGAGCTGGTGCGATTGGGAGCGAACGGTGCGCATTCATGAGATAAGCCCTGAGACGTTGCAGGACGTGCCGGACGATGAGGTCCTGAACCTGCATCACCGCGTCCATCAACTCTGGGGCCTGCACTTTGAGGGGAACACGGAAGAATCGGTCGGCGGGCTAACCCGTGAGGATCTGGTGAACGCTCACCGGTTCCTGGTCGAGGAGATGCGGCGGCGGGGGATGCACCACAACGAGCATGATGGTCTGGATCGAGCGGGGCTGGCACTGGATCTCTCCGCGCTGCCTGAAAAGCTGCTTGTGATTGATGGCCTTGTAGCGATCGTCGGAAGCACGGCGGCGGAAGGTTATCGGGACGGGCACGACGTGGACGTGCTGCTTCGGGCCGAGCGGGATGATCGGGGTCACTTTCTGATCGGCTCGGACAACGTGCTTCTGCCGCTACGCAAGGCGCTGGATCCGGAGAAGCGGGGCCTCCTGCACTTCATTGACAATCCGCAGGGTCCGCATGCGGAGAGCGTGGCGCTGTATGATCTCGTTCTGCTTCGCCGGCCTGGGCTCCCGGCGCACCTGGCGAGGCTGGATCCGCGGCGGTATCAGGTGATGAAGCCGAGCATGTCGGGCTACACGGAATTTTTCTCGACGGGTGAGCTGTGGGACGCGTGGGCAAAGAGGAAGCTTGCGCAGGGCCACAAGCTGTTGGGCAGCCCGAAGATCGACGGCTTTCGCACGGTGCTGTGGGGCAAGGATGGGAAGCTCCATGCTCGGTTTGAGGACAGCGATCGGGTACGGACGTTCGGCATTCGGTTTCCAGATGGCGTGGTCCTGGAAGGGGAGTTCACGGCGCGGCGAGGTGGCGAGTGGCTGGCTCGGACGCAACTGGCCGGGGTGCTGGCCGGGCGGATCGAAGCTGAGCCGCACTGGTGGCTGTATGATCTGCTGGTCGTTGATGGCGCTGAGGTTCACACGGAGCCGTTCGAGGATCGGTATACGCGGCTTCGGGCGCTTGACCTGGCTGAACGGCATTTCACGGTGCTGGAGCAGCGGCCGGTCACCGATAAAGAGGGATTGGAGATTGTGGGGTACTGGGCTGCCAGCCACGAGCTGAGCGAGGGGCTGTTTGTGCGCCAAGCCGATGCGCCGTATCACTTCGGTTCGACGGACACGGCGGCGAAGTTGAAGACGGTCTTCGAGATCAAGTGCATCGTGTTGGACGTGATCCAGCGCAAGAACGGACACGTCTATCGGTGCGGGCTGCGGGAGCCGTCGGAGCGCTATTCGAACGTGACCGAGTTTGAGGGGCACAAGTATCTTGATCTCGGCAATACGTTTGTGACACGTGATGACCTGGCGAAAGTTGGGGACACGCTGAACGTCAGGATCGAGGAATTGATCGACGGCGAAGTGGACGGCAGGCCTGCGCTCTTTTGGGGCAAGCCGACGCCAGTCGGTCCGGATAAAAGCCGGCCGGCGTACACGGTGGCGCAGGCGATCGACCTGGCGAAGCGAGGACGGGTGTATAAGCGGGAAGTACGAATCGGCGAGTTGGCGAATCAGCGCGTCGGCGAGTCAGCGAAAAAGCGAGTCAGCGAGTTAGCGGATCAACTGCGTGAAGACACGCGGGAGGAACGGGCCGCGGCGTTCTGGCGTGAGCACTGGCACGAGTCGTTCCCGGCCTCTGGACGTGGGGAGTTCGTCTATCATCACCACTGGCGCGGGCTCAGTGAAGATGAGGCGAAGCTTGACGAGGCCGCACTTCTCCAGACCGACAACAGCGTGCATGGCGATTTGCGCTGCTCGTTCGGTAAGGCGTTGTGGGGCCTCACCGTGTTCTTGGGGCGTGTGGCTGATCTCCGAGGCGGCCGGGATCTGCCTACACTACCGCCGGACGACAAGCTCCAGGGCACGTTCAAGCTGCACCAGCCGACGGCCTGGCTAACGGTGGCCCGGCGAGGGCCGTATGTGTCGGCGCCTGGCGGCGTGGGGAGCGCTTCGAGGTCCTGGGCCAAGTTCTTCGAGGTGGATCACGGCACGTATGAGGTGGGAGTCTGGCGAGAGCATTTCTTTGAGATCTTCCTGCGCGGATCCATGCTCAAGGGGCGTTACCTGATTCAGTATGCGCCGGTCGGAGGGCGCGGGCGAGTGTGGCTGATCTCGAAGCCGGAGGATCAACGGCCGTATGCGGAGACGCACGAGCTTGAGGATGTGGTCGCTGAGCTGCGCCGCAAGGGGCAGCAGTGGCTGATCTGGGGGAAGCCGGGCGAGAGGCCGCGGAGGGTGGATGTAGAGCGGGGGGCGTGAGGAGTGTTGCGTGGTGCGTAAGGCGTAAAACGTGAAGCGTAAAACGTAATGCGTAAGGAGTGAGGGCGATGGACGTTCTGGATGAGGAGCGAGAGGAACAGGCGATCAGCGTGCAGCTGGCGCAGGATCAGCTGCGCAAGGAAGTGGAAGCGGCGATCCAGGCCGTGAAGTCGGAGGACTGGGACAAGGCGGCCGAGCATGTGCGCGATGCGATGGCCGCGCTGGAGGGGTACGGGTATCCGGAGCCGAAAGAGCAGGACTACGGATATTCGTCTCCGAAGTCCACGCAGGAGAACGCGTTGAAGGACGCAAGTAAGGCGATCGAGGCGAAGGACAAGGAAGCGGCGATCCAGGCGCTGGAGCGAGCTTTGCCGAAGCGCCGTGAGCAATCCTTGAGCCCTGATGAATCGGTCGTGGGCGGACCGGTGCGGGTGGCGCTGGACGCGGGCGCCCTGGAGGTGAAGCCAGGACGTACGTATCAGGCTGTGGCGATCCGGCCCGGGGAGTGGAAGGGTCATGGGCTGTATGCGTCGCCTGAGGTGCTGAAACGCAACGCTCACAAGTTCAACGGGCTGGCCTCGTTCCTGAATCCGCCGATGCAGAATCCGGGGAATCACGGTCACCCGGCGTTGCAGCTCCTGTTGGGAATCTTCGACAACGCCCGATGGGACGACGAGGAGCAGGCGATCGTCGGCGACTATCATCTGCTGAGCACGCCGGCGGCCGAGTGGTTCGGCAGGCTAGCGGATGAGTTGATCCGGCTCAAAGAGCAGGACAAGCCAGCGCCGGATGTGGGCCTGTCCGCGGTGCCCTGGGTTCTGGTCGGCGATGAGCGCGAGGACGGCCTGCGCGAGGTCATGGACATTGTGAGCGTGGAGCAGCTGGACGCCGTCTTCCGCCCGGCGGCGGGTGGGGAGTTGAAGCGCATCATGGCGGCTGTGGGGCCGCTAGGCGGGGAGCGTGAAGCGGATAGCGGTCAGCAGATAGCCGTTAGCAGCCAGCAGTTAGCTGTCAGCGGGGAGCAGGGGGCGAGGAGCGGAGGGCGGATGGAGGAGGGCATGGAAGATCGGGGACAGGCACAGAAGGAAGAAGAGCAGCAAGGAGAGAGAGTCATGACTGCACAGAAGGAACAGCAAGTACCAGGTGCGGATGAGCGAGTTGCCGCTCGGGTGGAGGCGTTCCTGGCGGCGCAGCGTGAGGCGCTGCTGAGCGCTCGCCTGGCGGCCAGCGGACTGCCCGAGGCGTTCCATGAGAACGTGCGTCGGTCGCTGCCTGAGGACTGGGCGCCCGCCGACTTGGAGGCGGCGATCGAGTCCCAGCGACAGGTGTGGGCCGCGCTGCGTGAAGATGACGTGGTGCGTGACCTGGTGCCGAACGCTGGCATTCGAGGCATGACGACCAGCCTGGAGCAGATCGAGGAAGCTTTCCTGGCCTTGCTCGAAGGCCGCCGGCCGAAGGACGGCATTCGGCCGCTGTCCGGTATCCGGGAGCTGTACACGCTGCTCTCGGGTGACTACGAAATGCGTGGTTTGTTCCAGCCGGAGAACGTGTATCTGGCGAACGTGACCAGCACCACGATGGCCGGGATGGTCGCCAACGCGCTCAACAAGGTGGTGGTCAATCAGTTCCAGCAGTATCCCCGGTGGTGGGAGCCGATCGTCCGGGTGGAGAACTTCAACAGCCTGCAACAGATTAAGTGGATCACGCTGGGCGGGATCGGCGAGCTGCCGACGGTGGCCGAGGGCGCGGCATATACCGAGATGACCTGGGATGATCAGACCGAAACCGCCGACTGGGTGAAGAAGGGCGGCTACCTGGGGATCACGCTGGAGGCGATCGACAAGGACGACACCCGGCGGCTACGGCAGGCTCCGAAGGCCCTGGCCCAGGCTGCATGGCTCAGTCTGGGTAAGGCGATTGCCAACATCTTCACGGCGGGTGGTGGTGTCGGGCCGACGATGAGCGACGGCAACGCGCTGTTCCATGCGGCTCACAACAACCTGGGGGCCTCGGCGCTGTCCTACTCGGCCTGGACGGCGACTCGGGCCGCGATGCGGAAACAGACGGAGTTGAACTCCGGCGAGCGGCTGGGCGGGCTGGTGGTGCCGAAGTTCTTGCTCGTCCCGCCGGATCTGGAGGGCGACGCCCTAACGATCCTGATGTCCGAGGGGCAGCCGGGGACGGCGGACAACGATGAGAACCCGTGGGCGCAGGGCGCGAGCCATGACGCTCGGCTCCAGGCGGCCACGCGCCGGGTGATCGTGGTGGACTTTTGGACCGATGCCAACGACTGGGCGGCGGTGGCCGATCCGAACCTGTACCCGACGATCGGCCTGGGCTTCCGCTACGGTCAGACGCCGGAGATCTTCTCCGTGGCCTCGCCGACCTCCGGCCTGATGTTCACGAACGACGTGATGCCGGTCAAGGTGCGGTTCTTCTTCGCCACCGGGCCGATGGATTGGCGGGGGCTGTATAAGCATAACGTGGCGTAAGGTGTATTGCGTAGTGCGTGTTGCATAGTGCGTGTTGCGTGTTGCGTATTGCGGAGGTGCGTGATGGATGATCTGGCAACTTGCTTCGATCAGGTGCTGGCGGATGCGGTCCGTGGTCTGCGGCAGCAGGTTGCGGAGCTGCGCCGCGATGTGGAAGTGATCCGACTGGTGGTCAGCGATGATGCCGGGACGTTCTTTGAGGACTGGGGCGGGCTCCCGCCGGTCGTGATCGATCTGCTGGTTGATGCCGGGTACGAGACGCCCGATGTCGTGCGATCTGCAAGCGACGACGACCTGCTGGCGGTGGACGGCATCGGGCCATTCCGCTTGGCTCAGATTCGAAAGGCATTGGGGGCACAAAATGCGTAAGCGACATCTGCTTCTCATCGTTCTCGTTCTGATTGCTCTGATCGGCTGCACGGTCAGCGTCCGACCGGAGCGCTCCGATCTGGGCATGCCGTTCGGCGTGCAGGGTATTACGCATTTGAGCGGCCTGGAGGTGACCGGGTCGGTCAGCCTCCCGGACGAGAGCGTGGACATCTCCGCGTTGAACGATCACATCATCACTGTCTGTGGCGACGGCTGTGATTATTCCACGCTTTCCGCCGCGGTCTCCGGAGCGTCCAGTGGGGATCTGATCTGGCTGTTGCCTGGCTCTCACGTCGTGACCAGCGTCGTGGTCGATAAATCTCTCACGATCTACGCCCGCGATGCGCGTGCCACGGCAACGTATGGCACCACGTTGCAGATTGTGGGCGCTGCGACCGAGGCGGAGATCATCGGGGGGACGTGGGCCGCCGGCGGTGCGCTCAATCCTGGAATGGAGATCTACAACAACGCCACGGCCATCTTGCGGGATGTAACTCTTTATGGCGGCGACGATGATTCCGGTGATGGTGGAGGTGATGGCCTTTATCTGGATTCCAGCGCGAACGTCACCGTCTACAACAGTCTGATCCAGGGTGGGGCAGACGGCGCCGGCGGGGCCCCCGGTGTGGGCATGGAGATATACGGCGGCGCTCAGTTCCATGCTTACCGTACCCGGATCCTCAGTGGGCCTGGATCGGACGCGAACTTTGGCCTACTCCTTGGAGCCACCGGGGTGAAAGCCTGGCTGTATGACTCGGACGTGATCGTTCAGACCGGGTCCACATCCTATCCCGGCATTCGGCTCTCCGGCGGCACTACTTTGTATCTCTATGACTCCCGCGTCTCGTCCGCTCCAGGCGGCAATGCGGCGGCTGTGGATATCTTCCCCGATAACACCGGCACCGCTCATATCTACGGATCTCTGCTCATCGGGCATGGGACCGCAGCCGGCGCCGTCACGTGTGTCGCCGGGACGACGGTGAGAACAGCCAACAACGTCACGAACATCTCGCCGATCACCGAGGCCACCGACTGCACGGATGCGGTCGGCTCGGGCAACGTCGTGGATACCGACGTGAGCTGGACGTTCTAGAGATGCGAGTTCTACAAGGCGCAGGGGGCACACCTGGGCGGGTGCTGGTCGTCGATGCGTTGGGCAACGGCGATTACACGACGATCCAGGCGGCGATCAATGCCGCTTACGGGCAGGGGCCAACCGCTGTGAATCCGTGGTTGGTCCTGGTCGCCCCCGGCAGCTATCAGGAGTCGTTGACGCTGTATGACTACGTCCACGTCGCGGGCCTGGCGCCGAACAGGGCAGCGTACATCAACGTTAGTGGGGCGTCGGCGATCCTGAACGGGGCGACGTGTACGCTGGCGAATCTGCGCATCGCGGGGGATGCGTCTCCGATCGTGGAGGTCAACACGGGCACGCTGCGGCTGCGGCACGTGACCATCGAGAACGATGATCCAGGCGTGGACGGGCTGAGCGTCTCCGGTGGCGTGGTCGAGGTCTTGGAGTCTGAGGTCCAGGCCGGCGGGTCGGCGTTGGCGCTCTCGGCCGGGATGGCGAGGGTCTATGACTCGATCCTGCGACGGTATCACACGATCGCGGGGGCCGCGTCTGAGCCGGCCGTGGAGGTCTCCAACGGCACGTTGCACGTGGTGCGATCGGTGGTGGAGAACGCATCGCCGGACGGGCCGGCGCTCCAATTCGCCGGCGCGCCGGTGGAGGCGAAGCTGTTGCAGTCGATCTTTCGCAAGGCTTCGGGGACGTACGCGATCGACGCGGCGCTGGCGGTGAGCGCTGTGATCGCCGCGTGTCTGGTGAACGGCTCGATCCATCCGAATGTCTCCGGCCTGGTGAGCTACACGGAGGACGCAACAATCTGATGGCGACTTACGCCGGGGTGGGTAGCTTTGTTCCGGCCGGATCTGTGAAGACGATTCACGCCGGCCGGGGATCGATTCTGAAGATCATCGCCAGTGGCGGGGGATCCCGTCCGGTGGCGCTGCATGACGGGAGCAATGTTTCGGCGTCCGTGCTGTTCCGGCTCCACGTCCCGGCGGGAGGGATCGCCGACCTGGAGTTCCCGGAGGGGTTCCCTTTGCGCTTCTCGACCGGGCTGACGGTAGACGCGGGGGACTGCGATGTCTCCCTGATCGTGGTGGGGACGTAGCGATGACGACACGTGCGGATCTCAACGCCCTTTGTCGACGGCGGTTGGGTGATCTGGCCGCCCCCTATACCTGGGGCGATCTGCAACTCAATCAGTGGATCAACGACGCCATCGCCGACTACTCCAATTACTTCCCGCGGGAGCTCTCGATCGATGTCCCGGCGGTCGCTGGTCAGCGGGAATATGATCTCTCAACGTACCATCCCAGGGGCGTCTTGTCGGTTGAGTATCCGGCGGGCGAAGATCCGCCCTCATATCTGCGCCGCAGGTCCCGCTTGGGATCCGGCTTCTGGGGCGGGTGCTACTACGACATGATCGGCGATACGTTGATCCTGGGCATGAAGCCATCGGCGGGGGAAACGATCCGGGTGCGGTACCTTGCGGATCACGCTTACCCGGATGATGACGCCGATGTGATCACCGTGCCCGACGCGCACCTGGAGCTGTTGGTGCTCTTTGTGCGTTGGGCCGCGGCCCAGGAACTGGAGGCGTTGGAGGCGCAGAATCCGGACGCTTCGACGCTGATGCTGAACCAATTGAGCCTGGCGACGTTCCGGACCGAGCGGGCGTATCGGATGAAGCTGAACAGCTTGTTACCCGGACGTGATGGGGCTGTGGTGACGTGGGAGGGCTTGATATGATGGAGCTTCCAGGTGCTGCGTGGGTTGCGCTTGTGCTTCTGGTCTCTGAGTGGATTCAGAAGTACGTTAAGAGCAAGTGGGTGCCGGTGGTCGTAGCGCTGTTGGCGGCAGTCGCCAAGTTCCTGGAGGTTTCCTTGGGGATCGAGGTGGCGGCCGCGTCTACACGTTCGTCGCTGATGCGGTTCTTGTTCGGCTAGCGCATAGC